>DASSPO010000424.1:0-30870 GCA_035699585.1 Bauldia sp.
CGTCATCTCACACGCGGGGATTGGCTCAATCGGCCGGTTTTACTGGCCGAGCGATCCATCCGGTGCCTGGAAACAGGCGGCGGCTTCGGCCGCATCCCCGCGGAGGACAGAACCGGTGAAGGAGACAAGGTAGTCATGGCACTGCCCGATTTTACCATGCGCCAGCTGCTTGAGGCGGGCGTTCACTTCGGCCACCAGAAACATCGCTGGAACCCCAAGATGGCCCCGTACATCTACGGGGTACGCAACAACATCCACATCATCGACCTCGCCCAGACCGTGCCGCTCTTGCATCGGGCGCTTCAGGCGGTGAGCGATACGGTGGCGCAAGGCGGGCGCGTTCTTTTCGTCGGCACAAAGCGCCAGGCAGCCGAGCCGATCACGGCGGCCGCCAAGCGCTCGGCCCAGTACTATGTCAACGCGCGCTGGCTCGGCGGCATGCTGACCAACTGGAAGACGATCTCGCGTTCGATCCAGCGTCTCCGGGAGCTTGAGCAGGTCCTTGCCGGAGAGGCGCATGGCCTGACCAAGAAGGAGCGGCTGACGCTTACCCGCGAGCGCGACAAGCTCGAGAAGGCGCTAGGCGGCATCAAGGAGATGGGCGGGGTTCCCGACCTGATCTTCGTCATCGACACGAACAAGGAAGCGATCGCCATCCAGGAGGCGAACCGTCTCGGCATTCCGGTGGCCGCCATCGTCGATTCGAACTGCGATCCCGACAACATTGCCTACCCGGTGCCGGGGAACGACGACGCCGGCCGCGCCATCACGCTCTACTGCGATCTCATCGCCAAGGCCGCGATCGACGGCATCTCGCGGGCGCAAGGCGAGGCGGGCATCGATATCGGTGCGAGTGAGGAGGTCCACGAGCCGGCCATCCTCGAAGCGGTTGACGGCGAGGGCGCCGTTGCGGCGCCGGCGCCTGCTCCAAAAGCCCAGTCGAAGAAGGGTGGTGGTGCCGGGGCGAAGGAGAAGAAGCGGAAGCCGACCATGACGCCTCTCTTCGACCCGCCTGAAGGCGACCCGGACGACCTCAAGAAGATCACCGGAGTTGGCCCGACGGTCGAGGAGAAGCTCAACGATCTCGGCGTCACCAAGCTGTCGCAGATCGCCAACCTCACCGACGAGGACATCGAAAAGATCGACGAGGCGCTCAACTTCAAGGGGCGCATCACGCGCGACGACTGGGTCGGTCAGGCCAAGAGCCTTATCGGCGCCGAGTGATCGGAAGGCGGATTGAAATGGCGATTACCGCTGCAATGGTGAAGGAGCTCCGCGAGAAGACCGGCGTGGGCATGATGGACTGCAAGAATGCGCTGACCGAAACCGGCGGCGACATGGAAGCGGCCGTCGACTGGCTCCGTGCCAAGGGTCTCGCCAAGGCGGCCAAGAAAGCCGGACGCGTCGCCGCCGAGGGCCTGATCGGTGTCGCCACCGCGCCGGGCAGGGCGGTAATGGTCGAGGTCAACTCGGAGACGGACTTCGTTGCCCGCAACGCCGATTTCCAGAGCCTCGTCACGAGGATCGCTGAAGCCGCGCTGTCGACCGACGGCACGATCGGCGCGATCAGTGTCGCGAAGCTCAAGGACGGCGCGACGGTCGACGAGGCGCTGAAGAGTGCCATCGCCACCATCGGCGAGAACATGACGCTGCGCCGTTCGGCCATGGTTTCGGTCAAGCCGGGCGCCGTCGCGACCTATGTCCACAATGCCGTGGCACCGGGTCTCGGCAAGATTGGGGTCATCGTCGGTCTGGAATCCGCAGGCGATCAGGAGAAGCTCGCGGCGATCGGGCGGCAGGTGGCGATGCATGTCGCCGCCGCTAGTCCGCTCGCGGTCCGCGAGGAGGAGCTCGATCCCGCCGTCGTTGCGCGCGAGCGCGCGGTCTTCACCGAGCAGGCGAAGGAATCCGGCAAGCCCGATTCAATCATTGCCAAGATGGTCGAGGGCCGAATCCGGAAGTTCTACGAAGAGGTAGTCCTTCTCGCGCAGAGTTTCGTTGTCGACTCGGAGAAGACGGTCGGCAAGGCGATCGCCGCCGCGGAATCGGAGGTCGGCGCGCCGATCAGGATTACCGAGTTCGTTGTCTTCCGTCTCGGTGAGGGGGTTGAGAAGGCCGAGTCGGACTTCGCCGCCGAGGTGGCGGCGGCGGCGGGCGTCGAGCAGCCCGGGACCGGCAAGACGTGACATCGGCCGCCCCGGTCGTGTATCGGGGCGGGCTGAGGCAACCGACGGGTCGGCGGGATGACGGCACGAGTTCGCTACAAACGCGTATTGCTCAAGCTGTCCGGCGAGGCCCTTCTCGGCGACAAGCCTTTCGGCATCGACGACGCCGTGACCGGACGCCTTGCGGCCGAGGTCGCCGCAGCCGTGAAGCTCGGTGTGAAGCTCGGGCTGGTGATCGGCGGCGGCAACATCTTCCGGGGAATGACCGTCGCGGCGGGCGGCGGGAACCGAGTCGCGGGCGACCAAATGGGCATGCTCGCAACGGTAATGAACGCCATCGCTTTCGAGCAGAAGCTCGCGGCAGCCGGCCTGAAGACCCGACTGTTTTCCGCCGTGCCGATGCCCACGATCTGCGAGGTATTCAATCAGCGTTCGGCGCAGACAGCCTTCGACGCCGGCGAGGTCGTCCTTTTCGCGGGCGGAATCGGCAGCCCCTTTGTGACCACTGACACCGGCGCCGCTCTCCGTGCCGCTGAGATGGGTGCCGACGCCTTGTTCAAGGCGACCATGGTCGACGGGGTCTATACCGCCGATCCAAAGCGGCATCCCGATGCCATCCGCTATGACCGGCTCACATTCGACGAGGCGATCGACAAGGGCCTCAAGATCATGGACATCGCGGCTATGGCCCTTGCCCGGGACAATGGTATCCCGATAATCGTTTTCAGCATCCACGAGCCGGGCGCCTTCATTGATATCCTGAAGGGCCGGGGCCGAGCGACCGTCGTCGCCGGCTGACAAGCGAGAAGGCGTTGCCGGATCGGGGAGTCCGGCGGGTGAAGGAGGAGCCATGAAACTCGACGACCTCAGTCGCCGCATGCACGGCGCGGTCACCGCCCTGAAGGGCGAGCTTGCGGGCCTGCGCACCGGCCGGGCGTCGGCCAACCTTCTGGAGCCGATTCACGTCGAAGCATACGGTGCCTCGATGCCGATCAATCAGCTCGCCACGATCAGTGTTCCCGAACCGCGCATGCTCTCCGTCCAGGTCTGGGACCGTTCGACCGTCAGCGCAGTCGACCGCGCCATCCGCGAGGCCAATCTCGGCCTCAACCCGATCATGGAGGGCCAGCTTCTGCGCATCCCGATCCCGGAGCTCAATGCCGAGCGCCGGCAGGAACTTGTGAAAATCGCCCATAAGTACGCCGAGCAGGCGCGGGTCGCGGTCCGCCATGTCCGTCGCGACGGCCTCGACCACCTCAAGAAGGAGGAGAAGGAGGGCGGCATGGGGGAGGACGAGAGCCAACGTCTCGCCGATCAGATTCAGAAGCTCACCGACCAGACCATCGCCGAGATCGACCAACTTCTCGCCCAGAAGGAAGCGGAGATCACTCAGGTCTGATGGCGCTTCCCGCGCGGAGAACCGCGATGACGCAGCATGCGAGTCAGCGCAAGGTCGCCGCAGGGTCGAGCGGTGACGGCCTGCGCCACATCGCGATCATCATGGACGGCAACGGCCGGTGGGCCGAAAGCCGGGGCCTGCCGCGGAGCATGGGCCACCGCGCCGGCGTCGAGGCCGTCCGGCGCACTGTCAGGGCTTCGCTCGAAAGGGGTATCGACTACCTGACCCTGTTCAGTTTTTCCTCGGAGAACTGGTCGCGGCCGGCGGCGGAGGTCGAGTTTCTGTTCGGTCTCCTCCGCATGTATATCCGGCGCGATCTTGCAAGCCTTCACCGCGACGGGGTTCGCGTCGTCGTGATAGGGGAACGCGAAGGACTGCCCGCCGACATCGCTGCGATGATCCGCGAGGCCGAGGCGCTCACGGCGGAAAATCGCCGCCTCAGCCTTGTCGTCGCCTTCAACTACGGCGCTCGTGACGAGATCGCCCGGGCTACCCGCCGTCTCGCCGAGAAGGTGAGGAAGGGACTCCTCGATCCCGAAGCCATCGATGAGCATCTGGTTGCGGAACACCTCGACACCGCCGGCATTCCCGATCCCGACCTGATCCTCCGCACCGGGGGCGAGCTGCGACTGAGCAATTTCCTCCTCTGGCAGGCCGCCTACGCCGAGTTCGTCTTCCTCCCCGTCTACTGGCCCGATTTCGACGCGACTCATTTTGCGGCGGCTGTCGACGAGTTCGGGAGGCGCGTGCGGCGCTATGGCGGCCATGCCGCGCGGAGCCCGGCGTGAGGGCAGGCGGTGCTTCGGCGACGCTCGAAAGCGACATCGTGAGCCGGGACCTCCTTCCCCGGATCGCCTCCTCCGTGGTGCTCATCGCCATAGCGGTGCTCGCCGCCTGGGCGGGTGGGCTTATTGCGGCCGTCGTCGTTGCCGCGATCTCCGCCGTCGTCCACGCCGAGTGGACGGGCGTCACTGAAGCCGAGGCCTCGGCGGCGCTGCCCTTCACCGCCGCCGTGATCTTCTCGCTCCTGGTTTTTGGGCTGGATTATCCCACGTTGGCCTTCGTCATCGCCGCGCTTGGCGTCGTGGCTGGCGCCGCTGTCGGCCCGCGCCCCTGGCGGCCGGTCGGCGTCCTCTATGCTTTGACGTTGGGCCTGGGCCTCCTTGTCCTCCGCGATTCCCCCGACTACGGCCTTGCCGCCATCGCTGTCCTGGTCGCCGTGGTGGCGGCCACCGACATTGGCGCCTTCGTCGCCGGCCGCAGCATCGGCGGGCCGAAGCTCTGGCCTGCGGTGTCGCCGAAGAAGACGTGGGCCGGCGCCATCGGCGGACTTGCGGCCGGCATCGCCGCCGGCATCGTCGCGGCGGCGCTGCTCGACCTCGGCGTCAGTGCCGGCCTGGTCGCCGTTATCGTCATCCTTTCCATATCAAGCCAATGGGGAGACCTGTTCGAGTCCTGGGTGAAACGGCGTTTCGGTGCCAAGGACTCCGGTCGGCTCGTCCCCGGTCATGGCGGGATGATGGACCGGGTTGACGGCCTTGTGTTCGCAAGCGCGGTCGCGGTGATGATCGGCATCGGTCATAATGGCGTCGCCAATCCGGCGCAGGGTCTGGTGGTGTGGTGAACGTTCCCGCGAAAGTCGAGCAGGCCATCGAGGCGGCGGCGGAGCCGCTGGCCGAGAAGCGGGAACGCCGGCGCGTCACGATCCTCGGCGCGACCGGCTCGATCGGCACCAACACCCTTGCGGTGATCGGCGAACACCCGGAGGACTTTGAGATCGAGGCGGTGACCGCGTTCGGCAACGCCGAAAGCCTCGCCCGGATCGCGAAGAGGGTTGGCGCCAAGGTCGCCGTCATCTCGGATCGGACCAGCTACAACGTCCTCAAGGACGCGCTCGACGGCACCGGCATCGAGGCCGCCGCAGGCCTCGCCGCCATCGAGGAGGCCGCCGCCAGGCCCGTCGACGTCGTCGTCGCCGGGATCGTCGGGGCGGCCGGCCTCTCGCCGACGCTTGCCGCCATTCGCGCCGGCTCTCGTGTCGCCCTGGCCAACAAGGAGTGCCTGGTCTGCGCCGGCGAGCTGTTCGTCGCCGAGGCGAAGCGCGCCAATGTCGAGATCCTGCCGGTCGATTCCGAGCACAACGCCATCTTCCAGGCCTTGGGCCCGAACCGGATCGAGGACGTCGACCGCATCATCCTCACCGCCTCCGGAGGGCCGTTCCGGGACTGGACGAAGGAGGCCATGATGGGTGCCCGGCCGGAGGAGGCACTGAAGCACCCCAACTGGTCGATGGGGCCGAAGATCAGCATCGACTCCGCGACCTTGATGAACAAAGGTCTAGAACTGATTGAGGCGCATTATCTTTTCGGCATTGAACCAGCCCGAATCGAGGTCGTAATTCATCCGCAGTCCATCGTCCATGGCCTCGTCGCATACCGGGATGGGACCATGATCGCGACGCTGTCCGCCCCCGACATGCGCATGCCGATCGCCCATTGCCTGGCGTGGCCAGCCCGGGGCCCGGCGACCGGCCTCGGCCTCGACCTTACCAGAATCGGCCGGCTCACCTTCGAGCGCCCCGATGTAGAGCGGTTCCCGGCGCTTCGCATCGCACGAGAAGCGCTGGCAGCAGGCGGTTGGGCTACCAATGTTCTTAATGCCGCGAACGAGGTGGCCGTCGCGGCCTTTCTCGCCGGCAATATCGATTTCCCCGAAATCGCCCGATTGGTCGAGGACACGCTCTCGGAGGCCCGGAGCGCCGGCCTCGACCGGACGCCGGCTACCCTCAAGGAGGTGCTGGCGCTCGACAAGGAGGCGCGCCGCATCGCCGGCCACAGGGTCCAGCGCTTCGGCACGAAATCACCGCGGCCCTGACAAGGACGGAACGGACAAGATGGAACTCTTAGGGTCGCTCGGAGATATCGGCCTCTCGCTCGCGGGAACCGTCCTCGCCTTCCTGGTCGTGCTGACCCTCATTGTGTTCATCCACGAGATGGGCCACTTCCTCGCCGCCCGCTGGTGCGGCGTCGGTGTCAGCACTTTCTCCGTCGGCTTCGGGCCCGAGCTCCTGGGGTTCACCGACCGCAAGGGCACGCGCTGGAAGATCTCGGCCATTCCGCTCGGCGGCTACGTCAAATTCCTGGGCGACGAGAACGAAGCCAGTGCCGCGGATCGCGCGGCGCTGGCCGCCATGAGCCCGGAGGAGCGGAGCAGGACCTTTTCGGGAAAGGGCGTCGGCGCACGCGCCTTCATCGTCGCGGCGGGACCGGCGGCGAACTTTATCCTCGCCATCGTGATCTTTACGGTGATGCTCCTTGTCTCCGGACGGGCCGTCGTCACGCCGCGCATCGATTTCGTTGAGCCCGGCGGCCCGGCGGCGGAGGCCGGGTTGCGGCCCGGGGACGTGGTCACTGCCATCGACGGCCGGAGCGTCGAAGGCTTCGCCGATGTTGAACGGATCGTGGGTCTCAGCCCAGGACGAGCGCTGACCTTTACGATCGAGCGCAACGGAGAGGTGCTGGAGATTGCCGTGGTGCCGGATTCGGAACCGGCTCCCGAAGGTTTCGTCGGCATGGTTGGGGCGGTCGGCATCGAAGGGCCGGCCATGCCACCCGAGGTGACCCAGGTTCAGCCTGGTTCCCCCGCCGCGAAGGCCGGCATCGAGGTCGGCGACACCATAAGATCCATTGACGCCAAGCCCGTGGCGAGCTTCGACGACATCCGCGATATCGTCGGCCCGCGGCCCGGCGAGTCGCTCGCCGTGGTACTCGACCGGAACGGCACCGAGATACGACTGAATGTGACGCCGGAGGCCACCGGTGGCGCCGACGGGCCGCCGGTCGGCCGGCTTGGCATCGTCGGCAGTTTTGCTGATGGTGACATGGAACAGGTGCGTTTCAACCTGCTCGAAGCTGCGTGGAACGGCGTCACCGAGACGTGGTTCATCACGGAACGGACCGTGAGTTACCTGGTCCGCGTGATCGTGGGCGAAGAATCGGCCGACCAGCTCGGTGGGCCGATCATGGTTGCCAAGATTTCCGGCGATGCGGCCCGCATGGGCCTTGCGGTGCTTCTCAATGTCGCGGCGGTTCTGTCGATCAGCATCGGGGTGCTCAACCTTTTCCCCGTGCCGATGTTGGACGGCGGACATCTTTTGTTCTTTGCGATCGAGGCGATCCGCGGCAGGCCGCTAAGTGAACGGGTTCAGGAGATCGGGTTCCGCATAGGGTTCGTGGCGGTGATCGCGTTAATGATTTTCGCATTCAGAAACGATATTATTAATTTGAACTGGCTCTAAGAAAGGGCTTCGATGCGTGGCCGGGGGGCAACGCCGGGGCAGATTCGGCGAGCCGTTTCAGGCTGCGGGTTGCGTGGGGTCAAAAAGGCTGTAATCGTCGCTCCCCGGGGACGTTGGGGCGCGAATCCGGCCACGGGTCGGCCGGAGGGGAATTGGCAAAGCGGGGTGTGCCGAACCTTATGATTTCATTCAGGCAGTTCGTTCGGAGTGCGGCCCTTGCGCTTGTCCTCCTGGCTGGTGGTATTGCCGGCCAGGCGGCTGTGATGCTTGCGTCGACCGCGGCCGAGGCCGCCGTCATTTCGAGCATCGTCGTTACCGGCAACACGCGGATCGATGCGGACACCGTCCGCAATTACGTCTTGATCGAGCCGGGACAGTCTTTCGGCAGTGCCGAAATCGACGAGTCGGTGAAGGCCCTTTACGGCACCGGGTTGTTCTCGGACGTCACCATTTCCGTCAACGGCAGCCGCCTCGTGGTGAGTGTGGTCGAGAACCCGATCGTCAACACCGTCATCATTCGCGGCAACAAGAAGATCAAGAATGACGTCCTGATCCAGCTCCTGCAGACCGAGCCGCGCGGGGTGCTCACCGACGCCAAGCTTCAGGGGGACGTCCAGCGCATCACCGACTATTACGCGTCCCAGGGACGGAGCGAGGCGACCGTCGAGTCGATCGTGACGCCGCTCCCCGACAACCGGGTCGATGTGGTGTTCCAGATCAACGAGGGTGGCCGCACGGCGATCGGCCGCGTCACCTTCGTCGGCAACAACGCCTTCTCGGACTCCCGCCTGGCGAGCGTGATCGAATCGAAGCGGCGCAGCATTCTGACGCTCCTCAGCCGCAAGGATATCTTCAATGAGGCGAAGCTCGCCCAGGACCAGGAAGAGCTGCGCCGGTTCTACATGAGCAACGGCTACGCCGATTTCCGGGTGATCTCGGTGGATTGGGAGTTCAACGAGGCGAACGACCGTTACACGGTGGTGTTTACGGTGGAGGAAGGGCCGCGGTATCGCTTCGGCTCGATCGACATCGATTCGACCGTACCGGGTCTCGACGCGAACTCCCTGCGTCGTTTCATCAGCACCAGACCGGGCCGGGTGTTCGACTCAAGCGAGATCGAGCGTACGATCGAGGCAATGTCGCTCGAGCTGTCGCGGAGCGGTTATTCCTTCGCCCAGGTCCGCCCGCGCGGCGACCGCGACTACTCCAACAACACCATCTCGATCACCTACCTGGTCGACGAGGGGCCGCGGCTCTACGTCGAGCGGATCGAGATCATCGGCAACACCAAGACGCGCGACTACGTCATCCGTCGCGAGTTCGATTTTGCCGAAGGTGATCCCTATAACCGCGTCCTGGTTGACCGCGCTGAGCGGAAGCTTCGCGACCTTCAGTACTTCAAGACGGTGAGCATCACGACCGAGCCGGGCTCGGCGCCGGACCGTGTCATCCTTGTCGTGCAGGTCGAGGAAGAGTCGACCGGCGAGTTCGCGATCGGTGCCGGCCTCTCGACCGAGGGCATTGTCGCGGAGCTCTCTCTCGACGAGCGCAACTTCCTCGGCCGCGGCCAGCAACTCCGTATCGCCGTCGGTTTCGGCAAGAACGAGCAGACCTACAACATCTCGTTCACCGACCCGTATTTCCTTGGCCAGAACGTCTCGGCCGGCGTCGATGCCTTCAAGATCGTGCAGAAGCAGACCTCGTATCGTCCCTATGACTTCGATGCCATCGGGGGCGGCGTGCGTCTCGGCCTTCCGATCACCGATCGCCTCACCATCAATACGAACTATCGCTACAAGAACCAGGAGATCAGCAACTCGAAGAAGGCGACCCGCATGTACTTCCCGGAAGGGACCACCATCGTCTCTTCCGCGGGGTATGGCTTCACGTACAACTCGCTGGACAGCCGCGTCGACCCGCGCAAGGGCTGGTGGGTGAACGCCAAGCAGGAATTCGCCGGTCTTGGAGGCGACGTCTCTTACCTGAAGACCGAAGGCGAGGCGCGGTTCTACACCGAGATCCTGCCCCAGGCCGACGTGGTCGGCTTCGTCAAGGTTGCCGGCGGCAACATCATGGGACTCAATGGCGAGCAGGTGCGGACCATCGATAACTTCTTCAAGGGCGGTGAGACGATCCGCGGTTTCGCCAACTACGGCTATGGCGTAGTCGACAAGGCGACCGACACGCCGCTCGGCGGCACCAACTACTGGGCGGCGACCGCTGAAGTGAATTTCCCGTTCCCCGGCATCTCGCCCGACTTCGGTCTGCGTGGCGCGCTGTTTGCCGACGCTGGCAACCTCTGGGGCATCGACGTGCCTCCCGGCGGTGGTCCGGTGATTGATCCGAATGTGATCCGCTCCTCGGTCGGCGGTTCGGTGTTGTGGTCCTCCCCCATCGGCGTTCTCCGCGCCGACGCTGCCTATGCCCTTACCAAGGCGAAGACCGATACGACGCAATGGTTCCGGTTCAGTGCCGGCAGGACATTTTGACGTTTCGGCAGTCAGTTGAGGGGCCGTCGGATCGTCGGCGGCCCCTTTTGTTTTTGCGACCTCGGCGATGACCGAGCCGAGCTTCTTTCCCGCGCCCAAGCCCATGACCGTCGCCGAGATCGCGGCTTTGACCGGAGCGGCTTTGTCCGATGCCGGTCGGTCCGGCGTTCTGATCCGCGGCCTCGCCTCGCTGGAACGCGCGGGACCGGAAGAAGCGGCTTACTGCGAGAACCGGCGCTATATCGCCCTGGTGAGGGAGACAAGGGCCGGCGCGTGCTTCATCCGCCCGCGTGACGCGGAGCTTCTGCCGTCCGGCACGCTTGCCTTGCTGACCGACACGCCGCACCGGAGTTTCGTCCTCCTCGGCCGCCATCTGTATCCGTCGGCGCTGAAGATCGCTCCGGTCACTGAACCGGGCGTGGTGTCGAGGATGGCAGCGGTGGCGGAGGGTGCCAGGCTTGAGCCGGGCGTCACTGTCGAGCCTTTCGCCGTCATCGGGCACGGGGTCGAGGTCGGGCGCGACACCGTCGTCGGCTCGGGCTCCCACGTCGGGTCCGGGGTTCGCATCGGCCGCGGTTGCGTGCTTTCGTCGGGAGTGACGATCACCCACGCCCTTCTCGGCGACCGGGTGGTCATCCATCCCGGGGTCCGGATCGGCCAGGACGGGTTCGGCTACGTGCCTGGTGCCGGAGGCCATCTCAAGGTCCCCCAGATCGGCCGGGTCATCATCCAGGACGATGTTGAGATCGGCGCCAATACCACCATTGATCGTGGCAGCAACCGGGACACGGTCGTCGGCGAAGGGACGAAGATCGACAACCTCGTTCAGATTGGTCACAACGTGGTCATCGGCAGGCATTGCCTGATAGCGGGAAATGTCGGTATTTCAGGCAGTGCCACGATTGGCGATTTCGTCATGATTGGGGGTGGCGCCGGGATCAGGGACAACGTGACCGTCGGCAATGGAGCACGGATAGCAGGGGCTTCCGCCGTCGGCAGTGACATTCCTCCCGGCGAATCCTGGGGCGGCTATCCCGCCATGCCGCTCGACGCTTGGCAGCGGGAAAGGAAGGCCTTCTACCGGCTGGTGCGATCGCTCCAGCCCATGTCCGGGAAGAAAAGCGAGGATGCCTCCAATGGCTGACGACGCAGACGCCCAGAAGGAGACGAGCCTCGACATTCACGGCATCTACCGGCTTCTACCGCACCGGCCGCCCTTCCTCATGGTTGACCGGATCAAGGACATCGACGGCGACAACTTCGCCATAGGCATCAAGAACGTTACGGCCAATGAGCCTTTCTTTGTCGGGCACTTCCCGGAGATGCCGATAATGCCGGGGGTGCTGCTCATCGAGGGCATGGCGCAGACCGCGGGTGCCATCTGCATCCTGTCGCGCGGCCGCTCGCGCCCCGGCGTCGTCTATTTCATGACCATCGACGAAGCCAAGTTCCGGAAGCCGGTGACGCCGGGTGACACCGTCGAGTACCACGTCCGCAAGATCCGGAATCGGACCAATATCTGGAAGTTCAGCGCCGAGGCGTTGGTGGGGGGCGTCAAGGTGGCGGAGGCAACCATCAGCGCTCTGATCGCGGACGAGTGAGCCCGCCGATGAGCGACATTCACAAGTCGGCGATCGTCGAGGACGGAGCGCGGGTCGGCTCGGGCGTCCGCATCGGCGCCTTCTCGATCGTCGAGCGCGAGGTCGTGCTCGAGGACGGCGTGGTGATCCATCCCCATGTCGTGGTGAGTGGCCGTACGACCATCGGTGCCGGCACCGTGCTCTACCCCTTCGCCGCGGTCGGCGGCCCGCCGCAGGATACGAGTTACGACGGCGAGCCGACCACCGTGGTCATCGGTCCGAATTGCATCATCCGCGAGCACGCCACCATCAATCGCGGCACGGCGCGCGGCCGGGGCGAGACGCGCATCGGCGCCAACTGCTTCCTGATGATCGCAACCCACGTCGCGCATGACTGCGTGGTCGGCGACCGCGTCGTGCTGGTGAACAACGCCACCCTCGGCGGCCATGTCGAGATCGGCGAGCACGCCATCGTCAGCGGGCTTGCCGCCGTGCAGCAGCGCTGCCGGATCGGCGCCCACGCCTTCATCGGCGGCCTCTCCGGGGTCAACAGCGACGTGATCCCCTTCGCTTCGGCGATCGGCGAGCGCGCCGAGCTCGGCGGCCTCAACGTCGTCGGCCTCAAGCGCCGCGGATTTGACCGGCCGACCATTCACGCGCTTCGCGCCGCCTACCAGGCGATCTTCAACGGCGCCGGAACCCGCGCCGAGCGCGTTGAGCGGGTGGCGGAGAAGTACCCCGACGTCCCCCCGGTGATGATGATGGTGGACTTCATACGCAAGAGCGGCGACCGCCCCCTCTGTACGCCGCGGGCGTGACCGTGGACGCGCCCCTGTCAGTTCCGGCCGGGGACCGCGGGCCGCTGACCATCATCGCGGGCGGCGGGCCGGTGCCGCTGATTGTCGCCGAGGCCGCCGCGCGCGCCGGTCGTCCCGTCTTTATCGTCGGCATCGCGGGCGAAGCCGACGACGGTATCGCCGCCTGGCCGCACGAAACCCTCAGGTGGGGGCAGTTCGGCCGGCTTGAGGCCCTGCTTGCCGAGCACGGGACCCGAGAGGTCGTGCTTGTCGGCAATGTCGGCTCCCGCCCCGACATCAAGGACATGAAGCTCGATTTCGGGGCGGTACGGGTGGTGGCGCGGGTCGCCGCGCTCCTCCTCCGCGGCGACAATGATCTCCTGACCGGTCTCGTCGGGCTGTTCGAGGAACGTGGCTACCGGGTCGTCGGCGCTCACGAGGTCGCGCCCGAGCTTATCGCCGGTTCCGGCCGGATCGGCCGCCACGCACCCGACAGGGAGATGCTCCGCGACGTGAAGCGCGCGATGAAGGCGGCGCGCGTCATCGGCAGGCTCGACGCCGGGCAGGCCGCGGTGGTGGTGAATGGCGTCGTCGTCGCCCTCGAGGCGGCAGAGGGCACCGACCGCACCATCGAACGCGTGGCGAAGCTCCGGGAAGCGGGCCGGCTTCGCTGGAAGGGGCGGGCGGGCGTACTCGCGAAATGCGCCAAGCCGCAGCAGGATCTTCGCGTCGACATGCCGACCATCGGTGAGAAGACCGTTCGCGCCGCGGCGGACGCCGGACTTGCCGGCATCGCCATCGAGGCCGGTCGGGTCATGATCGTTGACCGGCCCGCGGTGGTGGAAATCGCCGACCGGGAGGGCCTGTTCATCGTCGCCCGCGAGCGAGGCGAGGGGAAAGCCGCGTCATGACCGTGCCGGGCAGACCCTTCACCGCGTTCCTGATTGCCGGGGAGGAATCCGGCGACGCGCTCGGCGCCGGCCTGATGGAGGCGCTGAGCCGCCGCGTCGGTGGCGACATCCGCTTTCTTGGCGTCGGTGGCGCGCGGATGGAGCGCCTTGGTCTCCGCTCGATCTTTCCGATGCGCGACATCAATCATGTCGGCGGCACGGCGATCATCGCCAACCTCAACCTCATTCTGTCGCGAATGCGGCAGGCGGCGCGCGAGATCGTGCGGGCGGATCCCGATGTGTACGTCATGATTGACTGTCCCGGCTTCAACCTGGGCGTTGCGCGGCGCGTGCGGAAATGGCGTCCCTCGATTCCGATCGTCGACTATGTCTCACCCACGGTGTGGGCGTGGCGACCGCGGCGGTCGCCGTGGATGGCGGGCTTTGTCGACCATGTCCTCGCCATCCTGCCCTTCGAGCCGGAGGTCCATCGGCGGCTCGGGGGGCCGCCCTGCACCTATGTCGGCCACCCCCTGATCGAGAAGCTGGACCGGCTCAGGCCGGCGCCGGGAGAGCGGAAGCCGCTCGCGACGATCGATCGGCCCAATCTCATCGTCCTCCCCGGCAGCCGTCATGGCGAAATCAATCGCCTCCTCGACGTCTTCGGCGAAACCGTTGCCCGCCTCGTCGGCGACCGTGGGCCGATGAACGTGCTCCTTCCCGCCGTCCCGCGCTTCGCCGACGAGATCAGGGCGCGCACCGCGGCGTGGCCGGTAAAGCCGAAGATCATCGAAGGCGAGTCCGAGAAGTACGTTGCCTTCCGCAGCGGCCACCTTGCGCTCGCGGCGTCCGGCACGGTGACGCTGGAACTCGCGCTTTCCGGCGTGCCGATGGTGATCGCCTACCGCGTCGATCCGCTCGCCAAGCTCGTCAAGCACATCGTGCTTCGTCGGCTCAATTCATTCGTGCTGCCGAATCTGATCACGGGCACCAACGACATTCCCGAATTTCTCGACGCCGGGACCACCCCGGAGCGCCTGGCGGCCGCCTTGGAACCGCTCCTTTCCGCCACGCCGGAGCGGGAACGGCAACTCCGCTCCTTCGCCGCTCTCGACGGGCTCATGGCCCTTGACCACGGCACGCCGAGCGGGCGAGCCGCCGACATCGTGCTCGAGACGGCGCGCTACCGCGCTGTTCTTCCCTCGCAGGCGGGATAGGCAGATTCAGCGGCGCTTTGATACCGGGACGTAGTCGCGGCGCGGCGCGCCGGTATAGAGCTGGCGCGGCCGGCCGATCTTCTGTGACGGGTCCTCCACCATCTCCTTCCATTGCGCGATCCATCCCACGGTCCGGGCGAGCGCGAAGAGGACGGTGAACATTGTCGTCGGGAAGCCGAGTGCCTTGAGGGTGATGCCCGAGTAGAAGTCGATGTTCGGGTAGAGCTTCTTCTCGATGAAATATTCGTCGGTGAGCGCGATCCGTTCGAGCTCCATCGCCACCTCGAGCAAGGGGTCGTCCTGGATGCCGAGCTCGGCGAGGACCTCGTGGCAGGTCTTCTGCATGATCTTCGCCCGGGGATCGTAGTTCTTGTAGACCCGGTGACCGAAGCCCATCAGCCGGAACGGATCGTTCTTGTCCTTGGCGCGGGCGATGTATTCGGGGATGCGGTCGGCGGTGCCGATCTCCTGGAGCATGTTGAGCGCCGCCTCGTTCGCCCCGCCATGCGCCGGCCCCCACAGGCAGGCGATGCCGGCCGCGATGCAGGCGAAGGGATTGGCGCCGGAGGAGCCGGCAAGCCGCACCGTCGAGGTCGACGCATTCTGCTCGTGGTCGGCGTGGAGGATGAAGATGCGGTCCATCGCCCGCGAAAGCACCGGGTTGACCTTGTACTCCTCGCACGGCACCGCGAAGCACATGCGGAGGAAGTTCGACGCGTAGTCGAGCGCGTTGAGCGGATAAACGAACGGTTGGCCGACGTGGTACTTGTACGCCATCGCCGCGATCGTCGGCATTTTCGCGATCATGCGGAGCGAGGCCACCATCCGCTGGTAGGGATCGGAGATGTCGGTCGAGTCGTGATAGAAGGCCGACATCGCGCCGACCACGCCGCACATGATCGCCATCGGATGGGCGTCGCGGCGGAAGCCGGTGAAGAAGCGGTTCATCTGCTCGTGGACCATCGTGTGATAGGTGACGCGGTGGTCGAAGTCGGCCTTCTGCGCCGCGGTGGGCAGCTCGCCGTAGAGGAGCAGGTAGCAGGTCTCGAGGAAGTCGCCGTGCTCGGCGAGCTGCTCGATCGGATAGCCGCGGTAGAGCAGGATGCCCTTGTCGCCGTCGATGAAAGTGATCTTCGATTCGCACGACGCCGTCGACGTGAACCCCGGGTCGTAGGTGAACATCCCGGTGTCGCGGTAAAGATGCGTGATGTCGATCACGTCCGGGCCGAGCGTCCCGTGTTTGATCCCGAGGTCGAGAGGAGCCCCGCCGATGGTCAGCACGGCCTCGCTCGGATGGGCTTCGGCCGTGTCTTGAGTGGCCGTCTCGGCCTCCATGGTGGATGCGTTGGCCATGGCCTCACCTCGCTGGATGGTTTTGCTGGACGATGGTGTCGATTATATTGCTGCAGCGCGGCAAGGTCCATGCTGCCAAGATCGACGATGGTTCGGTAGATCGTTGTCGGATGCTGAGACCTCGGTCACTGGCCGCTCAGCTCGCCTTCGGCGCCGAGGCCTGGCTGTCGTGGTGGGGGACCTTGGGCGCGTCTCCCCCGCCTGTGTCGCCGATCGCCGGCATCCACAATCCGCCGTTGTCCTCGTGCCGGGGACTATAGCCGCGGCCGGGTCGAATGCGCTTGAGCACCGCGCCGCTGTCGTCTGCTAGGTAATCGTAGCCGATCTTTTGAAACCTGGCGTCGGGGTCGAGGGCCTTATAGAGGTCGCGGCGCCCAGCCCGCCGTTCAGGGGCGATCATCTTGAGATGATAGACGTTGAGGCGCGAGTTTCGTCGCTCATATCCCAGCGGATGGTGCGGGCCGTGAAGCAGCGCGCGATTGAATTTCTGGCCATCACGCAATGGGAACAGCGTGTACCGCATCTTCTTTCCCCAAGGTCCGTCGACCCGGTAGGCGTCGGGCGTATAGAGCTCACGGAAACGGAATCCCCAGACGACACGGCCGTCGACCTCGGTCAGGCGGCGAATCTGCTTGGCGACCCCGTCCTCAAGCCGTTCGTCGGGATCGATGAAGATTATCCACCGGGCTCTCAGCCTTTTCGCTTCGGCGATGATCTTCAACCGGCGCTGGCGTTCGTCGCTGAAAAGCTCGGTCGCAGCCCTGTCGTCATACGCCACATAGCCGTCGACGATCGGGCGGAGATTCTCGATGAGATCGGGGACGAGATGCGCGTCGTAGCGGAACGAGAACCCGGCCACGACTCGGGGGCGACGATTGATCAGGCGCTTCAGCCATCGCGCGCGCGGGAAAAGGTGGTGGGTCAGCGGCTGGTGGCGCTGTTCGGTCCGATCCCGCTTCCAGTGCGCGACCGCGCCCCCCGCAGCATAGGCGCCTACCGCGAACGGAAGCAGAAGCCACGCTCTTCGGACGTGGCGAATGTCGGCAGGTTCCACCCACATTCGCGACTGCCGGATCGCCGAGCGGATCTGGCTGTAGCACCATCGGGGGCCGAAAGGGATACGCAAATCCCTGATAGCAACGGCCGAATCCGCCATGCGGCTGCCGCGGGCGTACTGATCGCGCAACAGCTCGGAGAAGCGCTTCGGGCTGGCGTGGATCGCGTGCACCTCGCCGCACCAGACCGGCTTGTCCCCCTTGGGGAGGCGCGCATGGAACTCGGTATCTTCGCCAACCCTGAGGTCGGCGCGAAACAGCCCATAGCGGTCGAACAGCGAGCGATGGTAGGAGGCGCCGTAGAGCGCGGCCAGTTTCGGCTCGACGGCCGGAAGCCGCCGCCGAAAGAGCGCGATGTGCGACGCCCAGGCGATGCTGCTCTCGCGGTCTGACGGAAGGACGGCGCTGGCGACGGCGGCATGGCCGGCGTGATGCATTCGAAGCCGGTGTCGGCTCCACCCGGGCGCCGCGAGGCAGTCCGCGGCGAGGAAACCGATATACGGTGACCGGGTTGCCGCGATGCCGAGATTGCGCACAGCGCCGGCGAGGAGCCGCTCCTCGCGCTCGATGACCGGCACGTCGATGCCGGCATGGCGAAGGACGCTGGCCATGTCGCCGCCGCCGGAATTGACGACTACGATCTCGACCGGTGGGTCCTGCTCCTGGAGCGATCGCACCGCGTCAATCGCTGACGCGGGCGCGCCCAGCGCTAGGACAATGGCCGCGAGCTCCGGAACCGTCTCCGGTGCGCCGGCGTCGCTTGCCGGCCGCTCAGGTACTGGCTTCATTAGGGAGTGACGGAACGAGAGGCTTGGTCTTTGATGCGTCCAAGGCTATCCGTCTTTCCGACAATGGCAAGCACGTCGAAGATGCCAATCGAGGCGGCGCGGCCGGTCAGCGCCGCGCGGAGTGGTTGCGCAATTGCGCCAAGCTTGACGCCGGTTGCCGCCGCGTGATCCTTGACGGCCGCCTCAAGGGCCGGCGCCGACCAGTCGTCGACCTTCTGCAGGACCGGGATCAGCGCCGACAGAGCCTCGCGCGCCCCTTGCTTGTCGAGGAGGGCGCGAGCGGCCTCGTCGAGGGCGAGAGGCCGCTCGGCCACGATGAACCGCGCGCCGTCGATCAGGTCGATCAGCGTCCTTGCGCGCTCCTTCAGGAGCGGCAGAGCCTGTCGCAGGCGAAACAGGCGGTCGGGATCGAGCTTGGCGTGGAATTCCGATCCGCCGGGAAGATGGTGAAGTGAGTCCATGAACGTCGCTAGCAGATCCGCATCCGGCTTCTGCCGGATGTAATGCGCGTTGATGCTCTCGAGCTTGGCAAAGTCGAAACGTGCGGCGGCCTTGTTGATGCCGGGGATGTCGAACCAGGCGATCATCTCTTCGGTCGACATGATTTCCGCATCGCCGTGGCTCCAGCCGAGGCGGACCAGGTAGTTCCGCATCGCCTCCGGCAGGTAGCCCATCGCCCTGTAGGCATCGACCCCGAGCGCCCCGTGGCGTTTGGAGAGCTTGGCCCCGTCCGGTCCGTGAATGAGAGGGATATGGGCCATGGCCGGGACATCCCAGCCCGCGGCGTCATAGAGAATCTTCTGCCGGGCGCCGTTCGTGAGGTGGTCGTCGCCGCGGATGATCTGTGTCACGCCCATGTCGTGGTCGTCGACGACCACCGCCAGCATGTAGGTGGGTGTCCCGTCCGAGCGAAGAATCACGAAGTCGTCGAGGTCCTTGTTGGGGAATGCGACACGGCCCTGCACGCCGTCCTCGATCACGGTTTCGCCGTCGAGCGGCGCCTTGATCCTGATGACCGGCGCGACGCCGGCGGGCGCCTCGCCCGGGTCGCGGTCGCGCCACCGGCCGTCGTAACGGGCAAAACCGCCTTCAGCGCGAGCCTTTGCACGCATCTCGTTCAGTTCGTCGGGGGTATCGTACGCGTAGTATGCCTTGCCCTTCCGCACGAGCTCCTCCGCCACTTCCCGATGCCGGGCGGCACGCGCGAACTGGTGGATCGGCTCCCCCTCCCAGTCGAGACCGAGCCAGGTCAGGCCGTCGATGATCGCGGCGATCGCCGCCTCGGTCGAACGCTCCCGGTCGGTATCCTCGATACGAAGCAGCATCCTGCCACCGGTGTGCTTCGCGTAGAGCCAGTTGAACAGCGCCGTTCGTGCACCGCCGATGTGCAGGTAACCGGTGGGCGAGGGGGCAAAACGAGTAACGACAGGGGAGGGCATCGATCTGCAGGGAAAAAGGGATGGGGTCTCTTGTCCCCCTCTAGCATGGGAACGGTTATTGCGGTCAGCGCTAATCGCTTTCGGGTTGCCATATCCGGGCGTCGAGCCACAGGAAGAGCGGCATCCGGGTCCATTTCGCCAGGTGTCCGCGTCCTTCGCTCGTATCCGGCAAAGGCTCCCTGAGGGCGGCAATAACAAATCCCGCCTTCCTCAGGTAGCGCGCGTAAGCCTCGAGCGGCTGCGACCAACCGGCAAAGCGCATTCTCAGGCCATCTCGTTCTTCCATGCCCTCGAACCGCTGGCGGCCGAAGTATGTGCCCTCTCTGACAAACGGTGCATCCGCGGCTGTGCCTGCGAAGCGCCCTCGGTCGGCAAACGGGTGAACGATCGAGATCAGGAGGCGTCCTGTCGCGCGCATCACGCGCCTCGCCTCGGTCAAGACGGCAAGGACGTCATCAACGTCCATCAGCAAGTTGTAGGAGACGACCAGGTCGAACCGATTGTCCTTCAGCGGCAGCGCCTTCGCGTCGGCGACGACGTATTCGTCCGCGGATCCAGCTTCCGCCGCCGCCTGCGCCAGTTCCACGACCGCGTCGGTCGCCGTCACCCGGTATCCGAGCGACTTGAGCTCCCTGGACACCCTGCCTTCACCGCAACCGAGATCCAGTGCATCCCCTTGGCCTTGGCCGATGAAGTCACGCAGAGCCGCCCTATAAGCCCAGAATGCATCGTGGTTCGGCGCGCGCGCCCAGGCGATCCATTCCTGGGCTACGCTGGACCAATGCTTCCGGTCGGTGGAATCCGCCATGTCCACACCCGGCCAATTGCCGGCCTCCGCTTGGTTCGGTTGAAGGAGTCACCCCAGGGGCGTCAGGCAGGCAATCTGAACCGGGTTTGCTCCGTCGGCGCTCGCCTGGCCGGTGACGCGGGTTGGATGGTCATCGTATTGCAGCTCTTGGTAACTCTGCATCACACCCGCGGCCATGAAAACCCCCATGAATGCCGTCTGTGTGACCGTCAGCGGCCCACGCCGAGCGCAGTCTCCATCTTCGGGTCAACCGCTGCTGTTCGCGCCAAGTCATCCCGGACGCGAGCGGGTTGATCCTTCTTGTTGTCTTGGCCTTTCCCGCGGGATTTGGCACATAGGCGCCGGACTGCCGCCTTCCTCGCGGCCAGGGATAGCCCATGACAGTGACCGAGACGCCCGTCCGCGAAGCCGGGCAGGACTTCATCCGCGACATCATTGCCGCCGACCGTAGTGCCGGGCGCGTCAAGGAGGTCGTCACCCGTTTTCCGCCCGAGCCCAACGGATACCTTCATATCGGGCACGCCAAGTCGATCTGCCTCAATTTCGGTGTCGCCCAGGAATTCGGCGGCCACTGCAACCTCCGTTTTGACGACACCAACCCGACCAAGGAAGAGCAGGAATATATCGACGCCATCGAGCGCGATGTCCGATGGCTCGGTTTCGACTGGGGTGGCAAGACCCGCCATGCCTCCGACTATTTCGAGCAGCTCTATGAGTGGGCCGTCCACCTCATCCGCGAAGGCAAGGCTTACGTCGACGACCAGAGTCAGGATGAGATCCGCGCGACCCGCGGCACACTGACCGAGCCGGGCATCGATAGTCCCTGGCGGAACCGGAGCGTTGCGGAGAACCTCGATCTCTTCGCCCGCATGCGCGCCGGCGAGTTCCCCAACGGCGCCCGCGTGCTTCGCGCGAAGATCGACATGGCGTCGGGCAACATCAACCTGCGCGATCCGGTGCTCTACCGCATCCTCCATGCGTCCCACCCCCGCACCGGCACGGCTTGGTGCATCTACCCAAGCTATGACTTCGCCCACGGCCAGTCGGACGCGATCGAAGGCGTGACGCACTCGCTCTGCACCCTCGAATTCGCCGATCATCGGCCGCTCTACGACTGGCTGATCGAGAACCTGCCGGTTCCGTCGCGGCCGCGCCAGTACGAGTTCGCGCGCCTCAATCTCACCTACACGCTTCTCTCCAAGCGCGTGCTCACCGAGCTTGTCCGTGGCGGCCATGTCTCGGGGTGGGATGATCCGCGCATGCCGACCATTGCCGGGCTTCGCCGCCGCGGGGTCCCCCCCGAGGCGATCCGCGATTTCATCGGCCGGATCGGCGTTGCCCGCGCCGACAGCCTGGTCGACGTGGCGATGTTCGAGGCCTCGATCCGCGAGGTGCTGAACCGCACGGCGCCGCGGCGGATGGCCGTGCTCCGTCCCCTCAAGGTGGTGATCGACAACTACCCGGAAGGGGAGGGTGATCTGCTCGAGGCCGTGAACAACCCGGAGGATCCCTCCGCCGGCACACGTCCGGTGCGCTTCGCTCGCGAGCTTTATGTCGAGCGCGACGACTTCATGGAAGTACCGGAGAAGAAGTTCTTCCGTCTCTTCCCGGGCAACGAGGTGCGGCTGCGCTATGCCTATTTCATCACCTGCCGGGAGGTGGTGAAGGATGCCAGCGGCGAGGTCGTGGAACTTCGTTGCACCTACGATCCCGCGACGCGCGGCGGCGAGAGCCCGCCGGACGGGCGGAAGGTGAAGGCGACGCTCCACTGGGTCTCGGCCGCCGATGCGGTTCCCGCCGAGGTCCGCCTCTACAATCCGCTCTTCACCCTTCCCGAGCCCGATCCAGGCAACTTCGCCGCAGCGCTCAACCCGCACTCGTGCGAGGTGGTCGCCGCGATGATCGAACCGGCCGTCTCGGCCTCGAACGAGGCCGGTCCGCTTCAGTTCGAGCGCCTCGGCTACTTCTGCCGCGACAGCGACTCCACCCCGGGCCGCCCGGTCTTCAACCGCATTGTCGGCCTCAAGGACAGCTACGCTCGACAGGCCGCCCGGTAAGCGGTTGCGCCGCTCTTCTTCGTACACGCATTGATGTAAGATCGCGGCCGGGAGGGGGCCGCGATGAGCGACGTCGATCGCTGGGTCGACACCACTGGAGAGCCGCGGGACGACGACGGGTCCATATCGAGCTGGCCGGTCCCCCGGCCAACCGGCGGCGACTGGCTCGATGCATTCCGGGCCCGGCTCGGCGCACTGTTCGAGCGCGAGATGGAGGCCGGCCGCGGCTTCCTTTGGTTGCCGGTTGTCTTCGGCGCCGGCATCCTGGTCTACTTCGCGCTTCCCGCCGAGCCGTCGCTGCTTGCGCTTGCCGTGGCGGCGGTTGCGGCGACCGGGTTCGCCCTCCGTGTCCGCCGACGGGTCGCCGCATTTCGCGTTGCCGTCGCCTTGGCGATGCTGGCGGCCGGCCTCGCCGCGATGAAGCTCCGCACCGAAGTCGTCGCCGCGCCCGTCCTGGCGCGTGAAATGACCGTGGATGTGACCGGATGGGTCGCCGAGCGGGAAGCCGCCGCGCGCGGCGGGACACGCGTGCGGCTTCGTGTCGTTGCGATCGATGGCGTCGCCGCTGAGCGGACGCCGCGAGCGGTCCGCATCACCATCCGCAGCCGCGCCGACGACATCCGGGTCGGCGATGCGCTTTCCGTGCTCGCCCGCCTCCGTCCGCCAAGCGGCCCGATGATGCCGGGCGGCTATGATTTCGGCCGCGCCGATTTCTACGAGGGCATCGGCGCCGTGGGTTTTGCGTATGGCGCCGCGAGGGAGGCGGACATCGGCAAGCCGCCGTGGCCGATTGCGCTGTCGAAGCCGCTGGCTGATCTTCGCGAGGCCATCCGCCAGCGCATCATCGGGGCTTTGCCCGGCGATACCGGCGAGATCGCGGCCGCACTCGTCATGGGCGACCAGCGCGGCATCTCGGAGAAGACGCAGGAGGCGATGCGCGACTCCGGTCTCGGCCACGTCCTGTCGATCTCGGGTCTCCACATGGCGCTCGTTGCCGGCTCCGTGTTCTGGTTCATCCGGGCGCTTCTCGCGCTCTCGCCCGCGCTGGCGCTGACCCGGCCGATCAAGAAATGGGCGGCGGCCGGCGCGCTCGCCGTCGCCACCTTCTACCTCACCATCTCCGGCGGCAATGTCGCCACGCAGCGCGCCTGGGTCATGCTCGCCGTGATCCTCTTCGCCGTGATGATCGACCGCCGGGCCATCACGCTCCGCAACGTCGCCATCGCCGCGCTGATCGTGCTCATCGTCGAGCCGGAGAGCCTGCTCACCGCAAGCTTCCAGATGTCGTTCGCGGCGACGCTTGCCCTAGTCGCGGGCTACGAGGCGATACGCCAGCGTGCCGACCGGAGACTTGGCCTCGCGACGCTGGCCGATCGCGGGCTTGCCGGGCGGCTCTGGTTCTCCGCCCACGGCCTCTTCCTCACCTCGCTTATCGCTGCGCTCGCCACCACGCCCTTCGCCATCTACCACTTCCAGCGCGCCGCCCCGCTCGCGCTTCTCGCCAACCTCGCGGCGATGCCGGTGGTCGGCATCCTCGTCATGCCGGCCGCGCTGTTTGCGGTATTGCTGATGCCCTTCGGCCTTGAACATCTCGCCCTTGTTCCGATGGGCTGGGGCATCGACTGGGTCGTTCTGGTCGGCGAGATGGTCGCCGGGTGGTCGGAGGGCTGGGGTGGCATCCGCGCCGTGCCGGCCGCGGCGCTGCTCCTTGTCGTCGCGGGCTTCCTCTGGCTTGCGCTTTGGCGCGAGCGATGGCGCCTTCTCGGCCTGGTGCCGATGCTCGCTGCGATCCCGGTGGCGCTCGCGGCGCCGCAGCCCGACATCCTGATCGACGCCGGCGGACGGGTGGTGGCGGTCCGTGGCGGCGACGGCCGTTACGCTGTCGTCAACCCGAAGTCCAACCGTTTCGCTGCGGAATACTGGCTTCGCGCCGACGCCGATCCGCGCCAGATCGAGGATGGGGTATCCGAAGGCGTCGCTTGCGACGGGCTGGGCTGTGTCGCTCGGCTGGCGGATGGCACCCGCGTCGCAGTCGGCTCAGCGCCCGGCGCGTTTGCGGACGATTGTCGCCTTGCCGAAGTGGTCGTCTCCCGTTTCCGTGCACCGCCATGGTGCCATGACGCTGCCGTCGTCATTGACCGGAACGCGCTTGCCAGGGGCGGGGCCCATGCGCTCTACCGCATTCCTGCCGGGGACGGAGCGGAACCCGGTTTCCGGATCGAGACGGCATTTCCCGAAGGCGTGCGCCGGCCCTTCATGCCGCCGCTCCCGTCGGCGAGGGTTCAGTAGCGCCGGATGAGACCCACGAGCTTGCCCTGGATGCGGACGCGGTCGGGGCCGAAGATGCGGGTCTCGTAGGCGGTATTGGCGGCCTCGAGCGCGATCGAGGCACCCTTCCTGCGGAGCCGCTTCAGCGTCGCCTCCTCCTCGTCGACGAGTGCCACCACGATGTCGCCGGTCTCGGCCGTATCGGTTCTGCGGATCAGCACCGTGTCGCCTTCGAAGATCCCCGCTTCGATCATCGAGTCGCCGCGCACCTCGAGGGCGAAATGTTCGCCGGGCGACAGCATGTCCGGCGGAACGACGATCGAATGACTGTGGTTCTGGATCGCTTCGACAGGCACGCCCGCCGCGATCCGTCCCATCACCGGAACCATCACCGGCTCGGACACGGTCTCGCCGCTCGTCACCGGCCGCACCCTGCCGAGACTGCCCTCGATCACGCTCGGCGAGAACCCGCGGGACCGCGGCGCAGGCGGCGTGGTCGACTCGGGTAGCCTGACGACCTCGATGGCGCGGGCCCGGTTGGGCAGCCGGCGGATGAAGCCGCGTTCCTCGAGCGCCTTGATCAGGCGATGGATGCCGGACTTCGACCTCAGATCGAGGGCGTCCTTCATCTCGTCGAAGGAAGGTGGGATGCCCGCCTCCTTGAGGCGCTCGTTGATGAACATCAACAGTTCATGTTGCTTGCGCGTGAGCATCGGCAAATCCCCCTACCGGATTTTCAGCAGAATCCGGTACAAATCACGAACAAACCATACGTGTTCTATGTGTGTTCCGCAAGGCTGAATTTTCAGTAAAGGACCGCCTCTACTTGCCGCGTGACCCGGCTCTCACCCGGCGAGGGATGGTCCTTCGCCGATCCGGCTATTGTTCGGAGGCACCGGCCTGCTGCTGGGCCGCGGCGGCCGCTTCCTCCCGCATTCGACGGCGCCGTGCGCGACGGGCCGCTTTGATGCTGCCGAATTTGGCCACCTGGCGCTCGCGCTTCCGCTTCGAGTTCTGCCACGGGAAAGGGTCACGCGGGATCGGGTGGTCGAGGAACGCACAGAGTTTCTGCCAGCCGTCGCCGGCAAAAAGATCGAACACTAGGAAGTCGCGCTCTCTGCCTTTGAAGTACTCAAGGACTTCGCGATTGTGCCGCTCGTAGCGGGCGACGTAGACGGCCTCGTTGCCGACAGGGTTTCCGCGGCCGGGCCCGTAGATCCACTCGCGCATCGGCGGTTGGCCTGTGCCGAAATGGTCGGTGACGCTCGCGATCCATTTGTCCGTCGGCCGCACGGTGAGGATGAACTTCGAACCGGGATACTCCTTGTCGAGGAACTCGTAGAGGAGCGGCCACGGATTGTCCTGGAATGCGTCGAACTGCGGGACGAGCTCCCGCGCCTTGGCCTCAACGTTTGCCGCGATGTTCCTGTCGGTCAGACCGAACGGCCCCGTCACCCGGTAGTTCAGGATCTTGAGGGCTTCCTTGAGGGAGGTCGTGCCGGTCTTGTGAAAGCCGATGCAAAACACCTTCGGGCGGTCCGGGTTGCCGGTCGGCTGGAGTTTCCGCTTGCCTGACTGCCGGCGCGGACCCTCGCTCATCGCTTCCTTGCCGCCCGGGCGACCCAAAAACGGCATGTCTGGAGTTCTCCGTAATTCCTGCCCGCGTGCTGCGGGACCGCTTTTGCCTGACTAAGCCCCTTGTCGGCCGTAGGCAAGCCGTTGCCGTCGCCGCAAGGGGGTCGAACAGACCCCGAACGCGAATGCGCCACAAAACGTTATTTGTCCCTTAGGTTCAATGCGCATATCCTCGAGCTTTCGGAACCCGTCCGCCCCGGGCGGCGTTTCCGTGAGTAGCGTAGAGGGAAAAATGCCGGCGCGCGCGTATTGGCAGGGTCAGATCAGGCTGGCCCTTGTTTCCATCCCGGTCCAGGTGTTTTCGGCGACCAAGTCCGCCGCCCGGATCAGCTTCAACCAGATCCACAAGCCGAGCGGCAAACGCATCCGCTACGAAAAGGTCGTCCCCGGCGTCGGCGCCGTCGATCCCAAGGACATCGTCAAGGGCTACGAGGTCGAGAAGGGTAAGTACGTCCTTCTCACCGAGGACGAGATCAATGACGTGAAGCTTGAGGCCAAGCGCACCATCGACCTCGTCCAGTTCGTCGACGCCGCCGAGCTTGATGCCATCTATTTCGATAAGCCCTATTTCGTCTCGCCCGAAGAGGATGAGACCTCCTCGGAGGCCTATGTGGTGCTCCGCGACGCTCTCAAGGAAACCGGCAAGGTCGGGATCGGCCATATCGTCGCCCGGGGGCACTCCAACCTCGTCGCGCTCCGACCCTACGGCAAGGGCCTGATGATCGAGACGCTGCGCTATGCCGACGAGGTTCAGAAGCCCGACGCCTTCTTCGCCGAGGTCCCCGACACCAAGCCCGACAAGGAACTCCTGTCGCTTGCCGAGGAGCTGATCGAGAGGAAGACGAAGCCTTTTGACCCGAAAGCGTTCAGCGATCCGTATGAGGCTGCGCTCCGCGAGCTGATCGACGCCAAGATGGAGAACCGGCCGCCTGAGTCGATCGATGAGCCGCAGATCGGCGCCAAGGTCATTGACCTCATGGAGGCCTTGAAGCGCAGCGTGGGAGGCAAGACCGCGACCACCACCAAGAAGGCCGCCGCGAGCGCCAAGAAGCCGCCGGAGAAGAAGGCGGCGGCCAAGGAGGACAAGAAGGCCCCGGCGAAGCGGAAGCGCGCTGCGTAGCAACGGCAGCGGAGTACAATGGCCGACAGTCTCCGCGAGTACCGTCAAAAGCGCGACTTCACGAGGACCGCCGAGCCGAGCGGGGAGGAGACCCGCCGCAAGCCGGGCGGCTACCGCTACCTGATCCAGAAGCACGCCGCCACGCGGCTTCACTTCGATTTCCGTCTGGAACTCGACGGCGTGCTCTTGTCCTGGGCCATCCCCAACGGCCCGAGTCTCAATCCCAAGGATAAGCGGCTTGCCGTTCGTACCGAGGATCATCCCCTCGACTACGGGGACTTCGAGGGAACCATCCCGAAGGGCGAATATGGCGGTGGCACGGTGATGCTCTGGGACGAGGGCACCTGGGAGCCGGTCGGCGACCCTGAGGCAGCCCTCGCGAAAGGCGACTTCAAGTTCATCCTCCACGGCGAGCGCCTCAAGGGTAAGTGGGTGCTCGTGCGCATGCGAAAGAAGCCGGGCGACCGGTCGCGTCACGAGAACTGGTTGCTGATCAAGGAACGCGACCAGTACGTGACCGAGGAGAAGAAGCCGATCGTCGAGCGGGTCACGAACAGCGTCCGCACCGGCCGCACCATGGATCAGATCGCCGCCGGGAACGTCGAGTGGCTGAAGTCGGGCATGAGCATCAAGAAGCCCGATCCTAAGACGGCTAAGGATCGCGTCTCTACTTCCGGGCCCAAAGCTTCGCCGCCGAAATTCGTCGCGCCGCAGCTGGCGACCTTGGTCGACGCCCCGCCGGAAGGCGACGAATGGATTCATGAGATCAAGTACGACGGCTACCGGGTTCTTGCCGCGATCGGCGGCGGCGAGGCCCGGCTCTATACCCGCCGCGGCCTCGACTGGACCGGGAAGTTCCGGCCGCTCGTGCGTCCGTTGCTCGACCTGCCGGTGGGCTCGGCGCTTCTCGATGGCGAGGTGGCGGTGGCCGACAAGGACGGCCGAACCGATTTCGGCGCGCTTCAGGACAGAATCGCGGAAGGGAAGGGGAGAGACATCGGATACTACTTGTTCGACCTCCTGTTCCTCGATGGAGAGGATCTCCGCAAGAAGCCGCTTCTCGAACGGAAGGCGAAGCTTGCCGCACTGCTTGCCGACCAGCCCCGCACCGGTCCCTTGTTCTACTCCGACCACGTGGTCGGCAACGGTGGGGCGATGCTGCAGCACGTCTGCGAGATCGACCTCGAGGGGATCGTTTCCAAGCGCGCCGATGCTCCGTACCGCTCCGACCGCACCAAGGCTTGGCTCAAGGCGAAATGCGGCTTTGGCCAGGAGTTTGTCATCATCGGCTGGCGGCCGTCGGAGGTGAAGGCGCGCCCCTTCTCCTCGATCCTTCTTGCCGTTCGCGAGGGCGACCGCCTCGTCTACCGGGGCCGGGTCGGCAGCGGTTTCGGCGAGCGTGAGCTGGATGAGCTATGGCCCGAGCTCAAGAGGCGCGAGGTCAAGACTCCGCCGGCCGACGACGTGCCCCCCGACATTCGCCGCCGCGCTCATTTCGTAAAGCCGGAGCTGGTGGCCGAGATCGCCTTCCGCGGCTTCACCGACGAAGGCTACGTCCGTCAGGGCAGCTACAAGGGCCTCCGTGCGGACAAGCTGCCGAAGCAGGTCGTCGCCGAGGCGCCGGCGGAGGCATCCGACCGCCCGGCTCGGAAAGGGCACGCTGGGGCCGCAGCGAAAGAGGAGGTAGCGGTGCCGAAACCCTCCGCCGTCGTTTCCGTTGACTCGAGCAGGCACGACAAGGCGATCGAGGTCGAAGGCGTCCGGCTGACCCATCCCGACAAGGTCGTCTTCCCCGGAAACGGCATCACCAAGCGCCGCCTCGCCGAGTACTACCTCACCGTCAAGGACCGCATCCTGCCTCATGTGGCCGACCGTCCGCTGAGCCTCGTCCGCTGCCCTGACGGCGCGGCCGGCGATTGCTTTTTCCAGAAGCACGCCTCGCCGGGGTTCCCTGATGCGTTCAAGCCGATCCGCATCAAGGAGAAGGAGGGGAGCGACGTTTATCTCTACATCGAGGACGTGCGCGGCCTGATCGCTTGCGTTCAGATGGGGGCGCTCGAACTCCATGTCTGGGGCTCCCATAACGCGACGCTGGAAAAGCCCGACCGGATCGTCTTCGACCTCGACCCGGACGAAGACATGGCCTTCGCGCAGGTGCGCGATGCCGCCAAGGACATGCGCGCCCGCCTTGCCGCGCTCGGCCTCGAGACCTTCCCGATGGTGACGGGCGGCAAGGGCATCCATGTCATCGCCCCGCTCACGCCCCGCTACGGCTGGGATGACGTGAAAGCCTTCTGCGAGGCGGTGGCGCGCACGATGGCCGAGGAGGAGCCCAAGCGTTATCTCGCCGTCGCCACCAAGGCCCGGCGCACCGGGCGCATTTTCGTCGACTACCTCAGGAACGGCCGGGGCGCCACCGCGATCTCCCCGTTCTCCACCCGCGCCAGACGCGGCGCGCCGCTCGCCTGGCCCGTATCCTGGGCGCAACTCGCCCGCCTCGACAGTGCCCGTCCGGCGAGCGTCGAGAATGCGGCCGATCTTCTGAAGAAACAGAAATCCGACCCGTGGGCGGGCTATTTCGACGTCGACCAGGTCCTGCCGCTGGAGAAGCTGAGCAGGCGGTAACCTTCGCGGCCCCGGGAGAGGGCGGCGGTCCGCTCGGCCTCCTCCCGTGGGATGGAATCCGACGTGGCACTTGCCAAGGCGCCGCGCGGAACATATAGTGAACATGCTTACCCTGTGGGAAACGGACGGGAGCGGGGCGACGCCGGACCCGCGGCAGCGTAGGGTCGCGGCTTGCGTGACAGGAAAGGGCAGCGCCATGGCGGGCAGCGTCAACAAGGTCATCCTCATCGGCAATCTCGGGCGCGACCCGGAGGTGCGGCGGCTGAACTCCGGCGCCCCGGTGGTGAGCCTCAGGATTGCGACCTCGGAGAACTGGCGCGACAAGAACACCGGTGAGCGTCAGGAGCGCACCGAGTGGCACAACGTCGTCATCTATAACGAGAACCTCTGCAAGATCGCCGAGCAGTACCTCAAGAAGGGCTCGAAGGTTTATGTCGAGGGCCAGCTGCAGACGCGCAAATGGCAGGACCAGAGCGGCCAGGACCGCTATACCACCGAGGTCGTGCTGACCCGTTTCCGCGGTGAGCTGACGCTGCTCGACGGCCGCGGCGATGCCGCTCAGGCGAGCGACCGCGGCGGCGACTTCGGACGCTCGACGCCGATGGAAGCGGGCAATGACCGCGGTCGCCCCGGCGGGGCGCCGTCCTACGCCGAGGAGCTCGACGACGAGATCCCCTTCTGACATCGCCTGGAGCTCCGCGACCGCGCCTCCCACGCCGCTGAAGACCAGGTCGCCATCGCCGCCCGGACGACGCCGAGAAGCCGCCTCCGGCGCCGCCCGTCCGGCTGCGCCGGCGATGAGCACGGCTCCTGGGCAATCGCCATCGGCAGCGTGATCGCACCCGGTCGGATCGCCCGGCCGGCGACTTCCGCCGCTTCGACCGGCAC
>DASSPO010000425.1:0-23554 GCA_035699585.1 Bauldia sp.
TCAATGTCGGCAGGGCGATACGGAAGCGAGGCTCCTCCGGCTGCTGCGGTGCGGCTGAGACGTGCGGCAAGCGGTGCGCAACGGCGAGGGCGATCGGGACGGTGACGGCGCCCACGATCGCGAGATGCCAGCGGATGTCGACCTCAAGGCTGGCAAAGGCGGTGCCGCTCAGTCCTCCGATGATCGACCCGACGCTCCAGAAGCCGTGGCACGTATTCATAATCCGGCGACCGCCGCTCGCCTCGATGCGATCGGCCTCGACATTCATGGCCACGTCGACGATGGGCATGAACAGCCCGGCGAGGAACAGCCCAGCGAACAGGCTTGGGACACTCCACGCCCAGCCGACCAGCGCATAGGCGACACCGTAGAACACGAACACGACGAGAATCGTTCGCCGCGGAGACAGCCACTCGACGATTTGCCCTGCGAGGGGGAGGGTAACAATGGTGCCGAGCGAGGCGCCCAAGAGTCCAAGTGACAGGTCGCCCGTGCCAACTTGAAGCTTCGCCTGCATGTCGGGGATGCGCGGAAACCAGTTGGTCATGACGACCGAGTGCAACATGAAGATCGTCATGATCAGGCGTGTCGGAGGGATCATTGAAGCTTCGAATCATGCCATGCCGTGCGGTGGCAGGCGACCTTCCAAGAACCAACGCTGGTGGCGTGCTGAGCGCTGCCGCGCCTAAATGGATCGACGACACATACCGCCCTGGTAGGAAAGACGCTACAGGCGCGGGCTCCAGGCGTGCGGATGGGTAAGCAATCCCCGTCCGGCGGAACAGCGCTGACGTCCGGACGATTAAGGCGGCAACGCCGGGTTAGCCAAGGAAATTGAAGCGGGCGATCGCCATGACAATTCCGGGATGCCGGGTACCACGATTTCCTTGTCCGGCAGGTTGAAATAATCCGAGTCGGAGTAAGTGATGCGTCACCGAGTGGTGGCGAACGGCCGAATGGTGCCCAGGAAAGGACTCGAACCTTCACGCCTCGCGGCACACGGACCTGAACCGTGCGCGTCTACCAATTCCGCCACCTGGGCAGGGCGGCCGATACGTATTGAGGGGGGCGGGGGTTGTCAACGGCGGTGCGAATCCGCAGTCCCCCTTGCCGTTTCGCCCAAAGAGTTGTCGCGTTCTTAAGGATGCCCCGCTATGAAGGTCCGGCTTCAATCCCGCCGCGAACGGTGACGATGACCATACGCTTTCACAAGGGTGACCTTCCCGACCTGCTCGCCTATGGCGAACGGGTCGCGATCGATACCGAGACTCTCGGCCTCAATCTCTCCCGCGACCGGCTCTGCGTGGTTCAGCTCTCGCCCGGGGACGGAAGTGCCGACGTGGTCCAGATCGCGCCCGGCCAGCGCGAGGCGCCGAACCTCACCGCCATCCTCACCGACGCCCGCAGGATCAAGATATTCCACTATGCCCGGTTCGATGTCGCCTTTCTTTTCAAGACGTTCGGGGTGATGACCAACCGGGTATACTGCACCAAGATCGCCTCGAGGCTGACCCGAACCTATACCGACCGGCACGGCCTCAAGGACCTCTGCAAGGATCTCCTCGATATCGAGCTCAACAAGCAGCAGCAGAGCACCGACTGGGGGGCCGAGACCCTCTCCGATGCCCAGCTCGCCTATGCCGCTTCCGACGTCATCTATCTCCATGCGCTCAAGGCCGAGCTCGACCGGCGGCTCATCCGCGAGCGCCGGGCCGAGCTCGCCGACGCCTGTTTCGGCTTCCTGCCGGCGCGCTCGCTGCTCGACCTTGCGGGCTGGGCGGAGGACGATATTTTCGCCCACTAAGGCACGGATTCCTCGGCAGGTTTGCCGCGCGGCCACCATAAGTCCACAATGGGGCCGTCAACTCCCGCGGACGAAGCGGGACGAGGTTATGACGGACTACCACTACCAGGCGACGGCGCGCGACGAGCCCCCGGAGGACGAGGGCGAGGTCCCGTTTGCCGAGGCCGATCCCCGCCGGAGCGCCTATCCACCGGAGGATGAGGCCTATTGGGCCGAAGCCGGCGCGCCTTCGGCGGACGAGGGGCCGCTCTGGTACGAGGACCGGGTTGGCCTCGCCGAACCGACGAGGACGAAGTCCGCGCCGGTCGCGCCGGAACTCGAGCCGACCCCCCACCACCTGCCGGATGGACATTGGACGGAGCCCGAAGCGGCGGGCCCGGCCGCCGGCGGGCCGGAGGATGCGGAGGGATACTGGACGCGCGAGGCCGCTCAGGATTCAGGCTCGGAGACCTGGCCGGTCGCGTGGACGGACGAGACGGACACCGCGGAGGCCACGCGGCGCCGCCGGGTCTCTCCGGTTGCCCGGACGGGCCGGCCCGATCGGGAACAGGGCGGGACCGCCTACGTCCCTGGGGCTTCCGCCGCGGCCGGGCTCGCGGCTGCCGAAGCGGGCCGGCGGATCCGTTTCGACCCGACGATGGAACGCGGCGCGGCCTATTACGAGAGCGCCGCACGGCACAGCCGGCGGGTGCGCCTCCTCAAGATCGTGCTTCCCACCGCCGCCGTGATCGCCGTAGCGGGATTTTTCGTGGTGCTGTCCTTCGTTCCGGACCTCGACGACGGCCTGCCGGCGCTGACCCTCAGCGGCATCAATGTCGAATCGCGCCAGATCACCATGGACAAGCCGCACATCTCGGGATTCGCCGGCACCAAGCGGGCCTACGAAGTCCATGCGGTGAAGGCCATGCAGGATCTCACCAATCCCAAAGTCGTCATGCTCGAGCAGATCGTGGCGCGCTTCGCCATCGGCGACGACGTTCGCGCCAACATCGAAGCGGCCAGCGGCACCTACGATGGCGGCACGCAGAAGATGACGCTCAAGGGCGGCATCTCGCTGACCACCACCAACGGCTACGCAGCGCAACTCGAGGACGCCGCAATCGATGTCGAGAAGGGAACGGTCGCCTCGGATACCGGGGTGGTCATCAAGGGCAAGGAGGGTACGCTCACCGCCGACAGTTTCGAGGTCCTCGACCGTGGCAAGCACATCTTCTTCCGCGGAGACGTGAAGATCCTTTACCACCCGCCCGAGAAGGAGGACGTCCCCGGAACGGGAGCCGGAGAGGAAACGCCCACCGCCGCGACGCCCGCCCCAATGGAACCAGCCCCCGACGGTTCGACATGACAGCAATCCGCACTTTGGCTCTCTTCGCCCTGGTCGCGGCGATTTCCGCCGCGCCGGCCCTCGCCCAGAAGACCGACCTGTTCTCGGGTTTCGGTGCGAAGGGCAACGGGCCGATCGAGGTCGATGCCAAGACCCTCGAGATCCTCGAGGAGGGCAACCAACGCATCTCGATCTTCTCCGGCGGCGTGACCGTGCGGCGCGGCAACACCACGATGAAGGCGGCGCAGATCAAGATCTTTTCGAACAAGGATTCCGACGCGATCGACCAAAGCGGCTTCACCCGCATGGAGGCGACCGGCACGGTCTACGTCAACTCCGGCAAGCAGACGGTCACCGGATCGCAGGCGGTGGTCGACAACAAGGCGGAGACGATCGTCCTTTCCGGCAATGTCGTGCTGAGCCAGGGCAAGGATGTGCTCGCCGCCGACCGCCTGGTGATCGACATGGCGACGGGACGGGCGCGGGTCGAGCAGGTGCCCGGCAAGTCGATCCGCATGGTGATTACGCCCGACCTCAAGAAGAAGGACGGTCAGGGGGGCGAAACCGGAACGGCGCCGGCCACACAGTGATCTCGACAGACGGCGCGCGAGCGCATATTCCCGGGCCTTGGCAAGGGAGCCGCGCTTGAGCCTCACGAGCCTTTTCGGTCGCAGACCCCCGAGGAGATCGGGCAACGGGGCGAGGCGGCCGGCGCAATACGAAGAGGAGATGCCGCCGTCGCGGCTTGTGCCCGACGCCGGCGGGCGGGGATGGCTTGTCGCCCACGGTCTGGGGAAATCCTATCGCGGCCGCGAGGTGGTGCACGGGGCAAGCCTGGCGGTTGCGCGCGGCGAGGCGGTCGGCCTTCTCGGGGCCAACGGCGCCGGCAAGACGACCATCTTCTACATGATCACCGGCCTGGTGAAGGCCGACTACGGAACGATCGAGCTCGACGGGCACGACGTAACGCACCTTCCGATGTACCGGCGCGCGCGGCTCGGCATCGGCTACCTGCCTCAGGAGGCCTCCATCTTTCGCGGCCTTACCGTCGAGCAGAATATCCGCGCGGTCCTCGAGGTGGTGGAGCCCGACAAGCGGAACCGCGAGGATCAGCTCGACGCCTTGCTTGAGGAATTCCACATCAGCCACCTCCGCAAGAATGCGGCTATCTCGCTCTCAGGCGGCGAGCGGCGGCGCTGCGAGATCGCAAGGGCGCTCGCGAGCCGTCCCGCCTTCATGCTCCTCGACGAGCCGTTCACCGGCGTCGACCCGATCGCCGTCGGCGACATCCAGGCCCTGGTCCGGCACCTGACCAGCCTTGGCATCGGGGTCCTCATCACCGACCACAACGTCCGCGAGACGCTCGGGCTGATCGACCGCGCATACATCATCCACTCGGGCACGGTTCTGTTCGAGGGCCAGCCGGACGAAGTCGTGCGAAGCCCCGAGGTGCGGCGTCTTTACCTGGGCGAGCAGTTTAGCCTTTAACCAGGCCGACGCATCGGCTACCAAGACAGCCGGACAAGCAAATATCGGACCAACGTGAATGCGGGCGACTTTCGCGTCATGGCGCTTTCCCAGCGTTTAGAACTCCGCCAGAGCCAGCTTCTGGTGATGACGCCGCAGCTGATGCAGGCCATCAAGCTGCTTCAGCTGTCCAATCTCGACCTCGTCGCCTATGTCGAGGCCGAGCTGGAACGGAACCCGCTCCTGGAACGGGCCGAGGGCGACGACGAGCCGGTCGCGGTCGAGGATGCGCCGCCAGACGCCGACCCGCCGGCCGGCAACGGCGGCGACGGCCCGGAATGGCTGGAGACGAGCCTTGAGGGCGGCGAGGCGATCGAGGCCAAGCTCGATACCGACCTCGGAAACATCTACCAGGACGATCACGGCCGCGCCGCGGCGGAGACCGCGCCGGTCCTGCCCGCCGAATCCTGGTCGGCGGCGCCCACGCGCCAGACCCTCAGCTCGGACGATTACAATCTCGAAGCCTTCGTGGCCGGCGAGAAGTCGCTCGCCGACCATCTCGCCGACCAGCTCGGCGTCGCCACCGCAGACCCGGCGCTCCGCCTGGTCGGTCAGGCAATCATCAGCGAGATCGACGAGGCGGGCTATTTCCGGGCCGACCTCGGCGAGATTGCCGAGAGGCTCGGCGCCCCGCTCGATGCGGCCGAGGCGGCGCTGGCGCTGATCCAGGGATTCGAGCCGTCGGGCATCGGCGCCCGCGACCTTGCCGAATGCCTCGCGATCCAGCTCCGCGAGCGCGATCGCTACGACCCGGCGATGGCCGCGCTGGTCGAAAATCTCGACCTTGTCGCCAAGCGCGACCACGCCGCGCTGATGAAGCTTTGCCGGGTCGACGCCGAGGACCTGTCGGAGATGCTGTCCGAGATCAGGGCGCTCAACCCCAAGCCCGGGAATGCCTTCGGCGACATCGTGGTCCAGCCGGTGATCCCGGACGTGCTGGTGCGGCCGGCGTCCGACGGCGGCTGGCACGTCGAGCTGAACTCGGGAACGTTGCCCCGCGTGCTCGTCAACCAGACCTATTACGCCAAGGTCGCCAAAGGTCCGAAGAACGACAAGGACGAAGCCTACCTCACCGACTGCCTGCAGACCGCGAAGTGGCTGGTGAAGAGCCTCGATCAGAGGGCGCGCACCATCCTCAAGGTGGCGAGCGAGATCGTCCGCCAGCAGGACGGCTTTCTCGCCGAGGGCATCCAGCACCTGCGGCCGCTCAATCTCAAGACCGTCGCCGAGGCGATCGGCATGCACGAGTCGACTGTGTCGCGCGTGACCTCGAACAAGTACATGGCGACCAACCGCGGCATCTTCGAGATGAAGTACTTCTTCACCGCCGCGATCCCGTCCGCCGGCGGCGGTGACGCGCATTCGGCTGAGGCCGTCAGGCATCGCATCAAGCGGCTGATCGACGCCGAGACGGCTGACGCGGTTCTATCCGACGACACCATCGTCAAGGTGCTCCGCGATTCGGGAATCGACATCGCCCGCCGCACCGTCGCCAAGTACCGGGAGGCGCTCCGCATCCCCTCGTCGGTGCAGCGCCGGCGCGACAAGCTCGCCCTCGCCGAGGCGCAACCGCGGCGCGACGCCGGCACCGCCTCCTGAGGCTTTGACTAAAGCCGGGCTTCGCGCCATGAACGGCGCTTCGCCCCAAGCGGGGGCGGCGGAAGGGCGGCGACCATGACGGCGGGATCGGGCAGCACCGGCGGGGGTGGCCGGCGGGAGAACATTGCCGCCGGCATCGGCCTCATGGTCCTCGGCATGTTCATCTTTTCGGTGAACGATGCCCTCGGGAAGTGGCTTGCCGCCACCTATACGGTCGCACAGATCCTCCTCTTCCGGAGCTTCGCCGCCTCGATCGTGCTGGTGCCGGTGCTCGGCGCCTCCGGCCTGCGCCGGGCGATGTGGATGCCGCGGCCGTGGCTCGAGTGCCTGCGCGTCTTCCTCGCCACCGCCGAGACGATGTGCTTCTACGCCGCCGTCTCGGTGCTGCCGCTCGCGGATGCGGTCACCTACTACCTCGCCGGACCGATCTACGTGACGCTGATCGCCGCGCTTTTCCTCGGCGAGAGGGTGGGGTGGCGGCGGTGGACGGCGGTATTCGTCGGCTTCGGCGGCGTCCTCCTCGCCCTCCAGCCGACCACCGGCATGTTCGGCTGGCACGCGCTGATCGCATTCGCGGGCAGCGTCATCTACGCCCTGTTCCTGATCGTCACCCGCATGGTCCGCGGTACACCAGAAACCGTCATGGCCGCCTGGCAGATCTGGACGGGGCTCCTCTTCGGCGTCGCCACCGCGTGGATCGACTGGGTGCCGATCGCCAACCTGTCCGACGCATTCCTGCTCGGTCTTCTCGGCGTGGTCGCGCTCGGGGCGATCGTCTGCGTCAACCGCTCGCTGGCGCTCGCCCCGGCTTCCGTCGTCGTGCCCTACCAGTACACGCTCATCGTCTGGGCGATCATTTTCGGCTACGCCGTATTCGGCGACGTGCCGAATGTCCTGACGCTGATCGGAGCGGCGGTCATCGTGGCCGCCGGCCTGTTCATCTATTTCCGCGAGCGAAAGGTGGCGGGCGAGATGTCGAAGGACGTCGTGCCGGGGCCGTGACGGGGCGCCCTTCCGCCCGCGCCGCGGCGAGGCGCCGGATCATTCCGACTTGCGGAAGTACGGCTCGACCGGTCCGGTCAACTTGATGGTCAACGGATTGCCATGGCGATCGCGGGCGTTGCCGGCGACCACCCTGATCCAGCCCTCGCTCACGCAATATTCCTCGACGTTGGTCTTTTCCTCGCCCCTGAAGCGGATGCCTACGTCGCGGGCGAGCACCGCAGCGTCGTACCAGGGGCTTTTCGGGTCGGAGGAAAGGCGGTCGGGCGGTTTGTCGGTCATCGGGTTTTCCTGGCTGGGACGCGCCGGGCTACTCGCCCCTCAACGCCATGTCGTCGCGGTGAATCATCTCGGCGCGGCCGGCATAGCCCAGGATCTCGGCGATCTCGGCACTCTTGCGCCCGGCAATGCGCTCGGCGTCGGCAGCGTCATAGGCAACGAGGCCGCGGCCGATCTCCTCGCCCTGCGGACCGAGGATGGCAACGGTGTCGCCGCGCTGGAAGCGGCCCTTGACCGCGCGCACGCCGGCGGGGAGCAGGCTCTTGCCGCCACGAAGCGCCTTGACCGCGCCATCGTCGAGAATCAGGGCCCCGCGGGTCTCGACACTGCCGGAGATCCATTTCTTCCACGCCGTCACCGGGCTCCTGTCGGCCAGGAACCAAGTGCAGCGGGCGCCTTCCGCAACGCGGCGGAGGGGGTGACTGTCGCGCCCTTGCGCGATCAGCATGGCGGTTCCCGCCGCCGTCGCGATCTTGCCGGCCTCGATCTTGGTCTGCATGCCGCCGCGCGACAGCTCGGAGCCGGCACTTCCCGCCATCGCCTCGATCTCCGGCGTGATTTTCTCGACGAGCGGCAGGAGGCGGGCATCGCGATCCTCCCCCGGCGGCGCGGAGTAAAGCCCGTCGACGTCGGAGAGGAGGACGAGCAGGTCCGCCCCCATCATGGTGGCGACGCGGGCGGCGAGGCGGTCGTTGTCGCCGTAGCGGATCTCGCTCGTCGCAACCGTGTCGTTCTCGTTGATCACCGGGATCGCGCCGAGCCTGAGCAGGGTCGCGATGGTGGAGCGCGCGTTGAGGTATCGCCGGCGTTCCTCGGTGTCACTGAGGGTGAGCAGGATCTGTCCGGCGGTGAAACCGTGGCGCTGCAGCGTCTCGGCCCAGGCGCGGGCGAGCGCGATCTGGCCGATCGCGGCGGCCGCCTGGCTTTCCTCGAGCCGCAAGGGGCCGCGCGGCAGGTCGAGCACCCGGCGTCCGAGCGCGATCGCCCCCGAGGAAACGACAAGCAGGTCGCGCCGCCCGGCGGCGAGCGCGGCGAGGTCGGCGCCAAGCGCGTCAAGCCAGCCGTGCTTCAGCCCGCGCCCGTCGACGAGCAGCGACGAGCCGATCTTGACGACGATCCGGCGAAACGAATCGAGTTTCGGGATCACGGCGGCGCGAACCTGGTGTCGGTGCGGGATAAGTCGCCACCCATATACGGCGGGGCGGCCTTGTGAAGCTGGGCCACGGCGTAAAAGAAGCAGTTTCCAGGGTTGAGCTTAGCGTTATGCCGCCGGCAAACTATGAATCGTTGCCACAAGGCGCAAGCCCCCGCCGACCTCACGGCCGCCACTCCTTCTCCTTCTCGGCGGGGACGGCATTGGGGTCCTCGGTGGCAGCGGCCGCGATCTCGCGCGCAAGCATCTGCAGCGCCTGGTCGACGCCCTCGCCGGAAACGGCGGACAGGATCAGCGGCTTCCGGCCGGCGGCCTTTGCCAGAACCTTCGCCTTTTCGGCCCGTGCCTGGGGGGTGAGCGCGTCGGCTTTGGAGAGGGCCACCACCTCGGGCTTCTCGTCGAGACCGTGGCCGTAGGCGGCAAGCTCGCCGCGGATGATGCGGTAGGCCTCGGCCGGATCCTCGCCGGTCCCGTCGACGAGATGGAGGAGCACGCGACAGCGTTCGACATGGCCCAGGAACCGGTCACCCAGACCGGCGCCTTCATGCGCCCCCTCGATCAGGCCGGGGATGTCGGCAATGACCATTTCGCGGCCGCCCGCCTTTGCCACACCGAGCCCGGGATGGAGGGTGGTGAAGGGGTAGTCGGCGATCTTCGGCCGCGCGGACGAGACGGCGGCGAGGAAGGTCGACTTTCCGGCATTGGGCAGCCCCACCAGCCCCGCATCGGCGATCAGCTTGAGACGGAGCCAGATGGTCCGCTCCTCGCCCGGTTGGCCCGGATTGGTCCGGCGCGGGGCGCGGTTGGTGGAAGACTTGAAGTGAGCGTTGCCAAAGCCGCCATTGCCGCCGCGCGCAAGCAGGACCCGCTCGCCCAGCCTGTCGAGGTCGGCGATGAGGGTCTCGTTGTCCTCCTCGTAGATCTGGGTGCCGACCGGCACCTTGAGCACCACGTCGGCGCCGCTTGCGCCCGAGCGGTCGCGTCCCATGCCCTGTTGGCCGTTCCCGGCCTTGAAATGCTGCTGGTAGCGGTAGTCGATGAGCGTATTGAGCCCGTCGACGCACTCGGCCCAGACGTCGCCGCCACGCCCGCCGTTGCCGCCATCGGGCCCGCCGAACTCGATGAACTTCTCCCGCCGGAAGGAGAGTCCGCCGTTCCCGCCGTCGCCGGAGCGGATATAGACCTTGGCCTGATCGAGAAACTTCATCTGCCTGCCGTTCGGTCAATCCCTCGCAGGACTACCTAGTCCGAACGTGGCGACTCCGCTATCCCCCCGTCGGCACGTCGGCTTCTTGCGGTGCGCCGTGTTGATGGCAGGGATCCCAGAATCGCCAGTGCGTCGGGCGCACGTCGATCCATGTGCCGGCGCTTGCGCTCACCCAGCCCCCTCGCGTCCGACGGCACGGGAACACCAACGCGTGCTCGCCGTTCTCGTCGATGACGGCCAGCTCGAGGTCGGTTTCAAAAGGCGCGCTGTTGATGGGTTCCCACATCTAACAGCTTGTCGAACGGATCTCGGCCGTCGGCCTTGATCCACATCAATGCAGGCGCGGGCATCCACCACATAGGCCCATCGTCCGCCCCGCGGGCGTCGATCGAGGTAGTGCATCGAGGGCCCCGAGGGCGTATAGGATCGGTGACTTTCGGAGCCTGCACTATGTCCGGCATCGCCACCAAGCCGCGCACGCGCACCAGGGTGAAGACCGAGCGCCCGCGCCTCCACAAGGTGATTCTCCTCAACGACGACTACACGCCGCGGGAATTCGTCGTGGCCGTGCTCAAGGCAGTGTTCCGGATGAGCGAGGATCAGGCTGCCCGGGTGATGCTGACGGCGCACATGAAGGGTGCCTGCGTCGTCGCCGTCTATCAGCGCGACATTGCCGAATCGAAGGCGACGGAAGCTACCGACGCCGGCAAGAGCGCGGGCTTCCCGCTCCTTTTCACGACGGAGCCGGAGGAATAGCGGCATCCTTGGTCCTCCGGGCACGGCTTCTCCAGGTTTCGCCGCGCCGGAGGTTCGCTGCGATGCTTCCCATTCCGAGACCGCCAACCCTCGTCGTGGCCGATTTCCCGCGCCTGCGGCAGGGTTCCGGAAACCAAGGCGGGAGAGGGCGGTAGCGGTCCGGGATGTTTGGGCTAGAAAGAGGCGATAGCGCGCCGACCGACGGAGAACGACCGATGCCACTGCTGCCGCCCCCTCGCTTGCGCACGGTCATGCTCGCCGCCGCGGTGCTCCTCGTCGGCTTCGCCGCCGGCTGGGCGGTTCGCGGCGGGAACGGCGCTGCCCAAGCGCAGGAAGACGCCACCGCGCTCGCCGAGGCACAACTCACCCGCTTCTATGAGACGCTCGCCGGACGTGGTGATCTCGGCGATGTCCTCGGCGAGGCCTTCCAGATCATGCGGACCGACGGCACCCGCTACGACCGCGCCACCTATCTCGCCCGTCCGCCCTCCTATTCCGACTACAAGCTCGGCGATATCCGGGCGCTACAGTCCGGCGACGTGCTCACCGCCACCTATTTTGCCGGCGTCTCCGGCACCTTGGAGGACACGACGATCTCCTCGGAAGACCAGCCGCGCCTTGCGGTGTTCACCCGCGTTGGCGGCGAATGGAAGCTGCAGGGGCTCGCGAACCTCGGCCTGGGACTGATGAGCGACCCGACGGCGGCGGGCAAGGAGGCGGTCGAGGCCTGGGTCAATGCGGTCGCATCCGGCGACGTCGCGGCGGTTCGCAAGGTACTCGCGCCGGAATTCCAGATCGTCCGATCCGACGGCACAGCCTACAACGCTGAGGAATATCTCCAGTCCGAGCTGCCGCGCTTCCCCGAGCCGCCCCAGATCGGCACCCTGGTGGTCACCGGATATGGCGACCATCTTGTCGCCCGCTATGAGATCACCAGCAAGGTCACGCTCGGCGACGAGACGGAGCTGCGCGATGCGCCGCGGCTGACGGTATTCCGGAAAGGCGGGGACGGCACGTGGCTGGTCGTTGCCCACGCCAACCTCGCGGCGCTGATGCGATAGGGCCGGGCGTCCGGTTTCTGAGAAAAGCTTTTTTGAGGAAGGAGAGGTCGAGCCGCGCGGCGCTCGAACGCGCCTGCACTCGCCCAGGTCGGGCTTCTCTCATCCCTCCTGCATCTCGAGCATCCAGTTGAGCACCTGCCGCCAGTCGGTCATGCGGAGGGAGATGCCGTGCGTCCCCGAGTCGAACAGGACGAAGCGGATTGGATAGTCCGGGACCTCCTTCTTCATGCGCCGGAAGAAACCGAGCTGCGACTTGTAGCCGACGATCCAGTCTTCCATGGTGTTGGAGATGTGGATGGCCGGCCGCTGCCCGGGAGGAAGCTTGGCGGCGCGGGCGATGAAATCCGTGTCCATCTCCGAATCGAGGAACAGGACGCCCTTGATCAGCGGCGCGGTGTCGCTGTCGGCGATCAGGCGCCAGCAGATCTTGCCACCCCAGGAGCCGCAGGCCAGGAAGATCGGTGCGCCGGGCGAGCGGTTCGCCTGATCGATCACCAGCGCCTTCATCTCGGTCGTCCCGCGCCGGCCGAAATCGGAGAAATCGGCGGAGATGTAGACCCCGCCGTTCCGCATCATCAGGTTCTTGATGCGGTTGAAGTTGCCGCCGTGGATCCAGTCGCTGGCCCCGGCGCTTCGGTCGGTCCCGCGGCCGTGGAGAAAAATGACGATTGCCCTTGCTCCACCGTCGCTCGCCCCGACGGCGGTGTACCTGATCCGCGCGTTCCCGGAGCGGAGCACGACATCGGTTTGGGCAGCCTCGGTTTCGAGCGATACGTATTCCGGCTTGACCTTCTGGCGCTCGATCACGTCGCGCTGCTTGAGGTCACGGTTCCGATCATAGTCGACGAGGAGAAAGTCCCCTCCATACTCGGTCTGAAGGATGGTCTGATATTGGAACAGCTCATCCTTGAACGGCTCGAGCCGATAGGGTGCGGCATGCGCCCAGCCCAGGCCCGCGGCGAACGCCGCGAACGCAATCAGCCAGCGCCGTTGAGCGCCGAGAGGCTCACGCGCTGTCTGCCTTCGGCGTCGAAGTTCGACGGGTCCAACCACCGTTCGAACGCTTCCTTCCGATCTGGCCATTCCGTATCCAGCATGGAGTACCACGCGGTATCGCGGTTCCGGCCCTTGACGATCATATGCTGCCGGAAAATCCCCTCGAAGGTAAACCCCAGACGCAGCGCGGCGCGGCGCGACGGCATGTTGAGGGCATTGCACTTCCATTCGTAGCGCCGGTAGCCGAGGGTTTCAAAGACGTAGGCCGCCACGAGATACTGCGCCTCGGTCGCGCCGGGACTCCGCTGCAGGACCGGGGCGTAAACGATGTTGCCCATCTCGATCACCCGCATCTGCGGCCTGATCTCCATCAGGGTCACGGTGCCCGTCGCCACCCCGCGCACGAGGTCGACCACGGCATAGGCATAAGGATCTGCGTTTGCCGCGCGCTGTTCCATCCACGCCGCGAAGGCCGCGTCGCCGGCAAACGGACCGTAACCCATGTAGGTCCAGAGGGTGTCGTCGTCGCGGACCGCGCGCCAGAAGTCCTCGCCGTGTTTGCGGGGGTCGAGCTTCTCGATCCGCACGTGGCGTCCTTCAAGCGTTACGGGTCCGGGCCCCTCCGCCGGTGTCGGATCGACCTCGGGGCCGAGGGGTTGGTCAAGGGCCATGAAGGTGACCATGCCTTTGAGCCGGTGCCGGAACCGGCAGCGCGGCTTGGGTGGATGCGGAGTGCGACCTCCCGATAGCGTCTTTCCGCCGGCAGCGCGAGAGCCCGAGGCGTCTCAGCCCGGGGCGGCGCGAATCATCCGGCGGAGGATGTCGATCTGGTCGCCGGTGGCCGGCTCGCCGTGACCGACCCCGATGAAGTCGGCGCGGAGGTCGTCGATCTTGTGCAGTGTCCTGCGGTGCTGCGGAATGTTGAGGTTGAGGCCGTCCCAGCCGAGGCTGAGGTCTGGCCAGGTGGCAAGCGCATCGCCGGCAAAGAGGGCCGAGCGCTCCTTCCAGTAGAAGCCGAGATGGCCGGGCGAGTGGCCGGGCAGGTGGATCACCTCGAGCGGCCCGACGCGATCGCCCTCGCGCAGGAAACGGTCGACGTCGCAGGGGACGTGCGGCGCTATCCCCAGCACCAGGCCGAGCTGGATCGGGTAGACCTTGAGCGGGGCGCGCGGCCAGATCGTGACGCCTTGGGCGCGGCGCTCTCCGGCGATGATGTCGGATTCCCACTCGTGGGCCCAAACGGTGGCGCCGCTGGCCTTCTTCAGCGTGGCGAGCGCGCCGATATGCGAGCGGTGCGCGTGGGTCGCGATGATGTTCGCGAGATCGGAGACCTTGCGTCCGATTTGCCCGATCGCGGCGAGCACGCGCGCGCCGTCGCTGTCGAACAGCGTGTCGATCAACGTCAGGCTGTTTCCGTCGTCGATCAGGAAGGCGTGCACGCGCCCGCCCATCTTCTGGCTGAGCACGTAGACGCCGTCGGCGATCCGCCGCGCGTTTCCCGACGGGTCGTAACCGATGTTCGCTGCCATGCGCCCCTCTGTCCTCGGCCGCTTCAGGGTGAGACTTTCGCCGTCGCCGCCGGCACCTCGGCGAAGGCCGGGTCGCTCTCCGCGCCCGGGCGCGGGGTCCAGGCGAGCGAGTAGTATTGGCCGCGGTCGCGCGCCCACGGATCGAAGGCGTTGACGACGTTCTCCAGTTCCGGCGCGAGTTCGGGCATGGCGCGGAGGAGGACGCGCTTCAACGGCGACACCTCCTGCCGGTGGCCGTTGGGCTCGCCCTTCTCCCACTGCTTGCCGGTCGGGCCGTTGTCCATGACCCAGGCGATGCCGAGCGTCGTGTAGAATTCGGGCCGGAAGCTCGAGGTGAGAAAGCGGTCGCTGAAAAGACGCCGCGAGGCGTTGAGGATGAAGATGTGGAACTGGGTCTCGGAGATGGCGAAGCCGTGGGGGCGCGTGGTCTCGGCATGGAAGCCGACCACGAGGTCGAGATCCTCGATGTTGTCGACGACGGACCCGTCCGGGTGGCCGAGGCAGTCGTTGATCGGCGAGCCGTCGTGGTTGAGCTGGGCCGCGGTGATCACCTTGGACGCATCGCAGACGTGGCGGCCGTAGACCGCGCGAAGCTCCTCGACCAGCGCGCGCTGGTAGATCGCCTCGGGCGAGTCGGGCGGCAGCCGGACGTCGACGAAGTCGTCGAAGGAGGTGAGCTGCCTCAGCCCGATCTGGCGGCGAAATTCGTTGAAGCGCGGGACGCCGCGCTCGCGGTCGCGGATGATGTCGAGCGCGGCAAGGTCGATGGTCGTGTCGAGGCGCGGCCGGAGATCGAGGTTCTGCAGGAACTGCGGGTGATTCCTGAGAAGGAGCAGCCCAAGCCGTTGCCGGCCCATGGTGAGCGCCCAGTTGGCGAGGCCGCCCTCATCCGTCGCCGCGGTCGCCTTGCCGCGGAAGGTGTCGATCACCGGCACGCGCTTCGTGACCTTGTTGGCGTCGGCGACATCGCGGAACTCGAGCATGTCGGGCAGGAGAGCGTGCAACCGGTAGACGGCCGTGAACTCCTCGGGGAAGTTGAAGGGCGAGCCGAAATGGTTGGTGCCGCCGTTCACGTCGTCGGGATTGACAAGATCCCAATAGTCGATCGAAAGCCATTCGGGGGTGAATGCGGGGTACCGCTTGCTGCTGCCGTGACCGACGATGCCCGCGCCTGCCGCGAAGGCCGAATAGAGCTGGTTCCGTCGGATCGGATCGTCGGATTCGGCAAGCGCCGCGACCACCTCGCGGGTCGCCTCGGAGGCGAGCGAATCGCCCTCGAACAGTCCCGACCAGTTCGAGTTCATGCCGAGGTTGAGCGGCTCGTTGTAGAGGAGCTGCGTCGTCCATTCGATGGTGTGAATCTTGGCGATCTCGGCGGCGACGATCAGCCGCGCGATCTGGAACAGCTCCTCGTCGCTGATCTCCGACCAGGTGATCGGTTCCTCCGGCGCCGCGGGATTGCGGAGGCCCGAATCGGCGGCGGGCCGCTCGCGCGCCATGCGGCGAAACTCGTCGACGATGGCATTGTGCTCGCGGGCAAACAGGTTGTGGTAGAAGCTCATCCCGACCGACCATGAATCGGGGAAGGCGACCGATTCCTGTCCCACCCACTCGCGCTGGATCGGCGCGCAGCTCGCATCGTCGGCGGCGTCGGGGGGGCACGGCGCGGCGAAGACGGGAAGGTACTCCCCGCTCCCCCTCGCCACGACCAGCAGCTTCGCCGGGTCGTCGGGGTCGCGCTGCACTCGTCGCGCCGAGCGTTCGTCGAAACCGTAGATCTGCGAGGCGTCCCACCACGCGGTGACGAAGTTGCGGCTGGTGGTCTGCGCCCGTGCGAGCCGTTCACCGTTCTCGGTCTTGATCGTCGGGGCGGGCGCGGCGTCGGCGACCAGCCCGGCCTCCATCACGTCCTGCGGCCGGCATCCCAGTTCGGCAATGCGTTCCGGGGCGAGCGGAACCACGGCATCGCCGTCCCGCTCCGTCGCGCAGCCGAGGCTTGCCATGAGCTTGCTTTGGTCGCTCCGGGCATTGTCCGGATGGGCGAACCAGTCGTGCGTCATGAACTGGATCCAGAACGCGGCGAGCACATTGAAGAACGGCGCCTTGCGATAGTCGCAGTCGGCGTCGGGCGCGCCGGGCTGGCCCTTGCCGGAATTGCAGTCCGGGGTGCGCGTCTGGTCGCGGGTGAAGAGCCGGCGGCTGATCACCTGCGGGTCGGGTTCGAGGAGCGAGATGCGGTCGCCATGGCGGTTCTTCGCCAGTGGATCGAGGCCGAGCTCGGGGTTGGTCGACTCGAAGTCGACGTTGCGCGCGAAGAGCTGCCCGGTCGATCCCATCGCCGGGTTGCGCATGTCGTTGCAGATGCCGGTGAGCGTACGGAAGCGGATCAGCTCGCCGCCACAGAGCTGCGCGCCATCGGTGGCGACCTCGATGAAGGCAAGTGCCGGATCGTCCGGCGCAAGCCGCATCTCGGGCCAGACCGTGCGGACCGGTCCGTCCTCGGCGGTGAGATAGGTCGGGTAGGTGCGATTGTCGAAGAGGTTGAAGCGGATGAGCTCCATCCGCTGGTATTCGAGGTCGAGAAGCGCACCGTCTACGCCGCGAATGTTGCGGTCGAGAAGATGCGAACCCGACAGATGGCGATCCGACAGCGAGGACGCGTCGCCGGTGCCCCAATAGTTCGACCAGTCGACCCAAGGCGTGGCGCGAAAGGCGATGGCCCGCTCGCCGCCGCGGCAGCCCGCCGCGGGTTCGCCAACCTTGCCGAGGAAGCGCGCGGTACGATGGTCGGCGATGTCGCGAAGGCCGCTCTGGACGAGTTCCGCACACCAGCGCGTGACCGCGACGTCGTCCTCCGGGGTATCCCGCAACGACAGCCATACCGTCGTCGCCACCGCCACGACAGCGGCAGCGACGCCAGCGAGCACGGGGATGATCAGTCGCGGCATCTCTTCGCGTCGCTTGAGGAACGCGAATTTCAGCGAGGATGCTGCCCCTTAAACCTCGCTACCGCAACCCCCCCAAAAAAGGCGCGCATGACAGGGCTCTCCGGTCTTGCGACCGAAGCGAAAGCCGCCCGTCATGGCGCCAGCCTGGAAGGAGGCGGGCTAACCCGCCTCCTTCCGAGAGGGCGACGACTGTCAGCAGAAAGTCGCGGCTTCGGCGCTGTTCTCGCCGTGCTTCGCCTTGGCGTCCGCGCACTGATAGTCGTAGACCGCGCCGCGCACCGAGACATTCCCCGAGCCGGGGATCTGGAGGTCTGCACCGTCGGAAACCGACTGGTTCGTGGCCGGCGTCGGATCGGAAGCCGGCGCGAGCGTGTCGTGGAGATCCCACGCCAGGGCCGAACCCATGCTGAGGGCAAATGCGGTACCGGCCACGGCGGCAATTGCACGAATTTTCATCTTTGTTTCTCCTTTGGAGGAAGGATCAGTACGGGGCTCGATATGGTCCCTTGAAGCGCGAGCGGAATGAGCCAAATAGTGAAGCCCATCATCAGTTAGGTTCACAAATCATGTTGGATCCGCTCACGCTCGACCAGCTGCGTGTGCTGGTGGCTGTCGCCGAGGAAGGCAGTTTTTCGGCGGCCGCGCGGCGTCTTGGGCGGGTCCAGTCGGCGATCAGCCAGGCCGTCCAGGCGCTCGAGACAGCGCTTGGCGTTCCTCTCTTCGATCGCGACGGGAAAATCCCGCAGCTCAACGACGCGGGACGGGTCCTTCTCGCCGATGCCCGGCGCCTGATCGGCGGTGTGGAGGCCCTGAAGGCAAAGGCCGAGAGCTTCAACGAGGGCATCGAACCGGAGCTGACGCTGGCGGTCGATGCGATGTTCCCGACGCCGGTGCTGATGGCGAGCCTCAGGGCGCTGAACGAGGTCCATCCCTGTCTCAACGTGACCGTGTTCACCGAGGCGGTCGGCGGCGCCGAACAGCGCCTGCGCGACGGAGCGGCGCGGCTGGCCTTTTGCGTTCCGTTTCCCGGCATCACCGACAATCGCGAGTCCGAGTTCCTGGTGACGATCCCGATGGTGCCGGTAGTCGCCTCGAATCACCCGCTGGCATCGTTGGCCGGCCCGATCGCGCGGGCGGACCTCGAGAAGGAGGTGCAGCTTGTGCTCACCGATCGCACGCCGGTGAGCAACGGCCTGTCCGGTGGAATCATCAGCTTCCGCCCCTGGCGCTTTGCCGATCTGGCGACGCGCCTCGAGTTCCTGCTCGGTGGGTTCGGCTGGTGCAACATGCCGTTCCACCTCGTCCGCGATCACGTCGAGTCGGGTGCCCTCAAGGTGCTCGACATCGCCGAGCCGACAATCTCCGGAGCCGACATCCACGTGGTCCACGAGCGCGGCCGCTCCCCGGGCAAGGCTGGCCGATGGCTGATCGAGGATCTCCGGCGGCGCGTCACCGACTGTGTGAGCCACGGGCTGATGAGCGATCGACCGGTCGCAGCGGTCAAGGTCGGTCGACCGGCCCCCTACGTCCACGGAGCCAACGGTCAAGGGAGCGTCGTTCATCAGCCCGGCTGATGAAGATCATCGAAATTTCAGCCCTTCGCAGATGACCCGCCCGACGCCAGCTTATGCGCGTCGGTTGTGGCGGCAACCTCCCTCGCCGCCGGTGGGTAAAAGGGCCACGGACATGCTCAAGATCGGCGTTATTCTCGGCTCTGTGCGCCAGGGCCGGTTCGGCGACAAGCCGGCGCACTGGATTCTTGACGAACTCAGGAAGCGTCGGGGCGTCGAAGCAACCTTGCTCGACCTCAAGGACTTCGATCTCCCGAATTTCGATCAGCCGGTAAGCCCGGCCTGGATCAGCGAGCCCTACGAGCAGGACAACGTCGCGCGATGGACCGCAGCGGTGGGTCGGGAGGACGGCTTCGTCATCGTCGCCCCGGAGTATAACCGGAGCGTCGGCGGGGCGATCAAGAACGCGTTCGACTGGGTCTACCCGGAGTGGAACCGAAAGGCCGTCGGCTTCGTCGGCTATGGTGCGACCGGCGGGGCGCGGGCCGTCGAGCACATGCGGAACATCGCAGTCGAGCTCCAGATGGCGCCGGTCGGTCAGGGCGTCCACATCATGTGGGGGACAATGGCGCCGCTGCTGCAAGCGAGCCCGCCCGTCGATGCGGCAAGCTTCGCCGCGGTACAGCAGGCGGCCGATACGATGATCGACCAGCTTCTGTGGTGGACCGCGGCCCTCAAGGACGCCCGCGAGGACGAGATCCGAAAAAGCGCCGCCTGACCGTTCGGTCGAATCAGGGCGCCCGCGAGGCGGGCGTTCCGTCGCCGGCGTCCGCGGCCCGTGCGCCCCGTAGCCCGCGCCAGTCGCGGGCGCCGGTGCACTGATCGGCGTCGTTCCATCCCGCGCGATCCTTCGCTAGTCTCGGCCCGCCATCCTGACCGGAGAGTGGACCCTGACTGCGCTCAAGCGGCTGTGCAGCGTCGGCGCGATCGTCGCCTGTATCGCCTTCGCACCGGCCAAGGCCGTACCGGCGGACGGGGCTTCGGCGATTCCCTCATTCTATGGCGACGATCGGGTCTTCACGGAATCGATCGTCGCCGCCGGGAAACTCAATGTGCCGTCGCGGAAGGTGAGCGGCCTTGCCGTCCCGCACCATCTCGTCGCGGCCGACTTGATCGCCAGGGCTTTCCTCACCGCCCGCAACAACCGCTACGACCGGATCGTCGTACTCACTCCGGACCATTTCAAACGCTCGCGCCTGCCCTTCGCGACCACGCGCCGTCCCTTCGCTACGGTGTTCGGTCAGGTTTCGAACGACACCGCCGCCGTGGACACGCTTCTCCTGCACCGGTCGCTCGTCGAAGACTCCGACCTGTTCGTTCGCGAGCATGGCATCGGCGCCCTGCTTCCCTACGTCGCGCGCTTCTTTCCCGGCACGCCCATCGTGCCCATCGCCATAGCCATCGGTTCGACCCGCCCGGAATGGGAGGCGCTGATCGATGCGCTTGAGCCGATCATCACCGAGCGCACGCTGATTCTGCAGTCGACCGATTTCTCCCACTACCTGCCGCTGCCGGAGGCGATCCTGCGCGATCAGGAGACGCTCAACGTCATCGCCGCCGGCGATGTCGATGCCGTCGCGAAGCTGCACCAGCCGCAGCACCTCGATTCGCGCGGCGCACAGTACATCCAGATGCGCCTTCAGGCGGAGCATTTCGGCGCGGTGCCGGTGGTCATTGCCAACAGCAACATGCAGTTCTACCTCGGCCGCGAGGTGGACGAGACCACCAGCTACATCGTTCAGGTCTACCTGGCGCCCGAGGCGGCATCCCGCGTCGATCTTGCCGGCTACGCCGACGGAAGGGTGCTTTGCTTCGCCGGCGACGCATTTTTCGGCCGCCACCTTGCCCCGGTGCTCTCCCGACCGGAGTTGCGCGACAAACTGATCGCCGAGATCGAAGAAGTTCTGGGCGGTTGCCCGCTCGTGCTCAATCTCGAAGGGGTGATCGTCCCCGAGATGCCGACCGGCATCGGCGACATGCGGCTCGCCATGCCGGAGGAGCTCGCGCTCGACTGGCTGCGACGGCTCAACGTCGTCGCCGTGTCGATCGCCAACAACCACAGCCGCGATCTCGGCGATGAACCGCGCGCGGCAATGAACACCCGGCTGGAGGCGGCCGGCATCGCCGTGCTCGACGGAGCCGAAGCCGTGGATCTCGGCCCGCTCCGCGTCGTCGCCCTCACCGACCTCGACAATGCCGCCGATCCGCGCACGGGCCGCATCAGCGACGCCGACCTTGACGCCGTGATCCGATCTGCCGCCGCGCCGCCGCTTGCCGCGTTCATCCATTGGGGCATGGAGTACGTGAAGACCCCGGCCGAGCGCGAGCATCACCTTATCGACGCCCTCCGCCGGGCGGCGGTCTCGCTCATCGTCGGCGCCCACCCGCATGTCGCGAGCGATCGTCTTGTGGCGCTTGCCGGCGGGGAGGCGCTGCTTGCCTATTCTCTCGGAAACTTCCTCTTCGACCAACCGGGCGCCAACGTCTCCGGCGCCGTCCTCGAGCTGCGCTTCTTCCCGCAGGGGACGTTCTTCGCGCGCCTGATTCCGATCCCGAACTTCTACGGGCGCGCCCTGTCGCTGCGCTGAAGCCGCTTCAGTTCATCGCCGGCGAGCGCGGAATGAAATAAGTGAGATCGATGTCGGGCGAGGAGATCGTCCGGCCGTCGGCGAGCTCGATCACGAACCGGAAGTGATGGCGGGACGACTTATCGGCGACGAAGTTCAGGCCGAAACGCTTCTGCTCCCGCGGCGCGATGGTGTCGGTATAGTTGATCGGAATGCGCACGTTCACCTCGTCGAGAGGCAGCTTGGCGGTCGGAAATCCGCGTTCGACCGGGCCGCCGGCGCCGCACTCCGCGCCGAGTCCGACATCAAGCAGGGGGAAGTCGATGATGACCGGCGATTGGCGCTGGTTCGAGCCGCCCTTGGCGTCGGTCCAAGTGTATTCGAGGATGCCCCACAGCCGGGTGAGGAGCTGGCTGCTGCCGTTGTCGAAGGTCGCGCCGGAAAGGCCGGCAAGCAGGTCCGATCCCTGCCAGTCGGCGATGCAGGCGGCATACTCGGCTTCGGACGAGCATTGGAAGCTGTCGTTCAGCAGGCGGTCGACATCGATGCCGAGCGCCTGCAGGCTGTCGGCGATCGATGGCGTTGTCGCGTCCTCGAACGTGCCGAGATCGGCAACGAAGGTCTGGCCGACAGGCTCGCTCTCGGTGCCGAAGGAATAGGTTAGCCGCGCATTCTCGACCGGACCCCAGCCGGAATTGAAGAGAGAGAACTCGGGCTGGAGCCGGCCGTTGCAGCCGTCCGCCGGGCCATAGGCGTCGATATAGGGCTGGAGGTCGGACATGCTCTCGTCAATGTCGAGATAGGCGCCGACGACCTCGGCGGTCTGGTTCTCCTCATTGGCGATGTCGACGACGACGAAAACCGGTCCGAACTGGGTCGCATCCTCGAAATAGTCCGACCAGCCCTGGCGGAGGGTTGCCAGGATCGGCGCGTCACCCTTCCAGAGGCCCATGATCTCCTGCGAGGAGAGCTTGATTTCGAGCGCCCCGGAGACGTCGTTCGCCTCGTAGATGTAGCGGTAGAAGCCGTCCTCGTCCTGCGCAGAACGGAACTCGTCGTTGAGGCGGCTGTCGATATAGACGTTCACCGCGACCGTGCCGGCCTGGGCGAACTGCACCGCGTCTTCGGCCGGCGCGCGTTCCACTTCCGTGCCGTCCCGCCATACCGAACGCCAGACCCGACCGTCCGGTGTCGTGAGCCGTCCCGTTCCATCCGGCGCGCCATCGACGAATCCCCCGGCGAAAGCCTCGCCGTTGGCGAAGCGGATGACGCCCTCGCCCTCCATTTCGCCGTCACGCCAATCTCCCTGGTAAATCAAGCCGGTGCGGAGCTTGAGCCGTCCCGCGCCGTCGGGCCGGCCGTCCCTAACGGTGCCGCGGTAATCGCTGTAAACGGCGGCCGCGTCATAGGCGGGCGCACCCTTCTTGCGCCACGTGAGCCGCCCCTCGCCATTGATCAGGCCGTCGCTCGTTCCGGTCCCTTCCCAGACGAACTCGAGGTCCAGTTCCGGCGCCGGATCCCACGCGACAAAGGCCTTGCGCACGAGCTTCCCGGCCTCGGCGTCCCACACGAGGTGGCTCCGTTTCTGCCAGGCGCCGCCATCGGCGGAGCCGGCATTGTCGTTGCCGGCGAGAAGCGCAGCGGTGGCTAGCACAAGTACTACGGCAGCCCCGAAAGCATGCCGGGGGAAACGCGGACGGCGCATCGACCAGCGGTCCTTAATTCAGCGCGAAGACGCGCGGGGTGAAGTAGAGAAGGTCCACCGTCGGCGAGGACGCGATGTTGCCGTCGGCGAGTTCGAACACGAACTGGAAGACATGGCGCGAGGATCGCTCTGCCGTGAAGTTGAGGGCGAACCGGCGTGATTCCCCCGGCGCCAGATCGGCGGTGAACGGAATCGGTATGCGTACGTCCTCCTGGTCGAGGGGAAGCGCGATTGTCGGGAAGCCGCGCTCGATCGGACCGGGAGCGCCGCCTTCGGCGCGCGGGCCGAAGAAGACGAGCGGCAGGTCGACCGAAACCGGCGAGACACGCGTATTGGCGTTCCCGGCGGCGTCGATCCAGGTGTACTCGAGCTGTCCGGTCATCCGCGTCATCAGGAACGGGCCGTTGACGAAGGTGGCCTGGTTGAGTCCGCCGAGGAGATCGGCAAAGTCGCCGACCTCGATGGCGCAGGCGCCGTCGGCGTCGAAACGCGGGCACTCGAGCGATTCCCAGTCGTTCAGACTCTC
>DASSPO010000426.1:0-2282 GCA_035699585.1 Bauldia sp.
TTGGCAAAGCTGGTTGCTGAGAAGCTCTTCACTCGTTCGTTCCCTCGATAGGCGTTGGTTTTTTTGCGGTTTTGCCGCGCATTTTAAGGACCCGCGCCAATCCGTTCAACCAATTGGAGTATGAACCGGGGCGGGTGTGGCGTCGCGGTCATACCCCAAAGAAGATGAACGGGAGCCGACAGGAAGCCCCGCGATGAGGGCGTCCAGGTCGCCAAGGCGCGGCAGCAGGCTTTCCTCGAGGTAGAAGTTGAGGGTGACGAACCTGCGCCCGGGCACCGCCACGCAGCCATTGATGCCGGGCATGACCGCGCCAGCCCAGACAGGCTCCATCAGGCCACGGCTCAAGGGACCCGTCAGCCGATGGGGCGGAATCAATGCGAAAACAAGGTCATAGGGCATGAAGGCGAAGACTTTCGGGGCATAGAGCCTGGGCATCCGGCGCGCGAGGCGGCGATGGAGGCGGACCGCCGCGGCGTTCATCTCAGCGTTGAACCCGGATTCGGCGCCTTCAGTCGCCGTCAGCCGCGAATCGAGCGCCCGAAGAAAGTCGGGGAAACTGTCCCGGTTCTCGACCATCGCAAACCGCATCCGCATGCGCATGAAACTGTCGCGGTGCTCGCCGCCGGCCTGATCCACGACGGAATAGGTGGACGAGATCTTCCGCTTCCCCTCCGGCGTCCCGGCCCGGCTGATCACGAACGCGGTGAGGCCAAGGAGCAGCGTCCGCTGCCGGACACCGTACGCCCGGGCGGCAGCCGCGACCGTTTCGCGGGTAAGGACTCGGGTCGCGGCGACGATCTTCCCCGGGTGCGGGGTCGAGAATCGTGAGACGAGGAGGTGCCCCGGCACCGCTACCCACGCGAACGCACGGGCGGCGGCCACGATCCAGCCCGGCGCCTTCTCCTTCGCCGTCACCTCGGCGTGCGCCGCCGACCGCGACCTTGTCAGGAGCGACGAATCGGTCCCCTCGGCCAGGACGTGGGAGAGCTGGACGAGGAGGAAGGCGCGGCGCCCTTCCGCGTCGGAGGCGGCAAGGCGCGCAACGCGCACGCGGAATAGGGGAAGGTCCGGATCGGAAAAGACCGCGTCGCCGTCATCGAGCCAGAGTTCGGGAAAACCCGCAAAATCAGGGACAGTCTCTACGGAGACAATGCGCGCCAGGTCCTCGTCCGAAGGGTCGCCCGCGGCCCGGTGGTATTGAGCGAACTGAGGCGCGGATTGTATCAGTTTACGCGCCAAATAGACCCCACTTAGGGAGTCTATGTCATCGGCCGAGAACGCCGCGAAGAACGCAACATTGTGCTGGTGGTACATGTACCACTGCATATCGGTGAGGCTGGCGCCGGGCTCGTAGCCGCGCCCCGGCCACCCGGGCATCATCCCGTCCTGGCCCATTGCTCCCCTCCCCGGTGAAGCTAGCGCGGCCCGGGACCCGGTGCAAACGACCCCGTTACTGGCGGCGGGAACATCGGTGCTTTAGGATGCTTCTATCTGGGTTGACGGAGATCAAGTCCGTCAGATGCTTGGCCCGTAGCCTCACGCGGCGAATTGACCTATGTCGCAGCGCCGGCTCGCGCCCTAGGGTCCCCGCCCGCACGAAGGACAAGCCCATGGACTATCGCGGACTTTTCGAAGACGCCGTCGACGCCCTCCGCCAGGAGAAGCGCTACCGGGTCTTCGCCGACCTCGAGCGGATCGCCGGGAAATTCCCCCGCGCGCTCTACCGCGACGCCGCCGACAACGCCCGCGAGATCACCGTCTGGTGCTCCAACGACTATCTCGGCATGGGCCAGCACCCAAAAGTGATCGCCGCCATGCAGGAGGCCGCCGGCAAGCTCGGCGTCGGCGCCGGCGGCACCCGTAACATTTCCGGCACCAACCGGCCGCTGGTCGAGCTCGAGCGCTCGCTCGCCGACCTCCACCGCAAGGAAGCCGCCCTCGTCTTTACCTCCGGCTTCGTTTCCAACGAGGCCGCGATCTCGACCATCGCCCGGCTGATGCCGGATGCGGTGATCTTCTCCGACCAGCTCAATCATGCCTCGATGATCCAGGGCGTGCGCCAGTCGGGGATGGAAAAGAAGATCTTCCGCCACAACGACGTTGGCCATCTGCGCGAGCTCCTCGCCTCGGTCGATCGCAAGCGGCCCAAGCTGATCTGCTTTGAGTCCGTCTATTCGATGGATGGCGACATTGCTCCGATCGCGGAAATCTGCGACCTCGCAGAAGAGTTCGGCGCGCTCACCTATATCGACGAAGTGCATGCTGTGGGCATGTACGGCCCG
>DASSPO010000427.1:0-6604 GCA_035699585.1 Bauldia sp.
CAGTCGAGGTTGAGCGCGCAGCGGCCCGAGGCGAAGAGCGGACGGGTGTCCGACACGTCGAGGTTCAGCTCGTCCGGCGGCCCGTACTGCGTCGAGTCCTTGAGGAACGCGAGCGCCTTGCGGAACGCCTCGTTGTTGACCAGCGGCGTCATGTCGTCGGTCTTGAAGAAGGTGCCCTGGCTGGTGCCCTTGGACTGGGTCATCGATCCCACGACGTCGGTGACGAACCAGTAGCTCTGGGCGTTGCGCTTCTTGGCAATGCACGACCCGAAGTCAGGCGTTCCGTCGCCGTTCATGTCCTTGCCGTGGAGCGCCTTGGCGACCGCGAGATACTCGTCCCAGGTGGTCGGCACGGCGAGGCCGGCTTCCTCGAGCAGGTCCTTCCGGTAGTACATCATGTGGAAGTCGCCGTCGAAGGTGATCATGTAGATCTTGCCGGCGTACTTCTCGGAGAAGTCGCGGAAGAAGGCGCCAACGTCGTCCTGCTCGATCTTGGGATCGGCCTCGACGCGGGCGGTCAGGTCCTCAAGGTAGCCGCCGGCAATGTAGTCGACCATCCACTGCGGGGCGAACACCGCCGCGTCGACCGAGTTGGTGCCACTCGCCCAGTCGGTGAGAATCTTCTGGTAGAGGTCGGAGAAGGGCACCGCGATCACGTTGATCTTGGCCCCAGTGAGCGCTTCAAACTCGGGCGCGCGCCGCTGCAGCGGCTCCTGGATCGCGCCGGTCTGGGTGATGATGTTGACGGTGACGCCGTCGAACTCGCCGGCGGCTTGGGCGACGCCCATTCCGCCGAGGAGGCATATGGCCGAGACTCCGGCAAACATCCGTTTCATGGTCATAAGCTTCAGTCCTCCCATTCACGCGCTACTCGAACCGGCAGCGCAAGATACCCGACGAGGGGCAAACGCGGTTGTGAAACCAATTCCGTGCCGGTAAGCCGACACTTCGCGGACAGTAGCTATTCGTTGCGCCCGCGGCAATCACCGACTGTCATGCTAGCATCAAGGGCGTTTGCGGAAATCCGCCGAGATGCGTGCAGGTAATCGCCGCAAGGTCGCGCCCTGCCTCAAGGCTGGCGGCGAGGTTCTCTCCCCGCAGCCGGGCGGCCAGGAACCCAGCGATGAACGTGTCGCCGGCGCCGAGCGTATCGACGACTTCGACCGGGTGCGCTCCGGTTCGGACCACGGTCGCGCCATCGGTGGCGACGCTCCCAGCCGAGCCACAGGTCACGACCGCCGTGCGGGCGCCTTCGGTTACGAGACGGGTCGCGAGCGCTTCGCCGTCGGCGAGGCCAGGGCCGGCCGACGCGAAAGCGATCGCAAGGCCGTTGACTCGGCGTCCGGCAGCAGGGGAGGCGACCGACAGGTCCTGCGAGACGCTGGTCCCCTTGGCAGCAAGGACCTGTTTGAGCAGACCGCCGTCATCGAGCCAGCCGATGTGGACGTGCCGCAGCTCCCGGAGCATTGCCATCTCCGCCGGGTCGGGTCGATAGCCGGCGCAGACCCCCATCTCTTCGGCGGCGAAGATGCGTTCTCCCCCCGCTCCGACGGCGATGTCCGTATAGGCCGTGCGGCCGGCACGGATGTGGACATGACGGGTGTCAACGCCGTTGCTGCGAAGCGCGTAAAGAATTCGACGGCCGTCCTCGTCGTCGCCGACCGCGCCGAGGTAAGCCGAGCTCAGACCGAGTCGGGCGAGGTGGACTGCGACATTGACGGCGTTACCGCCGACGGTCGATTTGCCGAGCGCGAGATAGCGGTCGATGCAGTTGTCGCCGACGGCGGCGACGACCACCTCAGCCATGATCTCAGTAAGCGACGCGGCGGTAGTAGCGCCGCGTGGTGAGCGGGTGGTTGCGCATCCGGGCGAGATGATCGCTGAGCCGTTCGAGCATCGTCGCGAGGACGATCGGCGAGACCAAGGCTCGGGTCGAGGGCGAGAGTCCGCCGAGGTCCTGGCCGGCGGTGTCGAATACCGTCAACCGATCAGTCTTGTCGCGGGCAAAGGCCTCGACGCGGTCGGCAAGCGGCCGGTACTCGTCTTCGCCCTTAAGCAGCATCAGGCTGGCATCCTTCTCGACCAATTCCAAGGTGCCGTGAAAGAAGTCGGAGGCGTGGACCGGCCGCGTCCTGATCCATTGCATCTCCTCGAGGATGCACATCCCGTAGTAAAAGGCCTGCGGCCAGACGGACCCCGCCCCGGTGATGATATGCCAGGCGATGTCCTTGATGCGCTCGGCGAGCGCTTCCGCTTCAGGATCAAACCGCCGCTTGGCGGCCAGCAGTGCCTCAGGCAGGCGCCTGGCATCGGCGACGAAGGATGCATAGTCGTCGAACTCGCCCCGGCGGCGCATGATCGACAACGCGATAAATAGCGACTGGAGGTAGAAGGACTCCGACGACGTGTCGTCTTCGGCGAAGTTGACAAAGGTATGGTCGCCACCCTCGCCGAGCGGGGTTTGCTTGTGGCCGACGAGGGTAATCACGGTCGCCCCGCGGGCCCGGCAATACTCCATCGCTGCGATGCTTTCCTTGGTCGTGCCCGACAACGAAGGGATGACGACGATCGATCCCTTGCCGAGATGGTGAGAGCCGCCGATCGCGAGCTCGGCGGCATAGGGCGCGTAAGCGGGGAAGGCGGACCTTGCCTGAAGAAGCTGCGCCGCGGGCTGCATCAGGATCGCCGCCCCGCCCGTCCCGAGGAAGAAGATGTTGGAGGCGCCTCCGTCAAGCAGCCCACCCAGGGCGGTGTCGATGGGCTCGGCCAGCGCCACCGCGCCCGATTGAATGCGAAGGAAGCGGGCCTCGTCGAATTCGCGCATGGAACGGCGGCCTCCCGGTCTTGATGTGTTGTCGGGTTCAGAGGAGCTCGACCTACGAAGCCACCCGAGGCAGCGTCAAGGCCTTGCGGGCGACAGAGTTGACCGCGCGGGCCCCTGCGTACAGTCTTCGCGACGGGAGGCCGCGCGTGCGGTCCCTGTGGGAGACGCGTGATGGGTGCAAACCGCTGGCGTCGTTTTGCCGACTGGGACGAGCGCCCGCTCCGTCTCGACCGGTTCGCGGTCGAGGACGCCGAGAACGGCTTCGCGGCATTCCGCAGCCCGTACGATCCGAAGCCGGGAATTTTGATCGAAGGAAGCCGGGTGGTCGCCCTCGACGGGGTCGCCGAAGCCGACTTCGACATGATCGACATCTTCATAGCCCGCTATCACATCGACCCTGCGATCGCCCACGAGGCGATGGCGACGCCGTCCTCAGAGATCGCGCGGATGCTGGTCGACATGAACGTGCCGCGGACCGAGCTCACCCGGCTTGCGCATGGCATGACGCCGGCGAAGCTCGCCGAAGTTGTGGCCGAGCTCAACGCGATGGAGATCGCCTTCGCCTATTCCAAGATGCGGGCCCGGAAGACGCCGGGGAACCAGGGCCACGTCACCAACGCCAAGGACGATCCCCTCCAGCTCGCCGCCGATGCCGCGATCGCGGTCGCCCTCGGCTTCGATGAGATCGAGACGACCATGCGCGTGTCGCGGAACGCCTGGGCCAACGCCGTCGCCTGTTGTGTCGGTGCCACGGTCGGCCGGGCGGGGACCTTGTTCCAATGCGCCAGCGAGGAAGCGGAGGAGCTCAAGATCGGCATGGCGGGGTTCACCTCCTATGCCGAGACGGTTTCGGTCTATGGGACCGAGCGCGCCTTCATGGACGGCGACGACACCCCCTGGTCAAAGGCCTTCCTCGCCACCGCCTACGCCTCGCGCGGCATCAAAATGCGGTGTACCTCGGGCGCGGGGTCGGAACTTCTCATGGGCTTCCACGAGAGGAAGTCGCTCCTCTATCTCGAGGCGCGCTGCCTGTGCCTCCAGCGCGCGATGGGCGTGCAGGGCACGCAGAACGGCGGGATCGACGGTGCGCCGGTGACGGCGACCGTGCCGGGCGGTGTCCGCGAGTTGATGGCGGAGAACCTGATCGCGGTCTGGCTCGACCTCGAATGCGCTTCGGGCAACGACGCCCGCTCGACCGAATCCGAGATTCGCGTGGGCGCCAAAATCCTGCCCTACCTGATCGGCGGCTCGGATCTGATCTGTTCGGGTTTCGGTTCGATCCTCAAATACGACAACTCGTTCAACCCGTCGCTGCTCAACGGCGAGGAACTCGAAGACTACCTCGTCCTTCAGCGCGACTTCGAGGCGGACGGCGGACTGACGCCGATCGGCGAGGAGCGGGCGCTCGACCTTCGGATTCGCGCGGTCGACGCGATCGCCGCGGTGTTCGAGGAGCTCGGCCTCGGCAGCCCGACCCGCGAGATGAAGGCGAGTGTCGTCGTCGCCTCCGGGTCGGACGAGACGGCGAGCTACACGCCCGGCGAAGTCGCGCGCATCTCGGAAGCAATCCAGGCAAAGGGCATCAATGTGCTTGACGTGATCCGCGCTCTCGTGAGGCGCGGATTTCGCGAAGAGGCGGAGAACCTCCTCTATGTCGTGAAGCTCCGTATCTCGGGCGACTACCTCCAGACCTCGGCGATGGTACGGAACGGCCGGGTGCTCTCGGCGGTCAACGATCCCAACGATTATCTGGGTCCTGGCACCGGCTACAGAGTCTCGGAGGCGCGGCGCCAGGAGATAAACGGCATCCGCGACCTGCTCAACCGCGAGACGGTGCTGTCCGAGGAGGCCGAGTTTGCCCGCCATGTCGAGCGCGGGATAGCGCTCCGCGGGATGGGTACGGCGCAGGCCGGCGGGGATCCGCGCGAAGTGGTGATCGGCGTCTCGCCGGCATTTGGCGTGAAGCTTTTCCGGACACTGTCAGGCATCCCGATCGACGAACTGCTCAAAGCGCTGGTCGCCGGCATCCAGGACGGGGGAGGCGTGCCCCGCATCGTGAGGATGAGACACACTGCCGACACGTCGTTTCTGGGGCTTTCGGCGGCACGGCTGTCCGGGTCGAAGGTCGGCATCGGCATCCAGGCCAAAGGAACGGCGGTCATCCATCACGCGGACCGCTTGCCGCACAACAACCTCGAGCTCTTCTCCAACGCGCCGATCACCAACCTCAAGCACTACCGTGCGCTCGGCATCAACGCCGCGCGGCACGCGATGGGCGAGCTTCCGGAGCCGGTCGTCGTGCCACAACACGGCGAGGCGATGGGCTCGCGCTATCACGCCCGGGTGGCGCTGATCTATGCAATCGAGACGTCGCTGACGCAGGACGGTGCGGCGCCAGAAGAGATCGCCGTGACCTTCGCGGAGGCAGCGGCGTGAGTGCGAGGCTGACGATCGCCGATTATCCGGTTGCCGAGAAGCGGCCGGAGCTGGTTAAGGGGCGCGGCGGCACGCTGCTTGAGGCGATCACGCTCGAAGGAGTGGTGGCGGGCGAGGTTACCCTCGACGACCTCCGCATCACGCCCGAGGCATTGCGCCGCCAAGCCGAGATTGCCCGCGACGCGGGCAGGGCGACCCTTGCCGCCAACTTCGAGCGCGCGGCGGAACTCTGCGACGTGCCGCAGGACGTCATCATGCGGATTTACGAGCTGCTTCGCCCCGGCCGCGCAAAGGACAAGGGGCCGCTCCTCGATGCGGCGCGGACGCTCCGTGAGACATACGGCGCGACGCGCATGGCGGCGTTCGTCGAGGAGGCGGCTGCCGTCTACGAACAGCGCGGCTTGTTCACCTACAGGTTCTGAAGACGCGATGAACTGGAAGACCGACTACCGTTCAATCTACTACCTCGGCGCTCCCGAACCGCCTGACCTCGACCTCAGGCCCGCGGATACGGCACTCCTCGTCATCGATGTCCAGAACACCTACCGTCAGCGGCCCGATCGGGCGACGCTCTCGCCGGAGGAACAGGCGCGCTATGATCTCTGGACGCCCTTCCATCGGCGGCTTGAGGAGAAAGTCATCCCCAACACGGCCGACCTACTCGCCCGTTTCCGTAAAGCCGGAATCGACTGCCTCCATGCGCGGATCGCGTCGCACACCAAGTCCGGCCGGGAGCGGTCGCTGAGCCACCGAAAGCCAGGCTGGAACGACCTGCTCCTTCCCAAGGACGACTGGGCTTCGCAGATCGTCCCCGAGCTCGCACCGGTCGGCGACGAAATCGTCGTCACCAAGATGACCGACAGCGCGCTTACCGGTTCGAATCTCCGGCTGCTTCTCACCAACATGGGCATCAGGAACGTTGTCTGCTGTGGGGTGTTCACCGACCAGTGCGTCTCCTCGACCGTCCGGAGTCTTGCCGACGAGAGCTTCAACGTGGTGGTGGTCGAGGACTGCTGCGCGGCGGGCTCCGACGAGCTGCATCACAAGGAGCTCGAGATCATCAACATGATCTACTGCCAGGTAATGTCGGCGGCCGAACTCAAGGGAATGATGGGCCTCTGACGCGAGGGAGCGGGGTGCTGATCGGTCGGCTCCCTTTGCCTCCATGCTGTGGGCGGCAACCCGCTGTCCATTGGTTCGGCACTCGCGTGGGCGGTTTGCAGCCGGCGGCATCCTATTTGACAGGCCAGACCGATTGGTCTAGACCAATTAGTCTAGACCAATCGGTCTAACTGTTGGAGGACGGCCATGAGAGTTGGGAAAGAGGATGTGGATGTTCGGCTT
>DASSPO010000428.1:0-4236 GCA_035699585.1 Bauldia sp.
GAGACCATCGTCCGCTTCACGATCCTGAACTCGATCCCGACGCTCCTCGAGTTCCTCCTGGCAGCGGCGGTGATCGCTTGGCAGTTCGATTGGACATACCTCCTGGTCGTGGCGCTCACCGTGGTCGCTTATGTCTGGTTCACCGTGAAGGTGTCGGATTGGCGGATCAAGATTCGCCGCACGATGAACGAGTCCGATCAGGATGCGCATTCGAAGGCCATCGACTCGCTCCTCAACTTCGAGACGGTGAAATACTTCGGCAACGAGACGATGGAGGCTTCCCGTTACGACCGGGCCATGGCGCGCTACGAGCAGGCGGCGATCCGCATCTGGACCTCGATCGCCTGGCTCAACATCGGCCAGGCGGTGATTTTCACCATCGGCATGACGATCGTCATGGCGATGTCGGGTGCGGCGGTGCTGCGCGGGGAACAGACGATCGGCGACTTCGTGCTGATCAATGCGCTGCTCATGCAGCTTTCGATTCCGCTCAATTTCATCGGCTTCGTCTATCGCGAGATCAAGCAGGGCCTGGTCGACATTGAGGCGATGTTCGCGCTCCTCGACGTCGCGCCGGAGATCGTCGACAAGCCCGACGCGAAGATGCTGGTGGTACGCGGCGGCACGGTGCGTTTCGACAACGTGACCTTTGCCTACGAGCCGGCGCGACCGATCCTGAAGGGCATTTCCTTCGAAGTGCCGGCGGGCAAGACGATCGCCATTGTCGGGCCGTCCGGCGCGGGGAAGTCGACCATCTCCCGACTCCTCTTCCGCTTCTACGACGTGACCGGCGGCTCGATCTCGATCGACGGTCAGGACATCCGCGACGTGACGCAGGAGTCGCTTCGCGCCGCCATCGGCATGGTCCCTCAGGACACCGTGCTCTTCAACGACACCATCGCCTACAATATCCGTTACGGGCGTCCCGAGGCGGGAGACGGCGACATCCGAGCGGCGGCCGAAACGGCGCAGATTGCCGACTTCGTCGCCACGCTCCCGGCGGGCTACGACACCGAGGTTGGCGAGCGGGGATTGAAACTGTCCGGCGGCGAGAAGCAGCGCGTGGCGATCGCCCGCACCGTGCTCAAGGCGCCGCCGATCCTGGTCCTCGACGAGGCGACCTCGGCGCTCGACACCCACACCGAGCGCGAGATCCAGGCAGCGCTCGACCGCGTGTCGGCGGATCGGACGACCCTGATCATCGCACACCGTCTCTCAACGGTGGTTCATGCGGAAGAGATCATCGTGCTCGCCGACGGCCTCATCGTGGAGCGCGGCACGCATGACCAACTCCTCTCGATGAACGGCCTTTACGCCTCGATGTGGAACCGTCAGCGGGTGGCCGCCGAGGCGGCGGAGCGGCTTCGCGAGGTCGAGGAGACCGACGAGGAAGGCTTTGTCCGCCGCGGTGCGACCACCGAAGCCCGCGAGGCGGCCGAGTAGGCCGGGGGTCATGCGGTCCGCTTGGCCTGCTTGTCCCGGTACATGAGTTCGTCGGCACGCGCGATCAGGCCATCGAGCGAATCAAGGTCGTCGGCAGCGGCCTCGAGTACACCCAGGCTCGCCGAGTAGCGGAATTTCGCGGATGCTTGATTGAGCTCTTCGATCCTGAGCTTGATCGCGTTCCGGAGGGTTTCGGCATCGTCATGGGGATCGGGGACGAGAACGCAGAACTCGTCGCCTCCGATCCGTGCGAGGATGTCGGTATGGCGGAAGCTCGATCTGAGAGCGTCGGCGACTGCCTTGATCAGGGCATCGCCGGCCGCGTGGCCGTGACGGTCGTTCACGTGCTTGAGCCCGTCGACGTCGATGTAGACGAGCAAAAACCGCCGACCGCCGCCGAGAGCCCGGTGGGCAAGGCGATAGAATCCGCGGCGGTTGTGCAGTCCGGTAAGTTCATCGGTGACTGACAGCCGCTCCAGTTCCTCCTTTGCTTCGGCGAGCTCGCGCGTTCGCTCCTGCACGCGCTGTTCAAGCTCGGAATAGACCTGCACGTTCTCGACAGCGATGGAGGCGGCATCCGCGAGGGCCTGGAGAAGCCACAGATCGATCTTCCCCGGCAAATGCTGGGTCGCCCAGTAGTTTCCGATGGCCCCGATCGGCTCGTTCGTGCGGATCGGAACCATCGCCAGGCTCCTCACGAAGGTGGGACGATAGACCTCGTGCGGAATACGCGGATCGGCATAGATGTCGCTGATGACGGCCGCCTCGCGGTGCCGCATGACCCAGCCACTGATGCAGTTTTCCTGGGGAAAGCGCCGACCCTTCCAGAGCGGCGCGATTGCATCTTCATCCGCGTAGTAGCAGAAGCCGTTCTCGTTCAGAATGAATGTCGCGCCATCCGCGCCGGTCAGCTCGCGGGCCGCCGTCCTCACGATCTGCTGCACCTTCGTCAGGCCGCGCGCAAGGGAGAGGTCCTGGACCGCCTGCAGCAACCGCTGCATCCTTCGGAGATACGAGCTTGACCCGGTCGGTCGGCGCGGGCGCAACGCAGCCCGCGCCGGAGGCGCGCTCCGGTGATTCTCCGAAATGTCCTTCGACAACAGAGATCCGCCGCTTGTTGCTGTCGACACGATGCCCGGATGCTGACGGTGCGGTGCGGTATAGCGCAACCAACCATAGGTGTTTTTCCCGAGGCACTTTCGACCAGGTGGTGACCCGAGGACACTCGCGTCTGACGCGAAACGACACCGATCAGATGGCGTGACATCACGGAAACACGCCTGTCCATCCTTGCGCGGCTGTCGTATGAGCGTCGGCCATGTCCGTCCTTCGCTCGATCCGGGCCGCAGTCGCGCCCGTGCGCAAAGAGGGGGCGCCGTTCATCCTCGCGGCGGTCGTCGGGGCGATTGCGGGCCTATTCTTGTGGCAGCCGTTGTTCTGGATCGCGCTGATCGTCGCCGCCTGGTGCGCCTACTTCTTCCGCGACCCACCCCGGGTGGTCCCCCTCGATCCGGACCTTGTCATCAGCCCTGCCGACGGGCGCGTGGCGGCGGTCGCGCTCGGTGAAGCCCCTGCGGAACTCGGGCTAGGCCAAGAAACGCGCCGTCGCATCTCGGTTTTCATGAACGTGTTCGACTGCCACGTGAACCGCGCGCCCGTGGCCGGCAAGGTGTCGAAGATCGTGTACCGGCCCGGCAAGTTCCTCAATGCCGACCTCGACAAGGCGAGCGAGGACAACGAGCGGAACGGAATCGTTATCGACAGTGCTCATGGTCAGGTGGGCGTGGTGCAGATCGCCGGCCTTGTTGCCCGGCGCATCGTCTGTTTCGTGAAGGAAAATGACTCACTCGCGCCCGGCGAGCGGATCGGCATGATCCGCTTCGGTTCGCGGCTCGACGTGTGGCTGCCTGCGGAAGCGCGGGTCACGGTCGCCGAGGGCCAGACGGCGATTGCCGGCGAGACGGTGCTCGCCCGGTTCAACGGTCTCGATGAGGCAAAAGGGGTGAGAGTGGACTGAGCGACGGCCATGTCGATCTTCCAACCCTTCGATCCAGAGGACGAGCCGCGCCGGCGTCGCATCCGCAATCTTCCTCCCGTGCCGATCCGCGCCGTGCTGCCGAATCTCGTCACCTTGCTTGCACTCTGCGCCGGCCTGACATCGATCCGGATGAGCATAGAGACGCGTTACGAGTGGGCGATCGCGGCCGTTGCCATCGCCGCAGCGCTCGACGGCATCGACGGCCAAGTGGCGCGGTTCCTGAAATCGGCGTCGCGTTTCGGGGCCGAACTCGACTCGCTTGCCGACTTCGTCAACTTCGGCGTTGCGCCCGCGATCCTGCTTTACGTCTGGGCGCTCGACGAGACCGGCTCGGTGGGATGGATCGCGGCGCTGGTCTTTGCCATCTGTGCGGCTCTGCGCCTCGCGCGCTTCAATGCCGCGCTGCATGGGCCGGAGAAGCCGGAGTGGCAGGCATATTACTTCGTGGGGATCCCTGCGCCGGCGGGCGCAATGGTCGTGTTCCTGCCGGTCTACCTCGAGCTCGTCGGCGCCCCCCACGGCATCCTGACGGCGCCGATCGTCGCGGTCTATTGCGTCGGCATCGGCATCCTGATGGTGAGCCGGCTTCCGACCTGGTCTTCGAAGCTCATCGGACGTCGTATCCGGCGGGATCTCGTGCTGCCGCTTTTCGTCCTCGTGGTTTTCGTGGTCGGTTTTCTCGCCAGCTTTCCCTGGCACACGATGGCGGTCCTGAGCCTCGCCTATCTCGCCTCCCTTCCCCTTAGCTGGCTGGC
>DASSPO010000429.1:0-3489 GCA_035699585.1 Bauldia sp.
GTCGCGGTCGCGAGCACGATCATGTCGATGTCGGCGGCGGTGAATCCGGTCGCGGCGAAGGCTTCGTCGATCACGCCCGAGACCATGCCGACGGCGTGCTTGAAGACCTCCCGCCCCTCCATGCGGAGGTGGCCGACGGTGCCGGTCGCCGACGGCCCGCCGTCGACATAGAGCATCTCCTGATAGCGTCCGTCGGAGCGGAGGTGTGCCGAAAGCAGCCCGCGGTCGCTCCGCCAGCCCGGCTGCGATTCCGCCGAGAGCACCACCGCGCCGGCGCCGTCGCCGAAAAGCACGCAGGTGCTTCGGTCGGTCCAGTCGAGGATGCGCGAGAAGGTCTCGGCGCCGATCACCAGCGCCCGCTTCGACTGCCCGGCCCTGATCATGGCGTCGGCGGAGGTGAGCGCGTAGAGGAAGCCGGAGCAGACCGCCTGGATGTCGAAAGCCGCGCCGTGCCTCATCCCGAGCTTGTTCTGGACGGCGACCGCCGCCGCCGGAAAGGTATGGTCGGGGGTCGCGGTCGCGAGCACGATCATGTCGATGTCGGAGGCGGTCAGCCCGGCGGCCTCGAGCGCCCCCTGCGCCGCGTGCAGGGCGAGGTCGGAGGTGAACTCGCCGTCGGCGGCGATGCGGCGCTCGCGGATGCCGGTCCGCTGCCGGATCCACTCGTCGGATGTGTCGACCATCCGCGACAGGTCGTCGTTGGAGAGGATCTTCGCGGGCAGGTAGCCTCCCGCCCCGAGCACCACGGATCGGATCGTGCTCACAGCGCCTCCATCGGCGCCGGCTCGGCGGTCCGCTTGGCTTGATGAAGGCGATAATACTCGGTCACGTCCTGGTTGATCTTGTCGAGGAGCTGGTTGCGCGCCATGCTGTATCCCAGTTCGACTGCCGTGGCGAAGCCCTCGGCATCCGTGCCGCCGTGGCTCTTGATGACGATGCCGTTGAGGCCGAGGAAGACGCCGCCATTGCCGCGACGCGGGTCCATCTTCTCGCGCAGCCTCTCGAAGGCCTCCCGCGCAAGGAAGTAGCCGATTCGCGCAAGGAACGTGCGGTTCATCGCCGCGCGAAGATACTCCGCGATCTGCTTCGCGGTCCCCTCCGCCGTCTTGAGCGCGATATTGCCCGAGAAGCCTTCGGTCACCACCACGTCGACCGTCCCCCTGCCGATGTCATCGCCCTCGACGAAGCCGTAATAGTCGAGGTTGGGCAGGTTCGCGTCGCGCAGCATCTGTCCGGCTTCCTTGACCGGCTCGAGGCCCTTGACCTCCTCGACACCGATGTTGAGGAGCCCGACGGTCGGCCGCGGGATATCGAACAGCGCGCGCGCCATCGCTCCGCCCATCACGGCAAAGTCGAAGAGCTGCTGCGCGTCGGCGCCGATCGTCGCGCCGCAGTCGAGGACCACGCTTTCCCCGCGGATCGTCGGCCACAGCGCCGCGATCGCCGGCCGGTCGATCGACGCCGTGGTGCGGAGGCAGAACCGCGCCATCGCCATCAGCGCGCCGGTGTTGCCCGCCGAGACGGCGAAATCCGCCTCCCCCCGCTTCACCGCCTCGATCGCCCGCCACATCGAGGAGCGCCGGCGGCCGTGACGGAGCGCCTGGCTCGGCTTGTCCTCCATCCGCACCGAGTATTCGCAGTGCTCGAACACCGAGACCTCCGCCACCCGCGGATATTGCGCGAGCACCGGCTCGACGGCCGCGCGGTCGCCATAGAGCCGGAAGCGGAGGTCGGGACGCCGGATGAGGGCCTTGGCAGCGCCGGGTATGACGAGGTTGACGCCCTCGTCCCCACCCATTGCGTCCAGGGAGACCGTGATGCTTGCCGCCATTCAGACCACGCGATCCTTGCCGCGGCCGTCCGGCTGCGGGATGGCGACCATAGCCGTTTGGCGGGCCGCAACAAAGACTTGCCGCGCGGAACTCACGGTTCAGGTCTTCCGTTGCGCCAACCCCGAGAGTGCCGCAAAGGGCGATTCGGCCGGCGTCTCTGCGCCCGTGGATGCCGCGGCCGGGAGTTTCGCCCCCGGCGCCCGCGGGTATGGATCGAGCGCCAGCGTGAAATGCTCGAGCACGATGCGGCCGAGATCCGTCGTCGGGCCGGCAATCACGTCGGGCTGGTCGATTTCCGGATCGATCATGATCTCCGCCCCCGGCTTCGGCGGCGGCGGCGCCTCTTTCGATCCCGCCGCGGCGAGCGTGACATGGATCGGCTCGTCGATCGACTGCGGCGCCGGTTCGAGGCTGATGACGCAGGTATGGACGACCTCGGCGCGGAGAACGCCGTCGACCACGATGAGCCCGGCGGCGCTCCGCCGGATATCGAGATCGGCTGAAAGCGAGTCGACCGAGATCAGGTTGTGCTCGGCGGCGATCGCCGCCCGTTCGTCGGCGCTCGCCTCGATATGCTCGCTGATCCCGGCATCCCCGATCGAGCCGGTCTCGATGGTGCGCGACAGTTGCGGTTTTTCTTTCACGGTTGGTTCTCCGCCGCCTGGGGAGGAGTCACGATTGCCGGCCATCCGATCTTGCCGGCGATCACGCGCTCGAGCGGCGTTGCCGCGAGTGCGCGGTCGGCGTCAAGCATATAGGCGGCAAGCGCCGCCGCCGCCACCTCGTCCCCGCCTTCGTAGACCGTCCGCCGGAGCGTCGAGGCAAGCCTGCCGGCATCGCCCGCGGCGAGTGCTGCGTCATAGGCTTCCGTCCGGCCGTAATAGGCCTCGGCGAGGCGCCGCATCCGCTTGCCGACAGAGGTGTCCTTTACCCCCAGCGACCTGAGGGCATCGTCCATTTCGTCGCAGAACACGTCGAAAACCGCCTGCCCCACCGCCCTCGCCGCCTCGTCGCCGTTGCCAAGGCGGCGAAGCACCAACCCGGTATGGGCCACAACCATCTCGAAACGGCCCTCCACCGTGTCGGGAACGCCGAGTTCGGCGTAAAGCGCCGTCTCCCGCGCCTGCGCCACGATCGCGCCGTAAAGGGTGGCTGGTATTGCCGGATCGAGGCGTGCGCGTCGGAAACGGGCAAACATAGCGGGCTCCCCTCGATCCGGGCCAGTCTGGTCTTGCCGGCCGAGGTAGCGCACGCTAGGGGAAATGCCAAGATGGGCAATGGGTTGAGTATGATTCGCCACACTGGGCGACGGTCTTGGACGGCGCTTGCCGCGGTTCTGCTTTCGCTCGGGACGGCGGGCTGCGTTGGCGTCGAGTCGCAGAGCGGTTACGTCGTCCCCGAATATGCCGTGGAGCAGGTGCCGGTCGGATCGAGCAAGGACCAGGTGCTGATCGCGCTCGGCTCGCCCTCGACTACCGAGAATTTCGGTGGTGAGGCGTTCTACTACATCAGCCAGACCCGCAAGCAGACGGTCGCCTTCATGCCCGAGAAGGTGGTCAGCCAGCGCGTCCTCGCCGTCTATTTTGACGAGAATGACAAAGTCACGCGCATTGCCGACTACGGCCTCAAGGACGGCAAGGCCTTCGATTTCGTGAGC
>DASSPO010000430.1:0-6135 GCA_035699585.1 Bauldia sp.
TCATCGAGCTTCATGGCGTTGTTGACGGGCGAAGCTTCCTGAGCGCGACGGCCTGAATTCCCGAGGGAACACGACGGCATTATCGACCTTGCCAGATCAGCGCCGTTTCACTGTCTCGGAAACCGGCAATCCTGTCTCGCCTAACGCGTAACGTCATGTCGCGTCAATGCGATCCGGCCGCGGATCGCCGGTCCAGCCGGCGGTGCCCGAATGCCGCCACGTCACCGCTGCCGTCCGTTCCCGCCGGCTGGGTGTCGACCATCAGAAAGTCGGCATCGCTCGCCGCGTCGCCGCCGCCGGCCACAGGATGCCTCGACGACGCGCGACGGCAACGCCGGGGTCGTGGCGCTGCGCCCGCGCGCGTTACCCTGGCGGTTCTCTTGATTGCCGCGAACCGGTTCGATGGCGTGACGCGAATTGCGCGACCCCGGTTACCGGGGCGGGATCGCCCACGCCGATGCTACTTTCCCATCTCCCCCGGCAGCATCCAGTTCGGCGGGTCCTTGTCGAGACCGATGTTCTCCCGCCGCACCTTGATGATCCGCTCCTGCTCCGAGAGGACGAGCAGCCGCTTCACCCGCTCGGTCTCCCGGACGGTGGCGTAGTAGTTCGTGGTGAGCACCAGAATCAGCGCGAAGAGGACGATTCCTGTTGCGAGCGGCCCGCGCGAGGTCGGGTTCATCTCGCTCACATAGGCGAAGACCACCCCGAACAGGGTGAGGATCGCCGGGATCGTTGCGGTCACCGCCGGCTGCCGGCTGAAGCCGGTGAGGTAGCCGGTCGCGAAGGCGATCGCCGCGAGCGGGGCGCACACCCCGAGAAAGGTGAGCCATGCCGTCCCCGAAACGCCGATCCGCATCGTGCCGTCGACGGTCGACCGGCGGATCGAGAGGACGAAGGCGACCGCGGCTACGACCGCGAGCGTGATCAGCGCGTCGCGGAGGAGAGCGAAGTTGAGGCCCTCATCCATCGAAGCGCTGCGGGTCGGGAAGCGCCATCGGATCGATGATCATTTCGAGGAGGTGGTCCCGTCCGAAGCGCGCCAGCCCGCCGTAGCCCGAGTCGAACAGAAGCCAGGAGAAACATGACGCCTGCGCCTCGCACGCATTGAGCTCGCGCTTCGCTGCTTCGTCGAGCACCGCGCGGAAGGAGAGCTCGCACAGCGATCGGCACTTGTCGCCTTCGGCCTGCGACTCCGGGGCCGTCGCAACGTCGGGAGCAGGGTCCTGCGCCGCCGCAACCCCGGCTGCGAGGAGAAGTGCGGCAAGGACCAGTGCGGACCGCCATCCCGGTGACGCCATGATTCCGTCTCTCGCTGCTCGCACGCAGGCACGGCCACTAGAGGTCGAGTCGCGCCAGCTCGAAATGCATTCCGTCCTCGTAGGGCGGCGAGAAGTATCCGCCCCAGGCGAATCCCTCCGCCGCGAAATAGGGCACCAGCTCGCGCACCGAACCATAGGCTCCGGCTGCCGCGGCGGGGACGCCGTAGCCGTTCCAGCGCGCGTTGAGGTCGATGGCGATGCCCCAGGAATGCGAGCTCAGCCCACGGGCCGGGTTCCACCCTTTGTGGCGCGGCACGAACAACCCGTCATAGGTCAGGATGCGGTTGACCAGCCCGGCGGCGGCGATCGCCTTGAAGACCCGCTCGAAAGAACCGATGGCCTTCTTGTGGACAAGCAGCGTCGACTGCCCCACCGCACCGAGCGCCGGCGTATCCGCCTCGCCGAGATTGGCGTTCGTCCAGGCCGCGGGGATGACGATCCGCCCGCCATGGCCCTCGGTGTAGGTGAAGCGGCCAAAGACCGTTTCGATCTCCGCCTCGGAAAGCGGCAGGATGGTCCCGTTCGGGCGCCGCCGCACCGTCATTGCCGCGCCCGCCGCCGCCGGCGCCGGCTCTCCCGAATGGAAGTCGCTGCAGGCGCCCGACCAGAAGAACGAGCCGCCGTCCCCGGCGTACCAGAGATCGTTGCCATGGAAGGTCTCGCCCTTGGCGACGCCGGCGACCGCAAGCTCGGTGCCCGGCTCGACCTTCCTCAAAACCGGCGCCGACCGGCTCGGCGCGCCGGAGCGGATATTGAGACGGGAGATCGCCCGGACCATCCCGGCTTGGGGCGTCACGTCGAACCCGACCATGGCCGTCACCCCTGGTAGTCGTCGGCGGGGAGCGCGTCGGGAGCCGCCTGGCCCGCCCTGGCCTGTGGCCCCGCGGGGACTTGCGTCTGGTCGGCAACCTTGGGCACCGGCGTGGTCGGCGTCACCTTGTTGATGATACCTTCGATGAAGTCGGTGCCGGCGTAACCGGTGGCGGCGAGCCCGAGGATCTGCGCCGTGTCGAATCCGCCGGTGCCGACATTCATGATGAGCGCGGCGAGCGCACCGGCGACGAAGCCGATCACGAGGCTGATGAACAGCCGCGATGCGACGATGAGGTTCTCGGTCGCAACCTGCTCGGCCGCTGCCTGGTCATTGACCTTCTTGATCCCGACCACCGCCCGCGCCGATTGTCCGAGCGCCCCGGCCAGTCCGCCCAGGAACAGGACCTGGATCCAAGCCGCCGCCTCCATGAGTGCCCCCCATTTATCATTACGTGCAACATATCATAGATACACTTTTTACTTGTGTGACGCAACTGTTGCCCGGCCCGCGGAGCGGGACGCGCGCCCCTAGGCGGCGCTCACAGCGGAGACGTGAGGAGAGCCGCGACCGCGCCCGCGGCGAGCGACGCCGCCGTGATCCCGACAAAGGGCAGGCCGAAGCGTTGGCCGCCGACGGTGAGGGCGAGCACCGATTTCGATACCGAGTTGGCCGCGACGGCGACGAGGATGGCGATTGCGGCCACCGCCGCGCTCGTCGTGCCCGCGAGCCGCGTCATCGAGAGCGTCATCGCGTCGACGTCGGCCAGCCCGGCGACGGCGGCGAGCCCGATACTCCCGGCGCTGCCGAAGTATTCGGTGATGATCCGGGTGAGGAAGAGGATCGCGGCGAGGAGCGCGGCGAAGCCGAGGACGTACCGAAGCTCGAAGGGGTTCCGCACCACCGGGTCGCCCTCGCGCGGGGCCCCGTCGGTTTCCCGCGCGAAGCTGCGGTTGAGGCCAAGCGCGGCCAGCGCCGAGACGGCCGCCGCGGCGCACAGTGCCGGGACGACCGCCCCGGCGAGCCCCGGTCCGAAGAGGACGACGATGACGACCACCCGGAGGAACATTACCGTCGAGGCCGCGAGGCCCCCGGAGAGATAAGGCCGGGCGAGGCGAGGCGTCTGCCGCGCCCGCCGCGCGAAGTCGAGTGTGACGGCGGTCGACGAGACGAGGCCGCCGGCGGTCCCCGCGATCAGCGGACCGTACCGCTCGCCGGCCGCCCTGGTCGCCACATAGCCGATGAAGGAGACCCCGGCGATGACGATCGTCATCAGCCAGAGCTGGTACGGGTTGAGCACTTCATACGGCCCGTAGCCGCGGTCGGGAAGCACCGGGAGCGCGACGAAGGTCATGGCGAGGAGGATCAGGGCGGCACGAAGCTCCTGCCAGGTGAGCACGCGGAGCCAGGAGTGGAGCCATTCCTTGGCGGCAAGGAGCGCCGCGGTCGCCACCCCCGCCGCGGCCGCCGCCATCATGTCGCCGAGCACGGCGAGCGCCCCGAGCGAGAAGGCGAGGAAGGCCGCGACCAGCGTGGTCATGCCGAAGGTGCCTTCGCGCCGGACCTCCCGCCAGCGGAAGAGCGTCACCGCCCCGGCGAGCGCGAGGAAGGCGAGGCCCATCGGCACCGGCCCGACTTCGAGCGTGAGCAGCCCCCAAACGCCGCCGAAAAGACCGATCAGCGTGAAGGTGCGGAGCCCCGCCGCGCGCTCGCCCTCCTTCTCCTCGCGTTCGCGCCAGCCGCGTTCGACCCCGATCAGGAAGCCGATTGCAAGCGCCAGCCCCAACCGCGTCAGGGTTTCGGTTTCGTCCATGGCCCAACCATCCAAGGGTCGGGTCAGTCTAGCCGGAAATGCCGGAGCCGGCGCCTCGCGTTGCGGGAGCCGGTTTGTCCGTCCCGACCCCGGCCCGCGACCGCGCGCCCGGTGCGCCCCCTACTTCGCCTCGCCGATGTTGACGAGTTGCACCCGCCGGTTGATCGCCGCCTCGGGATTGGCCGCGTCAAGCGGCAGCTCCTCGCCGACGCCGACCGCGAACAGGCGTTTCGGCGAGACCGCGAAGGTCGTGGTCAGCGCCTCGCGGATCGCTTCGGCGCGCCTCAGGCTGAGCTTGAGGTTGTAACCCGGCTCGCCCCTCGAGTCGGTATGGCCGACGACCAGGAACTTGTAGCGGGCAAGCAGCGGATGGTGGAGGGCATCGGCGATGGCGCCGAGGGTCCGATAGGACGAAGGAACGATTGCGACGGAATCGTACTCGAACTCAACGTCGACCAGGAGCTGCGTGAGGCTTGCAAGCCTGCTCCAATTGGGGAGCCCGGCAACGCCCTTGCCGACATTGGCGTTGACCTCGGCCATGAGCGCGTTCGGATCGACGGCGATCGTAACTGGCGGTCCCTGGAGGCCGTTGATGATCTCGACCTCGGTGATGCCTTGCGCCGCGGCGGCGCCCGACCACCACAGCATCATCAGCCCGACAACCGCGCCACCGATCTTGCGGAACCGCATTCCGTCCTCCCGGATGTACCTCATGGTCAGCGCCACCCGGCGTCGGTGATCGCAGCGTTGCATTTCTTGCTGACGTGATTGGCTGCCTTGAGCAGGCAGTCGAGCGTATGGGCGTCGCTGTGGACAACGCCCTGGCAGCGCCGATTGGCGTCGCCCCGGCAGACCTTGAGGACGTTCGCCTGCGCCGCGAGCCTCTGCTCGAGCGAGGCGCGCACCGCCGCAAGGGTTGAGATGCAGACCGGCGAAACCTTGCTCTGGTTCTGGAACAGGCAGTCGGCGATCCGGTTGTTGCCGATATTGAGTCCCTTGCAATACTTCTGGACATCGGCGCCGCAATCGCGCGCAAGCACCGTCATGGCGTCGGCGAAGCTGATCGTCGCCGCCTGCGCCGGGCCGGCCGCCCCGCCGGCAAGGCAGATCATGGCGGCTATGGCCATCGTTATGAATCCTGGCCGCTGTCGCGACATCGCCCTCTCCCCTGTACCTGTGTTTCTGCGGGCAAGCCGCGGAGATGGTACTCAAAACACCGCCGGAGGGCCGCCACTTCCAAGAAGCCACCGCCGGCGGGACACTCCCGATACTCCGCCCTTATTAGCAACAAGAACCCGCTCCGCCACGTATCATCGGGGTAGTCACGCCGTAGCGGCGCCCGGTCAAAGCCCGGCCTCGCGGGATTGGCGGCACTTCAAAGCTTCGCGCATCCTACGCGATCATCTCGAAGTCGTTATTGGTCGGCTTGAGCTTCGCGTCGAGCATGGCGAAAAGGATCGCGCTGTCGCCTCCCCGCCCGTCGTTGTCGAAGAAGAGCCCTCCCGACTTCGAGTTGTAGATGATGTGGTCGTTCCCATCCTCGGCCTTCTTGCCGATGTGGAATTCCCCTTTCGACAGCTTGATGCCGATGTCGGTGAAAATCCCTCTCGACAGCACAATCCGGTCCCCGTCCCCGTTCCGGGGAACGAAGTCTCTCACATCGTCGACATTGGTGTTCGGGTCGAGCGGCGTATCGAAGACGAAACCGTCCCGGCCGTCGCCCCCGATCAGGCGGTCATTGCCGCCCTGACCGTGCAACGAGTCGTCGCCGTCGCCGCCGATCAATCGGTCGTTGCCCGTGTCGCCAGGCGCGAGGATGCCGCCGTCGCTGCTCGAAGATGTCGCGAGGGCCCCACCCGAGATCCCATTGTGCGTGGTAGCTAGGGTGAATGTCGCCGGTCGGATGGGCGAGCTTCCTCCCCACAGGTCGTCGTTGCCGTCGCCACCCGTGATGAAGTCGGCGTCGAATCCGCCCCAGAGTTCATCATCGCCGGCGCGCCCGATCTGGCGGATGATTCATACGACGAAAGCACTTGGGCCGCCGGTTTGCCGTTCCACTCGTTTTCCCGCCGCGCCGGAATGGCCAACGCGAGCCGTCGCTCAGGGCCATCACACCCACTCGCCCGAGCCGATCCGTTCCACCGGCAGGTGCCAGATCACGCAAGCGGGGACGGATCACGTCCTGAGCG
>DASSPO010000431.1:0-4362 GCA_035699585.1 Bauldia sp.
TCGGCGGCGCGGAGATGGCTTTCGCGGACATTGTCGAGCTGGGAGCCCTGCGCGAGCTCGCGCGCGACCGCGGCGCGGGTCAGGTAGAATTGCGCGTGGGTCGTCATGTCCGTGGTGTCTCCCGGGTCTTGAATGGATGCGATTCGGTGCGGTGCGATTTGCCTTAGTCGAGTTGGGGGACGATTCGAACCCGGTCGATCGGGCTCGGGCTCGCCCGCATCTCGGCGGTCACGTCGGATATCAGTTTGTCGAGCGCCTCGGAGTCGAAGCCGTCGTGCCCGGGGCGCATCTCGAGGCCGGTCTCGACCACCAGCACGACCTTTCGGTCGCGCCCGTCGACCTCCCATTCATGCCAGCTGCGGCGCAACTGCATCGCCTCGTCGAAATCCTCCGCCAAGCTAGAGAGCGCCTACCAGGGCCATGTCCTGGGCATCGCCGGCGTCCGCTGGACGTCGCCGCGGACGATCTTCGATTTCAGCTTCTTGCGGATCTTGTCGGCCCCGTCGACGCTCGACGTGACGAGCCGGACTCCGCCCGATTGCAGGACCTCCAGCGACGAGACCCCGATCGCCGACTTGCGGCACTGCTCGCGAACGTCGGCCTCGGCCATCGACAGGTTGACGACGCGGCTCATGTCGCCACGCCGGATAGAATGTTGGTGAAGTTCAACTTGGGTCTCCTGCACGTAAGCGGGAGCGCGGCGAGTCTCTCAGTCAGGCGATGCTTGGCACGTTTGCGCTTGATGAGCGGTCCTACCACAGGAACCCGCGGCGACCTAATCGCCGGGGCTGGAAACCGCGGGCGGGAGGTGCCCGGGCGGAGCTGAAGAAAAAGCTTCCCCCGGTCGCCCGGGGGAAGCGTTCGGGCCGGCTATTCGGCCTGGATGTTGACGGCGCTGTTGCGGCCGCGGTTGTCCTGCTGAAGCTCGTAGCTGACGCGCTGCTCGCGATCGAGGGTGCGCAGTCCGGCCGCCTCGACGGCGCTGATATGCACATAGGCGTCGCTGCCGCCGTCGTCGGGCTGGATAAAGCCGAAGCCCTTGTCGGCGTTGAAGAACTTAACTGTTCCGCTGATCATCATGATATTCCTTCTGGGGGGCGGGCCGACGATCGGCCGCCCGTTGCTAGGAGCAGCGAGAAAGAAGGAAAGAGGAGCCGCAAAGCGCCAATGACCGTCAATTTGCGACTAGTAGCGGAGCCTATGTAGGCGCTGGGGGCGCAAATAGCAAAACGGCCGTTTCCGCGGGCCGCGACTCGGTGGGCCGCAGGACGATCCGGGCTTACCTAGGTTATTTCGACTGCGCTTAACCCTTCCTAGGCTGGAAGGATCGGAGCTGGCGCTCGTTGGGGGCGCAGCGGATTGGGGTGGGGTAAGCCACGACGGTGGACCAGGAGTCGCTCGACTATTTCCGGGCGCGCGAGCGCATCGAGCGGGACGCGGCGAAGACCGCCGCGACCGAGGCCGCACGCCGCGCCCACCTCGAGCTCGCGCGCGGCTATGCGGCGCTCGTCCGCAAGGGCGAACAGCCTCCGGCCTAGGGTTTCGGGCCTGCCCCTCGCCGCGCGGCGAGGGGAGGTCCAGGGTCCACTGCCGGCCGCGTCGGTCAGCCGCCGGCCGCGTCGGTCAGCCGCTGACCGCGTCGACGTCGATCTTGACGCCCGGGCCCATGGTCGAGCTGACCGCGACCTTCTTGATGAACTTGCCCTTGGCGCCGGCCGGCCGGGCCTTGACGATCGCGTCCATGAACGCGTCGAAATTGGCCTTGAGGTCGGCCTCCGCGAAGCTCGCCTTGCCGATCCCGGCGTGGACGATCCCGGCCTTCTCGACCCGAAACTCGACCTGGCCGGACTTGGCCGCCCTGACCGCCTCGCCGACGTTGGGGGTGACGGTGCCGAGCTTGGGGTTGGGCATCAGCCCCTTGGGGCCGAGCACCTTTCCGAGGCGGCCGACGATGCCCATCATGTCGGGGGTCGCGATCACCCGCTCGAAGTCGATCTGGCCGCCCTGGATCTGCTCCATCAGATCCTCGGCGCCGACCACTTCCGCGCCGGCTTTCCGGGCTTCCTCGGCCTTGTCGCCGCGCGCGAACACCGCCACCCGGACGTCCTTGCCGGTGCCCTTGGGCAGCGAGACGACGCCGCGGACCATCTGGTCGGCGTGGCGCGGGTCGACTCCCAGGTTCAGGGCGACCTCGACCGTCTCGTCGAACTTGGCGGTGGCGTTGGCCTTGACGATGCCGAGCGCCTCGTCGACCCCGTAATGTTTGGTGCGGTCGACGCTTCCGGCCTGGGCTTTGCGCTTCTTGGTCAGCTTTGCCATGGCGTCAGCCCTCCACGACCTGGAGGCCCATCGCCCGGGCGCTGCCTTCGATGATCCGGGTCGCCGCGTCGATGTCGTTGGCGTTGAGATCCTTCATCTTCGCCTCGGCGATCTGGGCGAGCTGGGAGCGGCGGATGGTGCCGGCGCTTTCCTTGCCCGGCTCCTTGGCGCCCGACTTGATCCGCGCCGCCTTCTTCAACAGGAAGCTCGCCGGCGGGGTCTTGGTGGTGAAGGAGAAGCTGCGGTCGGCGTAGACGGTGATCACCGTCGGGATCGGCGCGCCCTTCTCGAGCTCCTGCGTGGCGGCGTTGAACGCCTTGCAGAATTCCATGATGTTGACGCCGCGCTGGCCGAGCGCCGGGCCGATCGGCGGCGACGGGTTGGCGATGCCCGCGGGCACCTGCAGCTTGATGTAGCCGGTAATTTTCTTTGCCATCCAACTCACTCTCGTTGTGTCCGACTGGACCCCGGATCACGTCCGGGGTTCGACGGAACGTCGAAGTTTAGCGGTCCATGCGATCGCCCTCGGGCGATCTCCCGCATCGGCTCCAGTTTGTCCTGGAAGGCGGCGCCCTTAGCCGATGGACCCGGCAATGGGAAGGGGCGCTTCGGGAAGGGAAGGGGCGGAAACTTCGCGAAGGTCACCCATATCGGCCGCGGCCCGGGCGCCCAGGCCGGACTCAGCAGCGGTTTCCCGGACCCTATTTTTTCGCTTCAGGATCAATACGTTACGGTGACAGGCCGAGCGACCAAGCACCGGACGCGGGACAAAGCGGTGGCCGACAATTGGAAAGAGCCGCGTGCAGCGATGCCGGGGCATCACGCACCGGCCCTCCGCCCGCCCAGGAGGGCGAGTCGGCAGTGTCTCACGGGATGGGGGCTGTAGGACAGTTATTGTTGCTTGGCTAAGCGGTCTTTCGCAAGCGCTCCACTTCGCGCTCGAACTCGAACACTAGCTGCTTGCCCTCATCGCCAGGAAGCCATTGTGCCATGATCGGAAACATCGCGATATGTTTCTCGAACTCGCGTTGATCGAAAGGGACGGTGTCGGCTTCGCGCAATCCTCTGATCAAATCGATCATCATGCCGCGAACGTCTTCGGCGGTCAGCGGTTTGCGTCCTTCGGTTTTACCTTGCCGCTTGGGCTGCGGGATATCTCCGAATAGATCGTCCATGGCCAACCGTATCCATGCAGCACCGGTCGGCAAACAGTTGAACGGACGTTATCCTCCATATCCCCGCTATCCACAGCTACTGGGCGTCAGCCGTAGCGTTCGGCGCTGTCGAGCCCGGTTCGATATCCGTGCAGGCGTGTCGAAGTCCCCGGCCAGCGCGGGACGATATTCTTGAGGAATGGGTCAGTCAGCATGTCCTCGCGGATCGCGGCGAGATCGGCGTCGTCTAGTCCGAGCGCGGGACCAACCAAAGCGTCGATCCGGTCAACTTCGGCCTCGATCGCAGTTTGGTGGTCGGTGCCGCCGTATAGTTCGATTACGGCTGCATAATCGGCACGCGTGGCGGCATCGGGCGGGATGGGCAGGGCGAGCAGGGCCTCGCGGTCCACCGCTTCGCCCCCCCTCGCCGTGAGCGCGACATGGAGGCCGCGTGCGGCGTCCTCGTCTGACACGATCAGCCAGTCCGACAGATACTCGGAGACTTGCAGCCGCCATCCGAGGTCGCCCAGCATGAGCGAGGTCGCGTGACCCACTTCGATTTTCTCGGCGGCGCGCCGAAAGCTTTCAGACCATTCCACCTCGCCGCCGCAGTCACGCATGACGTCAAGGAACGGCCGAAGCGGCAGGCGAGCCAGCTCGGCGAACATCTGCACTTCGGTCCGAAAGGCGTTGGCGCAGGCGTCGACGAAGGCCGGGCGCAGCGCCTCCATAGGCTGCGCCGTCAACGCCAGCGCGTCGTTCCAAGGGAGGAGCCGGAGGTTGGTCGGATAAACTTCACTCCTCCACATATCGAGGAAAGACATTCGAGCTGCGAGTACAAAGAAGTAGCGGTATACTCGCGACACGAATAGCAGATCGAAGGGCAAGT
>DASSPO010000432.1:0-11374 GCA_035699585.1 Bauldia sp.
GGGCGGCCAGTACAACAACAAGCACTCGGGCAAGCGCGGCCTGTCGCTCAACATCCGCCCTCCCAAGGGGCTCGAAATCGCCCGCCGCCTCGTGGCCATCTGCGACGCCGTCGCGGAGGGCTTTTCGCCCGGCGTGCTTGACCGACTCGGTCTCGGCTACGATGTGCAACGAAGCATCCGGCCGGACATCATCTACGTGCAACAGTCCGGCATGGGCGGCTATGGGACGTATGGCCGGCTGCGCACGGTCGGGCCGATCGCGGCGTCCTTCGCCGGCACCAACGACATGTCCGGCCTGCCGGAACCGGCGATGCCCGCGGGGTGGGGCTACTCCTATCTCGACTGGATGGGGGCTTACGGTTTCGCGCAGGCGCTGCTCGGCGCGCTCTACTACCGGTCGGTGACGGGGAAGGGACAGCGCATCGACGCTTCCCAGTGCGAGGCCGGCATCTTCCTCTGCTCGCAGACAATCCTCGACTGGTCAGCCAACGGCCGCGTCTGGCACCGGTCGGGTAACCGGTCGCCCAACCGGCAGGCCGCCCCGCACGGCGCCTATCGCTGCACGGGCGAGGACCGATGGATCGCCATCGCCTGTGCGACTGACGAAGAGTGGCAGGCCCTGGCACGGGCGGCAGGCCATGCGGAATGGCTCGACGATCCGCGCTTCGCCGACCTCGCGGCTCGGCTCGCCAACGAGGATGCGCTGGACGCCGCGGTGACCGGCTGGACGCGGGACCTCGACGCCTACGCGTGCATGGAGCGCCTGCAGGCGGCGGGCGTGGCGGCGGGCGTCTGCCAGACCGCGGAAGACCGTTGCGACCGCGACCCACAACTCAAGGTGCTCGAATGGCTAACCGAGGTCCGCGGCACCAAGATCGGCACTTGGCCGGTTGCCGAAGTCCCGATCAAACTCAGGCGGACGCCCGCCTATATCGGCGGCCCGATCGACCGCGGCGCTCCGTGCTACGGCGAGGACAACGAATATGTGCTGGGCGAACTCCTCGGCCATTCGAGCGCCGAAATCCGTGCGCTGGCGGATGACGGCGTGATCTGAACGCCTGGTTGTGCCGGCAGGGATCCCGCCGACGGCTTCACTGCGAGGTGTCGGGCAACCGGCGCGAAGGCGCCGCGACGGCACCGGTACTGCCGGCCCGGGGTGACCGAAACGACTTATAGCGCGCCGCGAGGCCCGGCGCGGCGACGATGGTCGCGAGCACGAGCAAGGCGCCGGTGACGAGGCTCGAGACGTAGGTCGGGGCCGCCAGGATCGAGAAGAGCTCCTGAAGCAGGCTGAGCGTCAGCGCCCCGATGGCGATGCCGACCACGCTGCCGATGCCGCCGACGAGGCTCACGCCGCCGAGAATGGCGGCCGTGACGGCGAACTTGAGAGGGGTCAGACCCGGGTCCGACAATGCCGTGGCGAAGCTGTAGGCCAGCAGCACGCCACCCAGCGCCGAGCATACGGCCGACGTCATGAAGACGATGATCAACACCCGGTCGACCTCAACGCCGACCATGCGGCTGGCGCGCCGGTCGCCGCCAATCGCCCGGATGTCCCGCCCGAGGGGCGTGTACCGCATGACGAGGAAGACGAGGGCGAAGACGGCGATGGCGATGATGCTTCGCCACGACAGGATTTCGAACATATCGGCGTCGAGGGCAAATCCCAGGTCGAGATTCGAGAAGGACACGCTCTGGGAATTGCTGATGGTGATGGTCGCGCCGAGCAATGCGATGTAGAAGCCTAGCGTCACCGGCATCGAGTGCAGGCGCAGTCGGGCGACGAGGAAGCCCTGCAGGAACCCAACGGCGGCGGCCACGGCGATGGCGACAACGAAGCCGAGAAGCGTGTCGTATTCGCCGAGCTTGACGGCGATCATCGGGCAGAACGCGAACACGCCCAGCACGCCGAAGTCGAACTCCCTGGCGATCATCGTCAGGCCCACTCCGAGAGCGACCAGTCCGTAGGCCGCCCAGAGCTGGAACGCGTTGTAGACGTTGAAGATCGACGGCTCCCGGTTCGAGAACTGCGGCAGCACCAGGAACGTCACCAGCATGGCCGCGAGCAGCACGGAGGGCATGACCATCTGAACCCGCCTCGACACCGGGGTTCTGCGCTTGGCCGCGGACGCCTCGTGCACGCTCATGACATCCTCCCTTCGTGTCGCGCCAGGTGGAGCAGCACCACGACCACGATGACGATCAGGCCCTTAACGAGGATCTGCATGCCGGTGCTCGCACCCTGCAGGAGGAGCATGTCGGTGATCGTGGCGATGATCAGAGCACCGATAACGGTGCGGCCGACAGAACCTCTGCCGCCGGTGACAGCGGTGCCGCCGACCAGGATCGCGGCGATCACGTCGAACGTGTAGGTGCCCTGCACCTGTAGGTTTACGTTCCTCGCGAAGCCGGCGATGAGGATTCCCGCGATCGCGACGCAGAGCCCGGCGACGGCGAACGCGGCGGTGGTGAGCTTCGCGACCGGCAGCCCGGCGGCTCGCGCGGCCGGCTGATTCTCGCCGAGCATATAGATCTCGAGCCCGGACCGGGTGTGGCGCATGCAGAGATCGGCCACGATCGCCACCGCCAGGAACACGTAGACGGACGGCGGCAGGCCGAGAATCGGCTGGGCGAGGAAATCGATGTTCGCGCCGGCCGGCGGGACGATGTCGCCCGGCGAGAGCCAGCCGATGATGCCCTCCTGAATCGCTCCCGCGCCGATCGTGACGATGATCGGATTGGCGCCAATCGACCCTATGACCGCGCCCTGGATCGTGAAGATGAGGGTGCCTGCGAGCAAGGTTACGACGACCGCTGGGACCAGGCCGAAGCGCAGCGTGTACATGAACAGAATCGAGGTCACCGCCGTCGTCATCCCGAGCGAGACGGAGAACAGGCTGCCGCCCAGCATGATTACCGTCGAGCCTACCGCCATGATGCCGACGAACGCGGTGGCAGTGAGAATCGAGCGGAAGTTGCCGGTGGTCAGGAAGCCCTGCGTGGTGAAGGCGCCGACGAGGACGAGCACCGCGACGACGGCCATGAACGCATACATCGCGACGGTCGCCGGGTTCTGCAGCGCCCCGCGCCGGGCAGGGGATGGGCTCGCGGCATTGCCGGTGATCGTGTTGATATCGGTCATGCCACGGTCGCGGTCGCCGTGCCGGAGGTGATCTCGGCAAGGATGCCGGCGGCAGTCATTTCGCGCCGGCGCCCGATCCGCGTGATCCGCCCCGAGAACATCGTAACCACCGTATCGGCGAGGTCCAGGATTTCATCAAGCTCGGACGACACGAAGATGATACAGGCCCCGGTCGACGCGGCGTGACGGACGAGGTTGTGGATGTCGGCTCGGCCGCCGACGTCGACGCCGCGCGTGGGTTCGTCGAAGAGCAGTAGCACAGCGGCCTGCTGCTCGATGCAGCGACCGAGGAAGACCTTCTGCTGGTTGCCGCCGCTGAGCGTCTCAGCCGCCGCGCCGAGACGCTTTCGGTCAAAGCCGATCAGTCCGGCAAGCCGCTGCGCGAGCGCCGTGAACTCCCGCCGACTAACGAAGCCACCGCGGCTGACCGCCTTGAGGCGCGTTGCGAGCAGATTGCGCGCCACCGACTGGTGCAGGAACAGACCCTCGCCCTTGCGGTCGTTGGAGGCGAAGACCGCGCCGCCCCGGATCGACCTCTGCGGCGCTCCGAGGCGCATCGGACGCCCGGCGATCGTCACCCGGCCGCGCGCATCCGGAATCAGCCCGCCGAGCGCGCGGAGAACCTCGCTCGCGCCCGAGCCGACTTGACCGGCAATGGCGACGATCTCGCCGCCGTTCGCGCGAAGCGCGAAATCCTCGACTTGGCCGGGCACGGAGAGCCCGTCGATGACGACGAGCCCCTCGCGAACGCCGCCATCTCGCACCCGCACGTCGCTCTTCTCCGAGACTTCTCCGAGCATCAGCTTTACGATGCTGTCCCGGCTCAGTTCGGCGGCCGGCCGGGACGCGATCATCCTGCCGTCGCGCAGCACCGTCACCTGTGAGCAGAGGGCGAGCACCTCGCCGAGCCGGTGCGAGACGAAGATCACGCTCCGCCCTTCGGCGACCAGCTTCCGGACGCCCGCGAACACCCGCTCGATCTCGCGCTCGCCGAGGGTCGCCGTCGGCTCGTCGAGGATCAGGATGCGGGCGTCGCGGCTCAACGCGCGCGCGATCTCCACCAGCTGGCGTTCCGCCATGCTGAGGTCTTCCACAACGGTGCCGAGCCGCACATTGCTCAACCCGAGTTGCGACAGCAGCCCTCGGATCCGGTCGAGAAAGGCGCCGCGGGAATGCGCGCCGGCGTCGACTCTGCCGAGCAGGATGTTGTCCAGCACCGTCAGCGAGGGGACGAGGCTGAGCTCCTGTTCGACCACCGCGATCCCGGCGGCCTGCGCCTGGCGCGGGCTCCTCAGCACCATCGGCTTTCCGCCGACCATGACTTCGCCCCGGTCGGGTGAGACGACGCCGGCGAGCACCTTTACGAGGGTGCTCTTGCCAGCACCGTTGTGACCCACCAGCGCGTGGATCTCGCCGGAGCGCAGGGCAAACGACACCTCGTCCAGCGCAACGATCGGTCCAAACGCCTTGGTGACCCCGCGTACTTCGACCGCGAGAGGCATCGGCTCGGTCACGATGTCCGGGTCGCTAGTCCCTGCGACCCGGCCGACAAGACCGCGGTCGCCTCATGCACCGCCACAAAACTCTTTCCATTCCTCGACGTTTTCCCTGGTGATCCGCGATTCCTCCATCAGTGACAGCTCCGGGATGCTTTCGCCGGCGAGCGCCTTCTCGATCAGCGGGACTGCGAATTGCGCGGTCGGTTCCGGCGCCTGCGTGGCCGTACCGTACTGCAGACCCTCAGCGATATTGACCATGCCGATCTCGAAGCAGTTGCTGGCAACCACGATGAGGCCATTGTTGTCGACGCCGACCGGGATGCCGGCCTGCTGCGCGGCCTGGATGATCCCGGCGGCCATGTGGTCGGCCATGCCGAAGGCTCCTTGGATGCCGCCTTGATCGCGGTACTTGGCAAAGATCGTCTGGGCGATTTCCGCCGACTTCCCCTGGTCCCAGTTGCCGTCCTGGACTTCGACGACCTTGTATTGCGGGTACTTCGCCAGCACCGAGTTGAAGCCGTCCATGCGCACGGCGACTTCCGGCTGAACCTGGGCGCCGGTGATCACCATGATGTTAGCGGTCTCAAGCCCCTCCTTCTGTAGGCCCTCGACGAGGTTGGTCGCGGCGTATTCGCCAAGCTGACGGTGATTATTCTCGATCGAGGCCAGGTAGTATTCCTTGGACTCGGGCACGGTGGGGCCGACGAAGTTGATCACCGGGACCTCGGCGTCCTTTGCACGCCGCAGCGATGGGACGATGGAGCGGGCGTTGGTGGCGAGGACGACGATCAGGTCGGGCCGCTGGGCGATCGCCTGGTTGAGATTCTGGGCTTGCAGGACCGGGTCATACGGATCCTGCAGATCGGTCACGACCACGCCCTTGGCCTCGAGCGAACCGACGATCACCGCCCGTGCTTTGCGGCACCACCGGTTCAGGTCCGAACAGGCAACATAGACGAGCTTCTTGCCCTGGAGCGCGCTCGCCGGCACTTCGGACGATGCATCCTGGCTGTAAGCAGAGTTGCCCCCAAGGGCGGCCAGAACCAGAATTCCCGCTGCCAATGCGTGCGAACGGAACCTTCCCGCTTTCGGGAGGCCGGTCGAAGGTGCCTGGCGATCGAGAGAGCTTTTCCGTTGAATCTGCGTGTTCGCTTCCATGTAGTTCCCCTTTTCTGGTCTGGTGACTGCAGGTGCCGTCCCTTGTGGGATCAAGAGCTTGGCGCAGGTGCTCGCAGCCTGCTCGAACGCCGCGGAACGGAGGCGCGTCGGGCAGCGCTTGGCCTCATCGATCCCTGCCGTGATCGTCCGCCGGGCATCGAGCGTGCATGTGGCGCTCTCCTGTCGCCGGAGATTGAACGGGATCGTCGGAACGCCATTCGCTAACCGGCCCGGACATAGCCATCGGGCCGAACGGCGCTGCCTCTCCCATGGCCCTGCTCCTTCCGCCCATGTCGGCGATCGCGTCTCCGAGCGTAGAAACGACGTACGCAAGGAAGCGGTAAGAAAGTGCCCGACCGCCAGCGGCGCTTCAACGTTGCCGGGCATCCAGGAACCAAATATTACGTATGTGATCGGACTCGAAGCGGGCGACCAGGCGCCTTCGCTTTCGACCAATATTCATGAATGTGATTTCCGCCGGCGCCAGTGTCGCGCCGGTTGAATCAGCCGTATCGAGCGGCAATCCTCGTCTTCGTGACGGCCGCGGTCGGAAACGAACTCGCGGTCAGCGCGAGGGCGGAATCCAATCCATGCGCACGGGCGCGCTGAGGATGCCGATCCTTATCTCCGTGATGCGAAAGCCGACGCGGAGACTGCCGGGAGGTCTCGACCTTGAAAGTGAAAATTCCGTGCGACGCGCTGAAGTCCGCCTTGCACGACGACCCAGAGTTCCGCGTCTTCGCCAGATATTGGACCGGCACGCTCAGGTTCGACATCGGCGAGGACATCTATCTCATCCGTCTCGAGGACGGCGACGTCAGCGCTGTCGATTCGCAGGCCCCGGCGAATGTGGGCCCCGGCGACGTCGTGATCACGGCGCCGGTCGACGACTGGGCGCAATTCCTTCAGCCGACGCCGCGGCCCTGGTATCACGAATTCTATCCGGCAAGCGCCCATCACGGATTTCGCCTGGGCGGCGACCCGGACACGCTCTGGCCCTACTATTACGCGATCCGTCGCTCGGGAGAGATCATGCGGTCCCTCGCGACGGTCGAGAAGGAGTGAGCGCCGTGGCGACCAAGTTCAGCCCGATCGTTGGCCGCTACGTGTACGTCGCGGTGCAGGATGTCGAGTATCGCGTCTATTTCGAGGAAGCCGGCCAAGGCACGCCCGTTCTTCTGCAGCACACGGCCGGAACCGACGGACGCCAGTGGCGCCATATCCTCGAGGACGAGAAGCTGACGTCTCAGTTTCGCTTCATCGCCCACGATCTGCCCTATCACGGTCGGTCGCTGCCCCCGGTGAGCAAACCATGGTGGCGAGAGCGCTACTCGCTGTCGCAAGCATTCCTCATCGAGTTCATCGAGGCCATGGTGAAAGCGCTGGGGCTGGAGAAGGGTATCTATGTCGGCTGCTCGATGGGCGGGCACCTTGCGCCCGATCTCGCGCTGCTCCGGCCGGGACTGTTTCGCGCGGTGATCGCCGTCGAAGGCGGCCTCGCGACGCACGATCCCGAACCTTTCCTCGAATATCTGTCGCATCCGCGCGCTTCGAACGAGACTAAGGCAGGGCTGATGCTCGGGCAGATGTCGCCTTTGAGCCCCGAGCAGTTCCGCCGCGAAACCGCCTGGGTCTACGGCCAGGGCGCGCCGCAGGTCTTCCGCGGCGACCTGGACTATTATCTTGGCGAGCATGACCTCACCGAGACGGCCCCGAAAATCGACACGTCGAAAACCCAGGTGCATGTGATCAGCGGCGAGTACGACTGGTCGGCGACGCCCGAACGCTCGCGCGCGCTGGCCGATGCGATCTCCGGGGCGACATACACGCTGATGGTCGGCATGGGTCACTTCCCGATGTCGGAACATCCGGAGTCGTTCAAGGGCTACCTGAGCACATTGCTCGGCACCATCATGGCCAAATAGGCGCCGGACCCGGCGAAGGCCGATCGTTCCGGCGCAGACCCGACGTTCTCGGAGCCTGCAACGGTCGGGACCGGCAGCTTCCAAGGGTCAATGGCGGCGCCAGCGCTTTCCGGGCCAGCGAACGGCCGGGATCAGCATCGGAGGGCTCGAAATTGTCAGACGCCAGGCGCTTCGAAGGAATGACCGCGGTGGTGACGGGCGGTGCGTCGGGCATCGGCCTGGCGTTTGCGCGCCGGTTCACTGCCGAGGGAGGTCGCGTGACGATCTGGGACATCGATGCCGCACGGTTGAAGGCGGCAACCGATGAGCTTGGCGGCAGCAGCCGCGCCGAACGCGTCGATGTCGTGGACCCGGCCGACGTCGAGCGCGCCACCGCGGCTAGCCATGCGGCGATGGGCGAGATCGACGCGCTCGTCTGCTCGGCAGGGATTGCCGGATTGAACGTGCCGCTGATCGACTATCCAATCGACGAATGGAAGCGGGTGTTCGAAGTCGACGTCCACGGCCTGTTCTACTGCAATCGCTTCATCGCCCGGCTGATGAAGGCCCGAGGTTACGGACGCATAGTCAACATCTCCTCGGTCGCCGGCAAGGAAGGCAACCCGAACGCTTCGGCTTACAGTGCCGCCAAGGCGGCGGTCATCGGGCTCACCAAGTCGCTCGGCAAGGAACTGGTCAAGAGCGGCGTGACCGTCAATGCGCTGGCACCGGCGTCGATCGAGACACCGATCTTCGCGCAGGGCTCGCCGGAGTATCTCGCCTATACGCGCTCGAAGATTCCGATGGAGCGCTTCGGCACGGTCGAGGAAGCCGCAGCGCTGATTGCATGGTTGGCGAGCCGCGAGTGCTCTTTCTCGACCGGTGCGGTGTTCGACCTCTCGGGAGGCCGCGCCACCTATTGAAGGGTCACGCGGCCCCGAACCCGGGTGACCGCTTCACCGCTGACGGCCGGAGAGAGGCGGCAGTCGATGGCGGGCTGGTCACCAGGGGCGGCATCGTCCGCGGTCCGGTACATGCCATTCGCCCCCGCGAGCGGATGCCGAGGTGATCGCCTTCGCGCGAGGAATGGGCGTACCTAACGGCTTCCACTTCCGCCACAGGGCGGACTTCGAGGCGGTCGTTTAGCCGCTTGTCGCAGTGACCTCCACCGAGTGGCAACTCACCAAGCAAACTGCAGTGCAGACTGATCTCGGTGGTCGAGCCGGCGGGCCCGGCGGCGCGCTAACGACAGGACATAGGAGCCCGAACGTGGCGGGCCGGAAGGATCCCCCGTGCCGGCGGCGCGGGGGACGGCCTTCACATGCCTACTTGCCGAAATTTCCCCAGTTGCGTTCGTCGTCGACGTTCGCCTTGGTGATCAGGTACGGCTTCGTCTGCATGTTGTTGTTGTATTCGCGTCCTTCGAAATAGGCGATGATCTGCTCCATGATGCCGCCGCCGCCCATGGCGTAGGGATCTTGAGCAACGGTCGCATCCTGCGTGCCCTCCCGGATGCGGTCGAGCGCGAGAGGTGTGCCGTCGAGCCCCACGATAATGACGTGGCCCTCCTCGCCGGGCGGCACCAGCTTGCCGATCTGGCGGAGGGCCGAGACGACGCCGCGGACCATCTCGTCATTGTGGCTGAATACGCCCTTGATTTCGGGGTCCTGGGTAAAGGCGTCGAGCACCATCTTGTAGGCGTTGTCGGCGACCCACTCGGTGTTGAGCGAGCGAACCTCGACATTGGGATATTTTGCCGCCATCTGGTCGTTGAAGCCCTTGTGGCGGGCCTGCGCCTGGGCCGAGCCGACGGAGCCGCGGGTCTCCAAGACGACGCCCTCGGCGCCGATCATGTCCGCAAGGGCATCGGCGCCCATCGCACCGCCGGCCTCGTTGTCGAAGTCGACGAAGCCGAGATACTCGCCTTCGGGAGGTGGGTTCTCCATGATGAACACCGGGATGTTGGCCTCGTTGGCCCGCTTCACCCCGGCGACCAGCAGCGCCGCGTCCACCGGATTGATGAGCAGCGCGTCGGGCTGCTTGGTAACCGCGTCGAGGACCTGGGTCACCTGGAGATTCGGGTCGCCCTTGCCGTCGATGACATTGAGGTTGATGCCGGCCTCGGCGGCCCGTTTCTTGACGCCTTCGACCATCGCCACCTGATACTCGAACTGGAGACCGAAGGTGATGTATTCGACGGTCTTGCCCTTGGCGTCGCCCTCAGCCGCTTTGGCGGCGATGAGGCCGGCGCCAAGCATGCTCGCGCCAAAAGCGACGACGGCCGCGAACGACATCAGGCGACGACGTGTGAATTGCAGGTCAGTCATGTCCTACTCCTCCCTTTCCATCTTGCGAACCCGCTGGAACGATTCTGTTGCCGTCGGGCCTCGCGGGCCGGCCCACGGAACCTTCTCCGGCCCTGATGGGCCTAACCCTCACCCTCACTTCGGCGCTCCGTTGCCTTGGCAGTCTCGGCGGCGGCCCGGTCGCGCTTGGCGATCATCGTGCGGCGGCGGAGCCCCGCCTCGACATAGCGCCGGCGGTAGACGTCGAGTGCGGCCGCGGCGGCAATCACCACGCCGGAGACGACATAGTCGTAGTTGGGCGGCACATTGAGGAGGTTGACCGCGTTCTGGACGAGGCCGAGCAGGATAACGCCGAGGAGTACGCCCGAGATACGGCCCTCGCCGCCGAACAGGCTCACCCCGCCGATCACCACCGCCGAGATCACCGTCAGCTCGTAGCCGAAGCCGGCGGTGGCCGCGCCCGCCTCGAGCCGGGCGGTGATCATCAGCCCACCGAGGGCCGCGCAGAGGCCGGAGATCACATAGGTGGCAATGATCACGCGGTTCGTACGGATGCCGGCGAGCTGCGCGGCCACCGCATTGCCGCCGGTCGCATAAATCTCTCGACCGAATCGGGTCCGCGTCAGCACGAAATGGGCGAGCACGCCGACGAGCAGCGTGAGGATGATCACTACCGGAATGCCGAAGAGGCGCGAAGCCTGGATGTCGACATAGACCGAGGGCACCGGTGCGATGTTCCGTCCGCCCGAGATCAGGAACGCGATGCCGCGGGTGACGCTCATCATCGCGAGCGTTGCAATCAAGGCGGGGATGCGGAGCGCGGTGACGTTGAGCCCGTTGATCAGGCCGACCGCCGCTCCGGTCGCCAGTGCCAACGCCGCGCCGAGCGCAACCGGGAGCCCGAGCTGGGTGGGGAGAACCACGCCGAGCACCGAGGAGAGCGCGAGTACGGCACCGACCGAAAGGTCGATTCCGGCGATCAGGATGACGAAGGCCTGGCCGATCGCGACGATGGCGATGATCGTCGAGGAGAAGAGCAGGTTCTCCAGGTTGATCCGGGTGAAGAAGACCGGCGAAGAAAAAGCTCAGGAGCACGCCGCCGATGAGGATGACGAAGAGGAGACCGATGCTCTGGATCGCGTCGAGCAGGCGCGTGCTGCCGCCGACCGGCCGCGAACGCGGGACTCCGGTCGCGGAAGGGGCGGGGGTGTCGACGCTCATCTTCTCTCCCTTAGTCATCCGCTCGTCGCAAGATTGAGCACCGCTTCCGGCGAGATCTCGGCGCGGGGCAGTTCGCCCGCCACCCTTCCGGAGCGCATCACGATCACCCGGTCGGACAGGGCGATCACTTCGGGCATCTCCGAG
>DASSPO010000433.1:0-3639 GCA_035699585.1 Bauldia sp.
ATCCGGGTAGCCTGACGCGGGCCTTTTCCTCCGACGGGGGCCGGGCGGCGATCAGCCAGACGCCGAGAAGCAGCAGGACCGGCGGGGTCGCGGCGATCAGCCAGGCCACCGGTGTCGGTGTGACCAGGGCGCTTCGTTCGAGGACGAGCGCGACCGTTCCGGCCACGCCGATGGTAAGGAGCCCGACCGCCGGGGTCATCACCGCACGCCAGTCGCTTGCCCGCGAGCAGAGGTAGAGGCCGAGGCCGAGCCCGATGAGCGGCGAGGAGAACAGCCGTGCCGTGAGCGGCGTGAGGCCCCCGGCGTCGATCCAGAAGCCCGCAGCATTACCTCCGGCGAACAGGAACCAGAGACCGAGGAGAGCATAGACGAGAGCAAGGACGGTGAGCACTGCCGGCATCGCCGGCGGCGCAAGCCAAGGCGCCGCCTTGCCCCAGCGCGCGCCGGGGCGCGCTTCGGGCAATCGGCCCGCCGCGCCTGCCCAGAGGCAATAGCCGTAGACGGCGAGCATCAGCGCACCGCCGCCGAAGTAGTTCAAGGTGGTAAGCGAAAAGGCCTCGAAACGGTCGACGTGGATGAGCCCGGCAACGAGCTGGAGCACCCGGTAGGTGATCATCATCGCAAGCGGAATCATCGCCGCGACGAAGCGGTTGACCCACACGGCGAGGAGGCCGAGCGGCACCGAGACCAGGGCGCTTGCGCCAAGCAGCCTGGTCGAGAGCGGCGGAAGCGTCCACGGCCACAGCTCTCCGATCGCGCCTGGGTCGATGAGAAGGGTCGCCCCGAAGCCGACCTGCATCACGGCCGAGGCGAGGATCACCAGCCTCGCCCAATCCGGCAGCCGCATATCGCCCTGACCGAGCCGCGCGGTCATCGGTCAGTCCCCGGCCTCGGGACCGCTTGGCCGGACAATGCCGGGGCCGGTAAGGACAGCCCCGCTGTGGCGCGGGCGGCTTGCTCGTCCAGCGCATCAGCAAGCCGCCGGTTGGCCTCGGCATCCGCTTCGCGGCCGAAAGTGAGCGGCGCGCTCATCGCCACCGCTATGCGTGCGCCGGGGAGGGGAATAAGGTGCCGGTCCCACCGCGGAAAACGGACGGCAGGCGCCGCGGCACAGCCGAAGGCGATCACCGGTGCCGCAGCCGCTTTCGCCAGCCAGACCGCGCCAGGGCGCAGTTCGCGGCGCGGGCCGCCGGGACCATCGACGGCAATGACCACGTCCCACCCCCCGGCAAGCGCCTCGCGCAATCGCCGGAGCACCAGACCGCCCCGGGCGTCACCATCGACCGGCACGGGCGCGATCTCCGATCCTTCCAGCCAGCCGGTTACGGTCGCGCCGACAATGCCGCGCGGCACGATGGCGAATCCGGCGCGGCTACGGACCAGCGGGTAGACCGCAATCGCGACGAGGTTGAACTCGTGCCAACAGACCCAGATCGTGGGCGGGTCCGGCAAGGCCGACTCGGCCAGGATTCGGATGCGGCGGCGCGCGGCCACGCTTCTCCCATATCGGCCGACCAGACGTCCCCAGCCGGTGGCGACCGTCCCCCCGATCATCGCGCCAGCGCCCCGCGGTTCCGCAATGCCGCATAGAGCGCGACGGCAATCGCCCCCGATCCGACGACAAGGTGGAAGGTGTTGTCACGGATGCCGAAATGCATGCCGAAGCGGAGCTCGGTGAACATCCCGAGCATCGCGACCGCGACATAGTAGATTCCGAACACCAGAAGCCAAGGAGTTGACCATTGTGGCCTGGCGAAGCCGACAATAGCTCCCCCGGCCCCCCAAACGACATGCATGAGCGCATGCAGCGGGTCGATGCGAAGCCCGAGCGGCAGGCTTTCGAGCGGCAGATCCAAACCACCGAGGGAGTAGATCAAGAGGACGATCAGCCCTTGCGGCAGGAGCAGGCCGGTCGCCCGCGTCGCCCAAACCTCGATCGGCGCGCCCCGCAGGAGCGTGACCACGTTGACAGCCATTTGTGCTGCACTCGCCCGCGGGCGGCCAAAACCATGGGCCTCGCCGTACCCGCCTGGACGCACTCTAGCGCAACGATACCGTGGCCGCGAGCGGGTGGCCCGAGGAAGGGCTGCCGTCGGCTACGACGCGGGGTTCGCCCGGGCAACGAAAATATGGCCGGTCACCACGAACACCCTCTCGCCCTTCTGGTTGACTCCGGTGGTTTCCATCGTGACCAGGCCCCAGCCGGGCCGCGAGGCCGATTCCCGCTTCGCCACGATCCGGCCGGTGAAGGTGACGGTATCGCCGGGATAGACGGCGCGAAGCCATTTGAGATCGTCGAAACCGGGCGATGGCCCGAGATGCGCGGCCCGACGTCCCTCGGTCCGGGCGTGCTCGCCGGTTCGCGCCATGTAGCGAACGAGGAGGCCCATCATCACCGAGGCGGTGTGCCAGCCGCTCGCGCAGATCGCGCCGAAGGGGCTTGCCTTGGCGGCCTCCTCGTCGAGATGAAAGGGCTGAGGGTCGTAGGCGAGAGCGAAACGACGAACCTCCTCGGCGGTGAAGCGATGGGTGCCGAAGGGATGCTCGCTTCCGACGATGACCTCCTCATAAATCACGATGCGGCCCCGCGTCTGAAGAAGATGGGATTCTCCATCCACGCCACGGTCACCCCCGCTTGGTTGAGCACCTCATGGTGGAAGCGGACGATGCCCATCTCCGGCCGAGTCGTCGACGGGCGAAGCTCGATCACGGTGGAGGTGCCGGAAAGCCGATCGCCCGGTCGGACTGGGCGACGCCACTTCATCGTCTCGATGCCCGGCGACCCCATGCAGGCGGACTCGACAAGGAAGCCGTCGCAGAGCATCCGCATCAGGAGGGAGCAGACGTGCCAGCCTGAGGCGAACAGGCCGCCGGCGAGATCGGTTGCCGCAGCGCGCTCGTCAAGATGGAACGGCTGGGGGTCGAACTCAGCGGCAAATGCTATGATTTCGGCGCGGCTGACCTGCCGCTCGGGCAGGGGCAATATCTGTCCGACGACGAAATCCTCGAAATGGCGTTTCGGCACTCGCAGTCTCCGGCAGGTAGGTTGCCGGATCGATAGACCGATGCGCGGCGGCGATCAATGCGGGCCGGAATGCCGAGGCGATCGCGCTCGCCGGGCCGCCCGCCGCTCCCGAGAGGGGGGCTCCAGGCGGTTCTTACTTGTCCGCCTCGATGTGGGGCCGAATCTGCATGAAGGTTACATCGCAGCGGGCCGGCTGGGTCACGGCGTAGTGCACGGCCACCGCGACGTCTTCGGCGCGGAGCATCTCGTGACGCGCGATCTTTTCGCGCTGCTCCTCGGGCGTCGCCTCCACCATGTCGGAACCGGTGCTCCCGGGCTCGATGAGGGTGACCTTGATCCCCTTCTCGCGCACCTCGCGGTGGAAGGATTCGGCAAAGCCCCGGAGTCCGCTCTTGGTGGCGACATAGACCGAGCTCGATTTGCCTTTCCGTTCAGCGCTCATCGATCCGATGATCACTATGTGCCCGGTTCGGCGCTCGGCCATCCACTGCGCCGCCCTGTCGGCCGTGGCCATTGCGCCGACGAGGTTGGTTTCGACGACATAGCGCCAGTCGTCCTCGGCCATCTCGGCGATGCCCTCGCCGGAGACGCCGGCGTTGTCGATAAAGATATCG
>DASSPO010000434.1:0-2896 GCA_035699585.1 Bauldia sp.
GTGTCGTGCATCAAACCAGTGCATTTCCCATGACAGAGCGGATGGCGTCTGGTCAAGGCGCGCCGCCCCCGCCATATTCCGCGCATGCCAGAAAAACCGGCCCACAAGCCCATCGGTCCCGGCGACCACGTCTTCCTCGTGGACGGGTCCTCCTTTGTCTTCCGCGCCTATTTCCAGTCGATCAACCAGGACGCAAAATACAACTACCGCTCCGACGGCCTGCCGACCGGAGCCATCCGTCTGTTTTCGACCAAGCTCTATCAATTTCTCCTCGACGGTGCGGTCGGCATCAAGCCGACCCACCTCGCGATCCTCTTCGACAAATCGGAGGACACCTTCCGCAAGGAGATCTATGCCGACTACAAGGGGACGCGACGCGATCCTCCCGACGATCTCAAGCCGCAGTTCCCGCTCATGCGGGAAGCGGTGCGCGCCTTCGGCCTCGAGCCGATCGAGAAGGCGGGTTACGAGGCCGACGACCTCATCGCGACCTATGCCAGGCAGGCGGAAGCGGCGGGAGCCGACGTGCTGATCATTTCCTCCGACAAGGACCTGATGCAGCTCGTCGACGACAAGATCCAGTTCTACGATTTCGAATCCGGTCAGAAGGGTCGGCCGGGTTACCGCCCCGAGCGGCGTATCGACCGCCAGGGCGTGATCGACTATTTCGGCGTGCCGCCGGAAAAGGTACCTGACGTTCAGGCGCTCGTCGGTGATACCTCCGACAATGTGCCCGGCGTCCCCGGCATCGGCCTCAAGACCGCCTCGGCGTTGATCTCCGAGTACGGCGACCTCGAGACGCTGCTCGCCCGTGCCGACGAGATCAAACAGCCCAAGCGCCGCGAGTTATTGACCGGCTTCGCCGAACAGGCGCGGATGTCGAAGCGGCTGGTTACGCTCGACCGCCATGTCGAGATCGATACGCCGCTTGCCGCCACCCGCGTCGGCGAGCTCGATGCGAAGAAGCTGATCGCCTTCGCCAAGGCGATCGAGCTGATCACGCTCACCAAGCGCGTCGGCGAGAACTCCGGCATCGACCCCAACACGGTGGAGGCGGATCCGCGACTGAAGTCAGACAAGCTCCACGCGGCGACCTATGCGGCCAGGCTCCTCACGCCGAGTGAGGCGGCGCCGCCGGTTCCCGAGGCGGCTGGTGCGGGCGCATCATCGGCGACTCCAGGGGATGGCGAGCTGCCGCTCGGCCTGCCGCCGCGGCGGGAGCCGCGTCCGGCGAATGGCGGCGCGCCGCTGGGAAGCGGCAGCGGCGGCCCCTGGCTGTTGCCGGCGGATCGGGCCGCCGCCGGCCTCGCCGAGGCCACCGCCGCGCCGATCGACGCGAAGAAGTACGAGACGGTGACGAGCCAGGACCGCTTGGAGGCCTGGATCGCCGAAGCGACATCGACGGGGCGCGTGGCGATCGGGATCCAGATGACCTCGGGCGACCCGATGCTCGCCGGAATCACCGGCATCGCATTGTCGACCGGGCCGGGCAGGGCGGCCTATATCCCGGTCGGTCATCGCAACGGCGCTACGGACCTGCTCGGTCCCGGACTGCTCGAGGGGCAGATTCCGGTCTCGGAGGTCCTCGCGCGATTGACGCCGCTCTTCGAGGACTCCGCGGTGCTCAAGATCGGTCACGACCTCAAGGCGCTCGTGCTTCTCCTGAAGCGCCAAGGTATCGCGCTCGCGCCCTATGACGACACCGTGCTCCTTGCCTACACGCTCGACGCCGGGAAAGGGGATGTGACGCTGCCGGCGCTGGCCGAGCGCTGGTTGGGCCACGCCCCGATCGCAAAGAAGGACCTCATGGGGAGCGGCAGGGCATCGGTGAGTTTTGAGGCTGTGCCGCTTGATCGGGCGACGCACTACGCCGCCGAAGACGCCGAACTGACCTTCCGCCTTTGGCTCGCGCTGAAACCGAGGCTCGCGGCCGAGCGCATGGTCAACCTCTACGAGACGCTGGAGCGGCCGATGGTGCCGGTCCTGGCGCGGATGGAGGAACGCGGCGTGAAAGTCGACCGGCAGGCGCTTTCGCGTCTCTCCGGCGAGTTCGCCCAGAAGCTCGGCGGGCTCGAGGATGAGATCCACAAGCTCGCCGGTGAGAGCTTCAACATCGGCTCTCCCAAGCAGCTCGGCGACATCCTGTTCGGCAAGTTCGGGCTGCCAGGCGGCAAGAAAACCAAGACCGGCGCCTGGTCGACCGGCGCTGACGTGCTCGATGAGCTTGCCGCGGGGGGCAACGAGCTCGCCGCGCGGATCCTCGACTGGCGGCAGCTTTCCAAGCTGAAGTCGACGTACACCGACTTGTTGCCCGGATTCATTCACGCCGAGACCGGACGCATCCATACGCAGTACGCGCTTGCCGCGACCTCGACCGGGCGGCTTTCGTCCTACGAGCCGAACCTCCAGAACATCCCGATCCGGACCGAAGCCGGCCGGCGCATCCGGACCGCATTCATCGCCGGCGAGGGGATGAAGCTGATCTCGGCCGACTACAGCCAGATCGAGCTCCGCATCCTCGCCCACGTCGCCGACATCCCGCAGCTCAAGCAGGCCTTCGCCGAAGGGCAGGATATCCACGCCATGACCGCGAGCGAGATGTTCGGCGTCCCCGTCGCAGGCATGCCGCGGGAGGTGCGCAACCGCGCCAAGGCGATCAACTTCGGCATCATTTACGGCATTTCCGCCTTCGGCTTGGCCAACCAGCTCACCATCCCGCGCGAGGAGGCGGGAGCCTACATCAAGCGATATTTCGAGCGCTTCCCGGGAATCCGCGACTACATGGAGTCGATGAAGGCCCATGTCCGCGAGCACGGCTTCGTCCGCACGCTGTTCGGGCGGAAGATTCATTTCCCCCAGATCAAATCCGGGAACTTCGCCGAGCGATCCTTCGTCG
>DASSPO010000435.1:0-8158 GCA_035699585.1 Bauldia sp.
GACATGTGTTTGGCAGCGAGCGCCGGCCGCCGGTACGCGAGCGCTTTCGAGCGCTTGCTCACTTACTTTTGATCGTGATGCGATCCAGGGTCTCCGCCTTTCGGCAAATCGAGCGAACGCCATTGTCGCGATGGGGACGCAGTCCTCGGCGCTGTGCTGACGCGCCAGTGCTCCCGTTCCGGATGCCCGGCGCGAGGGTGAGGCAATCTTACTAGGACCCCACAATGTCTACAGAGGTTCACCCGCGCCGGATCACGGCGAACGACATCCGAGTCCGGAAGGGCGGCGAGCCGGTTGTCGCGCTCACCGCCTATCACGCGCACACCGCCAGGATTCTCGACGAGGTGGTGGACTTCATTCTGGTGGGTGATTCCCTCGGCATGGTGATGCATGGCCTCGAAACGACCCTGCCGGTAACCCTCGACATGATGATTCTTCAGGGCAAGGCGGTGATGCGTGGGGCGAGCCGTGCCCTAGTGGTTATTGACCTTCCTTTCGGCAGCTACGAGGAGAGCCCTGCGCAAGCGTTCCGCACGGCGGCGCGAGTCTTGAAGGAAACCGGTTGCGGCGCCGTGAAACTTGAGGGCGGCCAGCGCATGGCCGAGACGATCCGATTCCTCGTCGAGCGCGGTATTCCCGTCATGGGCCATGTCGGCCTCACGCCACAGTCCTTCAACACGATTGGGGGGTTCAAGGTGCAGGGTCGCGATCCTCGGGCAGCAGAAACAATCAAGGCCGACGCCGAGGCCGTGGCTGCTGCAGGAGCGTTCGCGGTGGTGATCGAGGCGGTGGTGGAACCGCTTGCGCGGGAGATCACCAAAGCCATTCCGGTGCCGACCATTGGCATTGGTGCATCGCCCGCATGCGACGGGCAGATTCTCGTTCTGGAGGACATGCTTGGTCTCTCGGCGACCGTACCGAAGTTCGTCAAGCGCTTCGGAAACCTTGCGGGCGACATCAAAGCCGCCGTGCACGCCTACGCCGCAGCCGTACGCGACAGGTCGTTTCCAGCCGAGGACAACGTCTACAAGTCCAAACCCTGAGCCGCCTGCCGTCCTCGCATCTCGGTTCTTTCGGCGCTAGTCAGGTGCACGGATAGGAATGCGTGACGAAGCACCGATGGCCGCGCTGAACCTTGCGGCAGTCACGGCCGATTGTGGTGGCTCGTCCGAGTTCGCAGTGCCGTGGACAGAGCACCCTGGCGTTGGCATTGGCGCGCGCGGAGGCGCCCACGCAGGCAGTGGCGCAGTTCCTTCCGCTCACCGAGCCGCCGGTAGCAACCACGACGCCGGGACATCCCTGCGCCATGGCCGGTGGAGCGAACTCGAGGATGGGTGAGAGTGCAACCGAAACGACGGCGATCATGATGATGCGGCCCATAGCCACCTCCATGATTTCGTTTCATTGCGTCGCCGAGGCATAATGGTCGCCGGTATGCTGCGGCTCACGCCGAGCGGCGACACCGTGCCGAGGGCCCCCGCCACCTTTGCGTGCCCCGCGGTCGAGCCTATCCTACACCCGGTTCACCCGCCGAAAAACCGGCCCTGGGTGGGTACTTGTGCGGCCGAACACGTCGATCCGGACGTGTTTGCATGCTTCAGAACGCCGATATAATGTCCGCGCGCCTTCGACTGGGGCAGTAAAACAAGAGAACAGATGTCCGATATCTTTCGCGAAGTCGACGAGGACCTCAGGCGCGAGCAGTTCAAGCGACTGTGGGATCGTTATGGCGGCTATGTCATCGGCCTGGCGGTGCTGATCGTCGTCGCGGTCGGCGGCTACAAGGCGTGGGAATGGTGGGAGACCAGCCGGGCCGCCGCGACAGGGGATCGCTTCCTTGCAGCCCTTGTCCTTTCCGAGGAAGGCAAGCATGACGAAGCGGTCGCAGCGCTCGAGGGCCTCGCGGCCGATGGAAGCGGCGATTATCCGATCCTTGCAACATTCCGGAGCGCTGGCGAGAAGGCCGCCGCCGGCGACGACGCCGGTGCCGTTGAGGCGTATGACTCGATCGCAGGCCGGAGCAGTGTTCCACCGCTCGTCGCCGACCTTGCCCGCATCCGCGCGGCGCTCATCCTGGCCGACAGCCAAAGCCCCCAGGAGTTGACGGCGCGGATCGGCGACCTCGCGCAAACAGGCAATCCATGGCGCCAGACCGCCCGTGAGATTCTCGGCCTCGCCGCCTTTCGTACCAACGACCTCGCTATGGCGCGCAAGTATTTCGAGGAGATCGTCAACGACCAGGAATCGGCGCAAGGGGTGCGGTCGCGAGCACAGCTCATGCTGACGCTCATTCAGTCGCGACAGGGTCCGTCGCCACCCCAGGAGCCGGCGGAAGGCTGAGGCCGAGCTTCGTACCGACTCCTCGCGGCTACGAGCGACAACCCGACAATGTCAGCCCGTGAACCAAAGGTCGCGATCGTCGGCCGGCCCAATGTCGGCAAGTCTACGCTGTTCAACCGCCTCGTCGGACGCAGGTTGGCCCTGGTCGACGATCTCCCCGGCGTTACCCGGGACCGGCGAGAAGGAGAGGCACGCCTCGGCGATCTGAAGTTCATCGCGATCGACACTGCGGGGCTTGACGAGGCCCCTCCAGAGAGCCTCGCCGGTCGGATGCTCGCCCAGACCAGGGCAGCCATCGCCGAGGCTGACGTCTCAATGTTCGTTATCGACGCGCGTGCAGGCATAACCCCACTCGATGCGCACTTCGCGGGGCTTCTCCGCGAGACGGGCAGGCCTGTCATCCTCGTCGCCAACAAGGCCGAAGGCCGGGCAGCGGAAGGCGGCGTTATCGAGGCGTACGCCCTCGGCATGGGAGAGCCGGTCGCCGTCTCCGCCGAACACGGCGAGGGGATGGGCGATCTCCGCGATGCGCTTGCCGCCATCATTGGCGAGGAACACGAAGCGCTCGAGCCCGTAGACGCCAAGGGCAGGCCACTACAGATCGCGGTCGTCGGCCGGCCGAATGCCGGGAAATCGACGCTGATCAATCGCCTGATCGGGGAGGACCGGCTCCTGACCGGACCTGAAGCGGGCATTACCCGCGATTCGATTGCCGTCGACTGGCACTGGCGCGACCTTCATTTCCGGGTGTTCGACACGGCCGGCCTTCGTCGCAAGGCGCGGGTGGAGGGGAAGCTCGAGAAGCTCGCCGTCGGCGACGCGCTCCGCGCCATCCGCTTCGCGGAAGTCGTGGTGCTGGTGCTCGATGCGACCGCACCTTTCGAGAAGCAGGATCTCCAGATCGCCGACCTGGTCGAGAGCGAGGGGCGCGCCATCGTCATTGCCCTCGACAAATGGGACCTGATCGAAGAACGACAGGCGACGCTGAAGACCCTCCGCGAAGACGCCGAGCGACTGCTTCCTCAGATCCGCGGCGCGACACTGGTGCCAGTCTCGGGGTTGACCGGTGAAGGAATTGATCGGCTCGCCCAAGCGATCGTGTCTGCCTATGAGGTGTGGAACCGGCGCATCCCGACCGCGCAGCTGAACCGTTGGCTGGAGGCGGTCGTGGAGCATCACCCACCGCCTGCCGTTTCCGGCCGACGGATCAAGCTCCGCTACCTGACCCAGGCGAAGAGCCGGCCGCCGAGCTTTGTCGTCTTCTGCTCGCGGCCGGAGGCACTGCCCGACGCTTGGCGCCGCTACCTCATCAATGCGCTCCGGGACGACTTCAGGCTCCCCGGCGTCCCGATCCGCCTCTTCCTCCGCAAGGGCGACAATCCGTATGAGGGAAAAGATCGAAAACGGCGAGGCTGACCCGCGGGCAGCCGAGGAGAGCCGAGATGGCCGTTCTGCACTACACCGTCAGATGCTATCGCGAAGTCCCGGGCGACGCCGATTGCCACGATGTCCCCGCCTTTGCCGACACCATGGACCAGATGGTCGAGCTCGCCGGCCAGATGCTCCGCGCCTACGCCACCAGGGCAGACCGCGCGCCGCGAATGCGGCCACTCCGGGCCGATCTTGTCGATCAGGCCGGGGCGGTGGTCGGCCGCATCCGGCTCGCCGGACCCAGAATCGAACGCGTCGTGGATTGACGAACGCCAAGGTTGGGCTTGACAGGCGCCGTACATGAGAACATAACAAGAACACCAAAGAAACGGCGAAGGGCTCATGGCGCTGGCGCGGGTGAAGTCGGCTTTCGTCTGCCAAAACTGCGGTGGGGCGAGTCCGCGCTGGCAGGGGAAATGCGATGATTGCGGCGAGTGGAATACGCTCGTCGAGGAAGCCGCGTCTTCCGGTGTGGCAGCCGGGCCGGTTCGGCGCACGCGGAAGGGCAGGGTGGTCGCCCTGGCCCCGCTCGCCGGTGAAAGCAGCGACGCGCCCCGCGTGGTGACCGGCATCGCCGAATTCGACCGGGTGACCGGCGGCGGCGTGGTGCGCGGATCGACGCTTCTCGTCGGGGGAGATCCCGGCATCGGCAAGTCGACGCTGCTGCTCCAGGCCGCCGGGGCGCTGGCGCGCCAAGGCCATCGCGTTGTCTATATCTCGGGCGAGGAGGCGGTCGCCCAGATCCGGCTTCGAGCGGCGCGGCTTGGTCTGACCGACGCCCCGGTTCTCCTGGCGGCGGAGACCAGCGTCGAGGACATCCTCGCGACCCTCGCCGATGGCGGTCCGCCGACCCTAGTCATCGCCGATTCGATCCAGACGCTGTGGACGGAGATCGCGGACTCCGCGCCAGGCACGGTCACTCAGGTGCGCGCGTCGGCGCAGGCGCTGATCCGCTACGCCAAGCAGACCGGCGCGGCGGTCATCTTTGTCGGTCATGTCACCAAGGAGGGGCAGATCGCCGGCCCGCGTGTGGTCGAGCACATGGTCGACGCGGTCCTTTACTTTGAGGGCGAGGGCGGCCACCATTTCCGCATCCTCCGCGCGGTCAAGAACCGCTTCGGCCCGACCGACGAGATCGGTGTTTTCGAGATGACCGGCGGCGGGCTTGGCGAGGTGCCGAACCCGTCGGAACTGTTTCTCGGCGAGCGGAATGCCGCAACGCCGGGTGCGGCCGTCTTCGCCGGCATGGAGGGGACCCGGCCGCTTCTGGTCGAGATCCAGGCCCTGGTCGCGCCGACCGCCCTTGGTACGCCGCGGCGGGCGGTGATCGGGTGGGACCAGAGCCGGCTCGCGATGGTTCTCGCGGTGCTCGAGGCGCATTGCCGGGTCCGACTGGGCGACTGCGACGTTTATCTCAACGTCGCCGGTGGCCTCAGGATCAACGAGCCGGCCGCGGACCTTGCGGTTGCGGCGGCCCTGGTATCGTCACGCCTCAATGCACCGCTGCCGTCCGACTGCGTCTATTTCGGCGAGATCAGCCTCTCCGGGTCGATCCGGCCGGTATCGCACGCGGCCGCGCGCCTCAAGGAAGCCCAGAAGCTCGGTTTCGGCCAGGCCGTTCTGCCCCTGGCTGGGATCAGCGCCGATTCCGGCGGTTCCTCGCGCGGCCTCGGCCAACTCGTCGAGCTCGTCGCCGGCATCGCCGCGAGCGCCCGGAGCCGTTCGGCGGAAGAGGGCTGACCAAGCAGCCCGACGGACTGACGACCTTCCCTGAAACGCGTGAACCGCATTAACGTGTCTCGCGCAGGGTGTTGACAATGCCGTCGGGCACCGCCATGTCCGCATGCTTCGGCCGTGCTAGTGTTGCAGCGCACCGGCCAGAATCGTGCTAGGCAGGTTGCTTCAAGAGGTGAGGCGGCTCGCCGCGCTTATCGCGGGTCACAAGGATGCCGGTCACAGTCCTCGACGTCATCGTGGTTGTCGTCGTTCTGATCTCCGCGATCCTTGCGATGGTGCGCGGCTTCGTGCGCGAGGTGCTGTCGGTCGCCTCCTGGGTCGCGGCGGCGGCGGCGGCCTATTTCTTCTATCCGCAGCTTTTGCCTCTGGTTCAGCCCTATTTCGACAACAAGACGGTGGCGATCATCGTCGCGGCCGCGGCAATCTTCTTCGTCGCCTTGATCGTCGCGAGCTACATCACGATGAAGATCTCCGACTTCGTGATCGACAGCCGGGTCGGGGCGATCGATCGCGCCCTCGGCTTCATCTTCGGCGCCGTGCGCGGTCTTCTTCTCATGATCGTGGCGCTCTGGTTCTTCAATTTCCTGGTCAAGGAGCCGCAGCCCTGGATCGCCAATGCGCGCACCAACGATCTGCTCGTGGCAGGCGGCGATTGGCTCATCGGATTGCTCCCGTCCGATTTCGAGGCATGGGTCCAGGAAAAGATCAGTGGCGTTGCGGGCGGCGGCGCCGCGCCGCCGACGAGCGACACTCCCGTCGGCGAACCGGTCGACGAGACGCCCGCTCCGGAGGAGGACACCAGCTATACGCCGGATGAGCAGCAGGGCATCGACCAGCTCATCGAGAACAGCGAAGGCGCCACGCCGCAATGAGCACCGCTGATCATTCAGGGCTCTCGGCCCCGGAGCGGTCCTGGCCCACTTCCGACGACGACAAGTTTCACGAAGAGTGCGGCGTCTTCGGCGTCTTTGGCCACCAGGACGCGGCGAAGTTGACAGCGCTCGGCCTTCATGCGCTTCAGCACCGCGGCCAGGAGGGGGCCGGTATCGTTTCATTCGATGGCGCGACGTTTCATGCTGAGCGCCACTTCGGCCTGGTCGGCGACAACTTCACCCACCGCGCGGTCATGGACCGGCTGCCGGGCAACCGGGCGATCGGCCATAACCGCTACTCCACTCATGGCGGGCCAAGCGATCGCAATATCCAGCCGCTTTTCGCCGAGTTCGCCGGCGGCGGATTTGCCGTCGCCCACAACGGCAACATCACCAATGCCCTGGCGCTGCAACAGCGGCTCCAACAGCACGGCTCGATTTTCCAGTCGACGTCCGATACGGAGGTAATCCTCCATCTGATCGCCACCAGCCGCGGCACGCATCTCGTCGACCGCATGATCGACGCGCTCTCCGAGATAGAAGGAGCCTGGTCGCTGGTTTGCCTGTCGTCGAAGAAAATGATCGGCGCCCGCGATCCGAGTGGCGTGCGACCGCTTGTGCTGGGCGATCTCGACGGCGCGCCAATCCTCGCTTCTGAAACCTGCGCGCTCGACATCATCGGTGCCCGTTTCGTCCGCGATATCGAGCCAGGCGAGATGGTGATCGTGACGCCGAGCGGTCTCGAAAGCATAAGGCCGTTCGCGCCAGCGACGCCACACTTCTGCATCTTCGAATACGTCTATTTCTCGCGGCCGGATTCGGTCGTGGGCGGGCGCGGCGTTCACACGGTCCGCAAGCGGATTGGGGCCGAGCTTGCCCGCGAGAAGCCTGCCGCCGCCGACCTGGTAGTTCCCGTCCCCGACTCGGGCACGCCAGCGGCGATCGGCTTTGCCGAGGCTTCGGGTCTCCCGTTCGACCTCGGTATCATCCGCAACCACTATGTCGGCCGCACCTTTATCGAGCCAAGCGAGGCGATCCGCGACATGGGCGTCAAGCTCAAGCACAACGCGAACCGCGCAGTTCTCGCCGGGAAACGCGTGGTGCTGGTCGACGACTCGATCGTCCGTGGTACGACCTCGTTGAAGATCGTCAAGATGGTGCGGGACGCCGGCGCGAGCGAAGTACACATGCGAATCGCAAGCCCGCCAACAACGCATTCCTGTTTCTACGGTGTTGATACGCCGGAACGCTCGAAGCTCATCGCCGCGCGCATGTCCGTCAAGGAAATGGCCGACTACATCAAGGTCGACAGCCTCGAGTTCCTTACCTTGGACGGTCTCTACCGCGCGGTTGGCGAAACCGACCGGGCGAGCGGGCTCACCCGCTTCTGCGACGCCTGCTTCACCGGCGACTACCCGATCCGGCTCACCGACTTCGAACGCAGAAAGGCGGCGGACGGTGAAGAGCGGATCGCCGCGCCGACGGCGGCAAACCTGGTCGAACTGCCGCGCATCGCAAAGTCGGGATGACGCGTCCTCTCTCCGGCCGCATCGCCGTTGTCACCGGGGCGTCGCACGGCATCGGCCGGGCGGGCGCGCTGGCGCTTGCTCAGGCCGGCGCTCATGTCGTGGCGGTCGCGCGCACCGTGGGTGGGCTCGAGGAGCTGGACGATGCGATCCGCGCATTGGGCGGTTCGGCGACGCTCGTTCCACTCGATCTCAAGGACTTCGCCGCCATCGACCGTTTGGGAGCGACGATCTACGAGCGCTGGGGCAAGC
>DASSPO010000436.1:0-20195 GCA_035699585.1 Bauldia sp.
GCCGGCGGCGGCAACCTCGAGAGCCCGTTTCGCGGTCTCTTGTCCCTTGATGTCGGCGAGGTCAGGAAGCACACCAGCGGAATCGGCAATGCCGGCTTCAGGGCGCGACAGAACCTGGGTACCACGGAAATGATTGGCGACGGCAATCAGACTCCGCGGCGCCAGAATTGTCATGTCGTGGCTCGCCCAAGCGGCCTCGGGTCCGCATGGCGCCGGGCAGATCAGTCCGCGCTGCATGGCATTGGCGGCAATCGCAGCAGGCAGGACACCCGCCACTGCAGAGATCGTGCCGTCAAGGGCGAGTTCGCCGAGCGCGACAAAATCGCCGAGCTGGTCACCGGGCACCGCACCGAGCGAAGCCATTAGCGCCAGCGCTATGGGCAGATCATAGTGGCTGCCTTCCTTGGGGAGATCGGCAGGGGCAAGGTTGATGATGATGCGACGCGGCGGCAACGACAGGCCGCTTGCGTGGAGCGCCGCCTTCACGCGGTCGCGGCTCTCGGCCACCGCCTTGTCCGGCAGGCCGACGATGCCGAAATAAGGTTGGCCCGGCGCGATCTGCACCTGGACGTCGACCGGAACGGCCTCAATACCCTGAAAAGCGACGGTGGTGACGTGTGAAACCATCGAGCGCCCCTCTGCTCCCGATACAACCATACCGAAGGCGAACGCGTAGTCAAGAACAATACGTGAACAATCCCGTCGCCTGCGGCTTGGCTTGTGGTGAGGGAGGGGAAGCTCCACATTCCGACACGCCACCGGACGGAGTCGATCATGCGGGAAATCGAAGTCACCAATATGAGCTGGGGGATGCGGATCGGCGTCGTGCTCGGCATGGCGTTGGCGATCGGCCTTGCCGCGGCTTTCGTGGTGCTTACCTTGGGGATCGCAATCCTGCTCCTGCCGGTCATTGCCGTGGTGCTGGCGATCGGTTGGTGGCGGTGGCGGAAGATCGAGGCGCGATTGCGCGAGGAACGGGCGCGCGACAACGCCTTCCGAACGACGTACCGCGTGATCGAGACCGACTACAAGGCGATCGGCAGAGAGAGCTCAGGCCGGCGCTGAACTCCGGCCGCCGCGGTTGGAGAAGCGGACAATCGCTGTCGTCGTGCCGATGGCGAGGAAGAGCGAACCGCCGACCAACCACAGGGCAAGGTCGCTCTGACCATGGTCTAGGAGTACCCCGATCGTGACCGGCGCGATCGCCGCGCCGGCATCGAGCCCCGAATAGACGAACCCGAACACGCGCCCGGTTGCGCCTTTCGGCGTGGCGTTCCGGACGAGCAAATCGCGCGAAGGGAGCGTCGTGCCTACGGCAAACCCCGATACCGCCAGCGCCGCGACGATCGCGCCTGCGGCGCCGATATAGGCGACCGCAACGACGGCGGCGCCACCGACGATGAGACCTCCGGCGACGATCCAGTCGTGATGGGGCGTCCTGTCGGCGAGGACCGCGCCGAGGATGGTTCCGCCAGAGGAGGCGAATAGGAATGCGGTCAGCGCGCTGATGCCCAGCGACAGTGTGAAACCGTCGACGATGAGGATGGTGGGCATGAAGTTCTGCACGCCGATCTGGAAGACGGCGAGAAGCACGAAATAAGCAAAGCAGAGCACTATCGCCGGCGAGAGCAGGATCGCGCGGAGCTTCGTCGGGGGGTTGCTCTTCCGGCGCAGACGCCGCTCGACAAGGCCGTCGTCGAGGAGCGAGGACTGCGTTAGAAGGAGGCCAAGCACCGCAAAGCCGATCAGCCCGGCCACGACCAGTGCCGACCGCCAACCAAGGAAGGCAGCGAGTCCGAGCACGATCAACGGTGCGGCCGCCCAGCCGAGATTGCCGCCAAGGGTGTGCGCGCCATAGGCGCGGCCAAGCCAGCTCTCCTTCACCGTCGCATTGAGGATTCCGAAGTCTGCCGGGTGGAAGACCGAATTGCCGACGCCGGCAAGCGGCATGAGGATGAGATAGAAGCCATAGGATGGCGCAAGACCGCAAAGCAGAACCGCGCCCGAAACGACGGCCATGCCAAGGAAGAGGATGCGGCGCGCGCCGTAGTGATCGACCAGAAATCCGGCGATGAACTGGCAGATGCCGGAGGCAACGTAGAAAAGTGTCGCGATGAGGCCCAGCTGGGCATAGCTCACGCCGAGCGACACTTTCATGAGTGGAAAGACCACCGGGACAGCCAGGTGATAGAAGTGGCTGACCGAATGGGCGACAGCGATAAGCGCAATTACGCCATAGGGCCGCTCAGCGGTGCCGACGCCTGCGTCCATGGAAATTTCTGTTCCCGACCCGGCCGGCTGGCTCTCCGGGAGCGCCATTCCGACCAGTCCTCGGCGCTCTTGGCGGTGACCGGTACCAGAGGCAGGCGGCGCAGTCCAATCGCGCGATGTCCCCCGCCACGCCAAGGTCTGCGGTCAACCGACGATCTCGACCTCGAGGAAACGCATTTCGCCATCGCCGTCGTTGACGACATTATGTTCGACTCCGGCCTTGCGCGCGTAGGGGATGCCGTGGGTCAGCTCCGCCTTGCGGGTCCCCCCGCCCGGCTCCTCGAGAAGGAGCCGTCCATCGGTGAGCGGCACGATGACGTAGTCGTAGCCGTGGGTGTGCCAGCCGGTCTCGGCGCCGGGGACGAAGGTCCATTCCGTCGCCTTGACCCGCCCGTCGTCAAGTCTCACCGTTGCCTTCGCCTGCGGCCGGTTGGTCATGCGGCTATCCCTCCTGCTCAGTTGGTCATTCCCGGTCCGCCGCCGTTGAAGCTCAGGCTCAGGAATTCGCGGAAGGCCCGGACCGCCGCCGGCAAGTCCGCGTCGCGCTGCCACGCCATGCCGACATCCATCGACGGGACCACGTCATCTAGGGTTCGCGTTTCGATCCGCTGGCCCTCCAGCGACCACGGCCGGTAGACCATATCGGACAGGATCGTAACGCCGGATCCGTTCGCCACCATGCTACGCACCGCCTCGACGGAGGAGGTGCGAAAGATGACCCTGGGCCGGTATGGCGTGCGCTGCCAATAACGCTCGGCGGTCTCCTCGGCTTCGTCGACAGTAAGCATCACGTAGGGCTCCTGGGCGACGTGCTCGAGCCGAATTTCGGTCATCCGCATCATCGGATGATCGATGGGCAGCCAGAGGCGGCGCCGTGATCGAATCAGCGTCTCATGGGCGAGCTCGCGGCCGTTGCCGAGGTTCGACGTGAGCAGCACGGCAAGATCAATCCGACCGGCCAGGAGATCCGCCTCGATCGCCGGACGCGCTGCCTCCCGCATCTCTATCGCGACATGAGGGTAGCTCCGGGCGAAGCGCGCGAGATGCTGGGGCAGAAAGTACCCGGCAACGGTGTAGGTAACGCCAATCCGTACCTGACCGCTGATGTTGGCAGAGGCCGAGGTTGGAATACGGAGAGCCTCGTTCACCGAGGCCACGATGTTCCTTGCGTGCTGGAGAAAGCGGCTGCCTTCCAGCGTGAGCGAAACGCCGGTCGCGTGGCGGTCGAACAAGCGGGCCCCGATCCGCGCTTCGATCTGGCGTATCGCGCCGGTGACGGCCGACTGCGATACGTTGAGCTCGACCGCGGCGCGCGAAACCTGGCCGGTATCGGCCGCGGCGACGAAATAACGGAGGTGACGAAGAGAAACGGTCATTTCAGAAGCAGTTTGAATGGGGTCCTGCAGCGTTTCGATGCATATCAGTTTTCCTGATATTACTGCATCGATTTTCGAATTTCACAATAGCGTGCCACCGCGCAAGGATATGGCTTGACCTGCGCGGGCAAGCGAGTGCGCCCGCGGCGATCGGGTCCACGACGGAGGGAGAAATCGATGAATCGTACCATTACCGGCGCCGCGGTCGCGGCACTGCTCCTCGGAGCCGCCGGGTCGGCTTCCGCGGCGGACTGGTTCCCCTATGCGGTGGAGGTCTGGGATCCGCCATTTGACATGGCGAGCCCGCGCACCACGGTCGACTACGTTCCCCTTGAGAAGGCTTCGCAGCCTTGGGAGATCTGCGTGTCCTTCCCGCACATGAAGGACGCCTACTGGCTCGCGGTCAACTACGGCGTGGCCGATGAGGCCAAACGCCAAGGCGTCAAGATGCAGCTCGTGGAAGCCGGCGGCTACGACCAGCTCCAGAAACAAGTGTCGCAGATCGAGGATTGCGTTGCCGCGGGCGCGCAGGCGGTGATCATCGGCGCCATCTCCTATGACGGCCTGAACAACCTCGTGGCCGACATCCGCAAGAAGAATATCCCGGTGATCGACGTGATCAACGGCATCTCCTCGCCGGAGCTGTCGGCCAAGTCGCTGGTCTCCTTCGGAGAGATGGGGGCGAAGGCGGGTGAGTACCTCGCCAAGCTCCATCCGGCGGGTTCAGAAGCGGTGAAGGTTGCCTGGTTCCCGGGGCCAGCGGGCGCCGGCTGGGTCGAGGCGGGCAATACCGGCTTCCTTGAAGCGGTGAAGGGCAGCGCGGTGGAGGTCGTCGAGACCAAGTATGGCGACACCGGCAAGGAGGTCCAGGCCGCGCTGGTCGAGGACACCCTCGAGGCGCATCCCGACATCTCGTACGTCGTCGGCACGGCGGTAACGGCAGAAGCAGCGATTCCGATTCTCCGCGACCGGGGCCTGACCGACCAGGTCAAAATCCTTTCCTATTACTACACGCCGGGCGTCGACCAGGGCCTCCGCCGCGGCCAGATCCTTGCCGCGCCGACCGACTCGCCGGTGATCCAGGGGCGCATCGCCATCGACCAGGCGGTCCGCATCCTTGAGGGCAAGGATTACATGAAGCATGTCGGCCCGGCGCTACTCGTCGTCACCAAGGACGACATCGCCAACTTCGACACGGGCTCGACGCTCGCCCCGGAGGGCTTTGCGCCGATCTTTCGGGTCGAGTGATCCGGCATCCGCTAACGGCTCCGGGGGACCGGCATGACCGCGGCGGATCACAGAAGCGTGGGCGGCTCCGCCGCAGGGGCCGCCTCGCTTCTTCTCGAAACCGTCGGGATCAGCAAGCAGTATCCTGGCGTGCTTGCCCTCGACCGCGTCGATTTCACCCTTCGAGCGGGCGAGGTGCACGTCCTTTTCGGCGAGAACGGTGCGGGGAAATCAACCCTGATCTCGATCCTCGCCGGCGTGCAGCGGCCGACCGCCGGCGAAGTACGATTCCGCGGCACGCCGATCCAGATCGAATCGGTGCACCAAGCGCGCGCCCTCGGCATCTCGGCGGTCTTCCAGGAATTCTCGCTTGTCCCGCAGATGAGTGTCGAGGACAACCTCTTCCTCGGCGCCGAGATCGTACGCGGCGGCATCCTCGACAAGCGCGCAATCCGGGCGCGGGCGCGCGAGATCATCGACCGTCTCGGTTTTCCCCTCCGCCCGGAGCGCCGGGTTGAGCAGCTCACCCGAGCCGAACAGCAGATGGTCGAGATCGCCAAGGCCTTCCGTTCCGATCTTTCGGTGCTCATCCTCGATGAGCCGACCGCCTCGCTCACTGAACGGGAAACCGAGCAGCTCTTTGCGCTCATCGACCAGATCAAGGCGGAGGATGTCGGCATCATCTACATTACGCACCGTATGCAGGAGATCCGAAGGATCGGCGACCGCATCACGGTGCTGCGCGACGGACGGTACGTGGCGACTCTCGACGCAAAGACCGCGAGCGACGAGGAGCTGGTGCGGTTGATGACCGGCCGCGTCATCTCCGAGCTGTTCCCAAGGATTCGCTTCGCCCCAGGCGAGGAGCGCCTTCGCATCGAGCATCTGACCACGCCCAAGCGCACCGTGAATGATGTTTCGCTCTCCGTCGCGGCCGGCGAGATCGTCGGCCTCGCCGGCCTGGTCGGCTCCGGCAAGTCGGAGACGATGCGCGCCGCCTTTGGCATCGAGGCAATCGACGCCGGCCGGGTGTTCCTCAAAGGCGAGGACGTGTCCGGTGCGCCAACCCGCGACCTTCTCACCCGTGGCCTGTTCTACGTTCCCCCCGACCGGCGCGAGGAGGGGCTCGTCATGATGCGCTCGTGTCGGGAGAACATGGCCCTCCCATCACTCGACCTCCCACCTTTCTCGCGCGGCGTCTTTCTCGATCGGGTTGGTGAGGCAAGCAAGACGGCGGAACTCGCCGACCGCATGAACCTCCAGCCGCGACGGATCGAACGCGCCGTCGATTTCTTTTCGGGCGGCAACCAGCAGAAGGTTCTCCTCGCCCGCTGCCTAACGCGCCCGGTCGATGTCTTCGTTTTCGACGAGCCGACCGTTGGCGTCGACGTTGGGACACGCGCGGCGATCTACGCCTTCATACGCGACCTCTGCGAAGCGGGTGCGGCAATCGTGCTCATTTCGTCGGACCTTCCGGAAATCCTCCATCTAACCCGACGGGTCTACGTGTTCTATCGGGGCCGGATTCAGGCCGAGCTTGAAGGGTCGGAGATCAGCGAGGAGAATCTGCTCCGGCACTTTTTCGAGCGGGAGGCGGCCTAGATGGCGAGCCGGGACACCCAGATCGCTGCGCCGCGGCGCGATGTCTTCTACTGGACCAGAGCCCTGTTTATCCGCCTCGGCGTCCTGCCGTTCCTGCTCGTGGTCGCCATCGTCGTCTTCTGGCTGCTGTCGGACAATTTCCTTACCGTCAGGAACCTTACCAACGTCGTCCGCCAGTCGGTCTACCTGATGATCGTCTCGCTCGGACAAATGTTCGCCCTGCTCACGGGGGGCTTCGACCTTTCGGTCGGAACGATCCTCGCCATCACCTCGGTGGTCGGGGCATCCGTGATGGCTGCGGTCTATGCGGGCTCGCCCGACGCAGCGGGGCTCGCGATCGCGGCAGGCATTCTTGCCGGCATCGCCGCCGGCACGGTGATCGGGATCTGCAATGGGATCGGTGTCGCGGTCTTCGGCGTCTCGCCGTTCATCATGACGCTCGGGATGTCGTCGGTGGGATTCGGCATCGCGCTCTATCTCACCGGTGGCGTGCCGGTCTATGGCATGCCGGTCGAGTTTGGCGAGTTCTTCGGTTTCGGGCTGATCCTGGGCATCCCGGTGCCGATCTACGCCGCGGCGATCCTGGTGATCCTGACCTGGCTGTTCGTCAACCGGACCCGGCAGGGCCGGTATTTCTACGCCGTCGGCGGCAACCTCAAGGCCGCACGGCTCTCCGGCATCAACACGCGCTTCACGCTGTTCATCACCTACGTGCTCTGCGCCTTGCTCGCCGGCATTGCCGGGATGTTGCTTACCGCTCGGCTCGACACGGGCGAAGCCAACACCGGCGCCTCGATGCCGCTCGAGTCGATTGCGGCCTGCGTGATTGCCGGCGTCTCGCTCCGCGGCGGCGTCGGGCGGGTCGAGAACGTAGCGCTCGGGGCACTGTTCATCGTCCTGGTGCAGAACGGCATGAACCTCGCCCGGATCGAATCATACCTGCAGATGGTGGTGCTTGGAGCGTTGCTCATTCTCGCGGTGATCGCCGACCAGCTTCGGCTCCGCTACATCGCCGGAGCGCGAGACTGAGGCGGCAGAAGAAAAAGCGACGATAGGAGGAGGCCGAATGACGATCATCAACTGTGATATGGGCGAAAGCTTCGGGCTCTACCGGATCGGCGACGACGCCGCGCTGATGCCGCTCATTTCCGCCGCCAATGTTGCCTGCGGCTTCCACGCTTCCGACTTCAACCACATGAGAAACACCGTTCGTCTCGCCAGGAAACACGGCGTCAAGGTCGGTGCGCATCCCTCGCTCCCCGACCTTCAAGGGTTCGGACGCCGCGAGATGAAGATGCCGCGCGAGGAACTCGCCAACTGCATCCTTTACCAGGTCGGCGCGCTCAAAGCGTTCCTCGACGCCGAGGGGATGCCGCTCAACCACATCAAACCGCACGGCGCGCTCTACGGCATGGCAGCCCGCAACGAGGATGTGGCGCACGCGGTGGCCGACGCCGCGGACGTCTACCGCGTGCCGATCTTCGGCATGGCCGGCACGCTCCACGAGTCAGTCTACACGGCGAGAGGACACGCCTTTGTCGCCGAGTACTATTGCGACCTCGCCTATCGCGGCGATGGCGGATTGATCATCACGCGGGAGCATGTCGCCGTCGACCCGGCGGAGGCCGCCGAGCGGTCGGTCCGCGCCGTCCGCGAGGGCAAGACGCGGTCGATCGACGGCAACGACGTGATTGTCCGGGCCGATGCGATCTGCGTTCACTCCGACACCCCGAACGCGGTCGAGGTCGCCGTCGCCGTCCGCGACGCGGTAAGGCCGTACCTTGAGGCGGCGTAGCTCTTTCCAAAGGACAAGAGACGGGACCATGGCCACAAAGCAGATTCTTTCGCCGCTACCCGGCACGTTCTATCGCAGACCAGCGCCCGAAAAGCCGGCCTACAAGGAGCCGGGCGACATCATTGCCGAAGGTGACGCCCTCGGCCTCATCGAGGTGATGAAGACGTTCTACGAGGTGAAGTCCGACACGAGCGGCAAGATCGCGAGATTTCTGGTCGAGAACGAAGAGGCGGTCATGGCCGGGCAGCCCTTGGTGGAGATCGAGGCGTGATCCGACCGGTGGGAGCCAAATCGATGACCGCTCGCGCCGACCGGAGCCCCTCAGGGGGAGGATGGGCGGGGGTCATGTTCCCACACCGTCCTGCGGGCTGCCGGGCCACCTCGGAGCGACGCTGATCATGCCAATCCGCTCTCTCCTCGTCGCCAATCGCGGAGAAATCGCCGTCAGGATCGTCCGCGCGGCGCAGGAGCTTGGCATCCACACCGTCCAGGCGCACAGCACGGCCGACGCCGACTCACTCGCCGTCCGCCTCGCCGACGAGGCGATCGAGATCGGCCCGGCCCAGGCGGCGAAGTCCTATCTCGATATCGGCGCCGTGATCGCCGCGGCGCGGACCGCCGGCGTCGACGCCGTCCATCCCGGCTATGGCTTCCTCGCCGAGAATGCAGCTTTCGCCGACGCCGTGAAGAAGGCGGGCATGATCTTCGTCGGGCCGGGAGCCGATACGATCCGCCTCATGGGCGACAAGGTCGCCGGCCGCGCCGCGGCGACGAAGGCCGGTGTCCCAACCATTCCCGGCAGCAACGGCCGGATCGACGATTTCGAGGCGGCGCGGGCGATCGTCGATGCCACGGGCTTTCCGGTGATGATCAAGGCAGCGGCCGGTGGCGGGGGCCGCGGCATTCGAGTCGCCCGCGACACCGCGGAGTTTGCGCAGATGATGCCCGTGGCACGCGCCGAGGCGCTCGCCGCTTTCGGCGACGGCGGCGTGTATGTCGAGAAGCTGATCGAGCGCGCCCGCCACGTGGAGGTCCAGGTGCTGGGCGACGGCACGGACGTGATCCATCTCTACGAGCGCGAATGCTCGCTCCAGCGCCGCCGCCAGAAGGTATGGGAGGAGGCCCCATCGCCGGTCCTCACCCCCGAAGCCCGGGCACAGCTTTGCACCGCTGCCGTCGCCCTAGCCAAGGCGGTCAACTATAGCGGAGCAGGAACGCTCGAGTTCCTCTACGACGACGCTAGCGGCGACTTTTATTTCATAGAGATGAACACGCGCATCCAGGTCGAGCATCCGGTGACCGAGCTGGTAACCGGCGTCGATCTCGTCCGCGAGATGCTTCTGATCGCCGGCGGCGATCCGCTCCGTCTCCGCCAGGAGGACATCGGTCTCAACGGCCACGCCATCGAGGTCAGGATCAACGCCGAGGATCCGGCAAACGGGTTCATGCCGTTCCCGGGCAAGGTAGGCGAACTCCGTGTCCCAGGCGGTCCGGGCGTGCGGTTCGACTCGATGCTCTATGCTGGCTACCAGATCCCGCCCTTCTACGACTCGCTCCTCGGCAAGCTCATTGTTTGGGGCGAAGACCGGGAGCACGCACTCGCCCGCCTCAGGCGCGCACTCCGCGAGCTCGAGGTGGGCGGGGTCAAGACGACCCGGTCGCTCCATGCGGCGCTTCTCGAGGATGAGGAAGTGCGCGCGGCGGAATTCCATACCGGTTGGCTCGAACAGTGGCTCGAGCGCAATGCCGAAAGACTCAAGTGATGGGAGGGGCAGCGACGGCGATGCAGAACAGATATTCCTTCGGCGCCGACGAGCACATCTTCGTCGAAGTCGACGAGGCGATGTCGCTCGAGGCCTTCTTCAAGAGCCTGTCGATGACCACCGCCGTCCGCGAGGCGCAGATCAGGGGCGTCACCGAGATCTGCCCGGCCAACGCCTCCTTCCAGGTCAAGTTCGATCCCGACGTGATCGCGCCGGATGACATGCTCGCTGAACTCAAGCGCATCGAAGCGGCGGCGGAGAAATCCGAGCACAGGATCAAGACGCGAATCATCGAGATCCCGGTTCTCTTCCGCGACCCCTGGACCACCGAGACGCTGATGCGCTTCCGCGAGCGCCACCAGGACCCGAAATCGACCGACATCGAGTTTGCCGCCCGGATCAATGGCTACGGCTCTGTCGAGGCCTTCATCGAAGCGTTCTCAGGCTCGCCTTGGTTCGTCTCGATGGTCGGGTTCGTCGCCGGGCTTCCGTTCCTCTACCAGATGGTCGAACGCAGGCGGCAGATCGAGGTGCCCAAGTACCTCCGGCCGCGCACCGACACGCCCAAGCTTACCGTCGGATTCGGCGGCTGCTTCGGCTGCATCTATTCGGTGCGCGGGGCGGGCGGCTACCAGATGTTCGGCATCACTCCGATGCCGATCTACGATCCCAACCAGGAGATCAGCTACCTTCGCGACTTCATGGTGTTCTTCCGGCCCGGCGATATCGTCAAGTGGAAGCCGGTCGACCGCTCCGCTTACGACGCGGCGGTGGCGGATGTCGAAGCGGGACGCTTCGCACCAAGGATTCGCGACGTCGACTTCGACCTCGACGCCTTCAACAAGGACATCGATGCCTACAACCGTATGCTTCTGGAGACCCTCCATGGCAATTAGAGTCAAGGCCCCGGGCCTCTCGACCACGGTACAGGACCTCGGCCGACCCGGCTTTTACCACCTCGGAATACCGCTCTCCGGCGCGATGGACCGCTTCGCACTTGCCACCGCCAACCTGCTCGTTGGCAACGACGAGGGCGCGGCCGGACTGGAGATCGTGTTCCTCGGTCCAGAGCTCGAGTTCACGTCCGATGCGATCGTCGCTGTCGCCGGGGCGGCGATGACGCCTAAGGTCAACGGTGAGGCTCGCGAGACCTGGACGTCCTTCCCCGTGAGGAATGGGGACGTCGTATCCTTCGACTTCCTCAAGGCGGGGGCTCGGGCCTACCTCGCCGTCTCCGGCGGCATCGACGTGCCGGTGGTGCTCGGTAGCCGCTCGACTTACCCGCTCGGGGCGCTCGGCGGCCACAAGGGCAGGCCGCTCCAGGCCGGCGACGAACTGCCTGTCGGGGTGGGCAAGAGCAAGGGGGAGGGTCGCACGGTGCCGGAGAACCTCCGTCGCATGCCGGGCAAACCGGCCGAGCTCCGCGTCGTCCCTGGCCTCTATTGGCATCGGATCACCGAACAGTCCGGCCGCGACTTCTTCGCCGATACCTGGAAGGTGGCACCGGAAGCCGACCGCATCGGCTACCGCTTCCGTGGTGGCCGACCGCTCGCCTTCGTGCCGCGGCAACAGCCGTTCGGGGCCGGCTCCGACCCGTCCAACATCGTTGACGCGTGCTATCCTTACGGGTCGATACAGGTGCCCGGCGGGACCGAGCCCATCGTCCTCCATCGCGACGCGGTTTCGGGCGGCGGATACATGATGGTCGGGACCGTTATCTCCGCCGACATGGATCTTATCGGCCAGCTCCAGCCGAATACCGAGACGCGTTTCGTCCCGGTTGACATGGATGCGGCGCTGACGGCGCGGCATGAGCGCGAGGTGATCCTGGGCAAGGTGCGCGACGCGCTCGGCTGATCCTGGCTCGCTGCCTTCCGTGCTCCCGGATGCGCGAAGCGCCCGCCGGGTACGCGCTCCTCTTGCCCGACGCTCGAAAGATGGGCAGACCCTTCCTGGCGGTGGCCTGTGTCATCGGTCTGTGACAGGCCCGGCGCTAGATTGTCGGCGATTGCCGAAAGTGACGACATGAGCGCGGAGACGGATGGATGACGGGGGTGATCGGAACCGGACTGTCGGCGCTTGATGAACGGCGCGATTATGACGCCCATCTCGACGAACTCGCCGCCCTCGGCTGCGAGACGGTGGAGCTGCCGCTCTACGCCATGGACGTGGTGGTCGGGGGCCGGATCCGGCAGGCCGCGCTTCGTCCGATTCGGGCGGCCTGCGCCGGGCGCCCCTTCCGCTACACGGTCCACGGGCCGCTCGCCATCAACTTCTTCGACGAGCCGTTCCGCCTGCCCCGCCACTTCGAGGTGCTCAAGGCATCGATGGAGGCTTCTGCTGAGCTCGACGCCATCCACTACGTGATTCACGCCGGGATGATGCCGATGAAACAGGTTCCCGGCATCGAGAGCGCCTATGGCCATCAGCGGGAGTGGCTGGCCAAGGCCGGCGATCTTGCTGAGGCCCTCGGGATGTTCGTGTGCGTGGAGAATCTCTTCCGCGGCCACGACGGGCGGATCTATACCCCCACACCGTCGCGCCTTGCCGCCGAGCTTGCCGCGATCGGCCATCCTCGCGTGGTGGCGACGCTCGATTTCGGTCATGCCAACTTGCAACGCGCCTATACCGGTGACGACCTGATCGCCGAGGTATCGGCGCTCGCGCCCCATGCCAAGCACCTCCATATTCACGATAATTTCGGCCTCGCCGACGATATCTGGACCTTCGGAGTCGGCGAGAAGCTCGCCTTCGGCCATGGCGACCTCCACCTGCCGGTCGGGTGGGGGAACCTCCCCTGGGAGGCAATCATCGACGCCTGTGCGTTCCCCGACGACGTCGTGTTCAACATCGAACTCGAGGGCCGCTACTGGCAGGCGGCCGCGGAAACCGTGGTGACAACGAAACAGTTGGCGGCGAAGGCGGCGCATCGGGTCCGGCCGGCGGCATAGTTGTCCCGCACTCTGTCATCCCAATGGATGGGTGCAGCTCGCCGGCGGTGGCGCACCATGCTTGCACTTCGCATTCTCCCTCGCTCAGGCGCCTTCAGCTCCCCGCCCTATGCGCAAGCCCCAGCGCGCGGTCGACGGCGCTCCGGTCCGCGCCCTGGTCGATGAAATCGTCGAAATTGCTTTCGCTGACCTTGATGAGCTGCCTGCGTATGAACTCCGCCCCTTCGCGGGCGCCATCGTCGCGGTTCTTGATCGCGCATTCCCATTCGAGCACGGCCCAGCTGTCATAGTTGTGGACCGAGAGCTGGGTGAAGATCGCGCCGAAGTCGACATCGCCGTCGCCGGGCGAGCGAAACCGGCCGGCACGGTCCGGCCAGTCGGAAAAGCCCGAGTAGACGCCCTGCTTGGGAGTCGAGCGGAGCTCGGCGTCCTTGACGTGAAATGCTTTGATCCGCTCATGGTAGACGTCGATGAAGCCGACGTAGTCGAGGTTCTGCAGGCGGAAGTGGGAGGGGTCGTAGTTGATGCAGCACCGCCTGTGCCCGCCGAGCTTATCGAGGAAGCGCTCGAAGGTGGTGCCGTCGAACAGGTCCTCGCCGGGGTGCAGCTCGAAGCAGACATCGACGCCGAGCTCGTCATGAAGGTCGAGGATTGGCTTCCAACGCCGGGCGAGCTCCTCGAAGGCGGTTTCGACAAGACCGGCCGGGCGCGGCGGCCACGGGTAGAGGAACGGCCAGGCGAGCGCGCCGGAGAAGGTGACGTGAGCATCAAGGCCGAGATTGCGGCTCGCGCGCGCCGCGAGCTTCACTTGCTCCACGGCCCATTCCTGTCGCCGCTTCGGGTTGCCGCGGACCTCCGGCGCCGCGAAGGCGTCGAACGCATCATCGAAGACCGGGTTGACCGCGACCAACTGGCCCTGAAGGTGCGTGGCGAGTTCGGTGATCTCCACGCCGTGCTTGGCCGCAGTTCCCTCGAGCTCCTCGCAATAGGTCTTGCTCTCCGCGGCTTTCGTGAGGTCGATCAGCCGCGAATCCCAGGCGGCAATCTGGACCCCCTTGTAGCCGAGTGAAGACGCCCACCGGCAGATCGCATCGAAGCTGTTGAACGGCGGCCTGTCGCCGACGAATTGTGCGAGGAAGATCGCCGGTCCCTTGATCGATTTCATCGTGGTTCTCCTCCCTCGTGATCCAGCTCAGGCCCTGGCCCATTCCGAGCGCAGGAAATCGTGGCCGAACTGGTAGACCTCGTCGGTGTGCGGGAAGAAGTCGCGCCACACCCGGGTCGCCTCGGCGATGCCCGGGAGCGCGCGGCCGAAGGCCTCGATCACATACCAGCCGTCGTAACCGCCTTCCTTCAATGCCTTGAAGGTGGCAGCCCACGGGACGTGACCCTTGCCCGGCGTGCCGCGGTCATTCTCCGAGGTATGGACATGGATGATGTGCTCGATGTTCGGGGTGATGATCCCAACGGGATCCTTTTCCTCGATATTGGTGTGGAAGGTGTCGTAGAGGAGCCCGTAGTTCGGCTCGTTGACGCGGCGAACGATGTCGGCGGCGTCGGCGATCGTGTTGAGGGCATAGCACTCGAACCGATTGAGCGGCTCGACCGCCATCTTGATGCCGGCCTTTGCGGCGTAGCGCGCCGCCTCCTTGTGGACCTCGACGATCCCGGCGCGCTCTTCGGGCGTCGGCGGATTGCCCGAGAAGATGCCGAGAGGCTGGTAGTACGGGCCGCAGAGCACCTCGCCGCCGACCGCCTCGAGGCAGTCGAGAGCCCACTTGAGGTGGGCGAGACCGCCGGCACGGGCTTTCGGGTCGCTGCTCGTACAGTCGTGCTCCTTGTCGGGGATCACGCAGACGGCGGTGGCACGCAGGCCACTGTTACTGATCTCGCGGCCGACCCGGATGTAGTCCTCCGGCTTGCCGCCGAAGAACGGCAGCTCGACCCCGTCGTAACCGGCAGCCTTGATCTTCGCGAAGAGCGGAAAGTGTTCCTCGGTGATCTGGCTCGCCCAAAGAAGAAGATTGAATCCGAGCAGCATGGCGCTTCCCCCAAGATCGCAGTCTTTCTTGGCCGGCCCGATATTTTCAGGTTTTGGCCTACTCCGCCACGGCAACGAGGCACCTTACGGCGTCCGGCCAAGCACGGGTGCTGCCTCGAGCGAGGAGAGGAGACGCCGGGCAACCTTGCCGTTCGACGTGCGAGGAAGGGCTTCGACGAAGAAGACTTCCCGCGGCCTCTTGTAGACGGCGAGCGTCTCGCTGCCGCGCGCGACGATCTCCCGCGCCAGTGCCGCGTTGGCGGCGGCGTCGGGCTTCGGCACGATCCAGGCCGCAATGATGCGGACACCGTCACGAATTTCATGTTCGGCAGCGGCGACCTCGGCCACTGCGGGGTGACCGGCGAGCGCTGCCTCGACCTCGAGCGGAGAGACCCGGAAGCCGCCGGCGTTCATCACGTCATCGGCACGGCCGTGAAACCAGACATAGCCGTCGCCGTCGACCGAAACCAGATCACCGCTCACGAACCAGTCGCCGCGGAACGCGGCGGCATCCTCCTCCGGCCGGCGCCAGTAACCGAGCATGAGGCCAGGATCGGAGCGGTGCACGGCAAGGAGCCCGGTCTCACCCTGTGGCCGAGCCTCAGTGCCGCCGTCGACAGGAAGGGCCGCGATGCGTCGACCGGCCTGTGGCTGGCCGGGACTGCCGGGACGGATCGGCAGGCCGGGGCGGTTCGAAATGAAGGTCGAGCATTCGCTCATGCCGAAGGCCTCGTAGAGCTCAAGCCCGGTAGCGGTTCGCCACTCGGCAAGTACCGAGGGCGGCAACGCCTCTCCGGCGACGAGGCCATGACGAAGCCGACCGATCCCGGTCCGCCCGATGTCCGCTTGCTTCAGCATTTGCCGGTAGATGCCAGGGACGGCGGCAAAGAGAGTGGCGCCGGTGCCGCCGATCAGCTTCACCCAGACGCTCGGGTCGCGGGGGCCGGAATAGAGGACCGCGGTAGCGCCGTTGGCCCAGGGGTCGGCGAGGCCGGCACTCAACGTGTAGCTCCAGTTGAAGGCCCCGGCATGGAGCAGCACATCGTCCGCACCGATGCCCGACCATCCGGCATAGGTCGGCCGTCGTCCCCAGACGCTTCGCTGCGCGTGGAGTACGCCTTTTGGCCGGCGGCTGGTGCCGGATGTGTAGATCAGGAAGGCAGGATCGTCGCGAGCCGTATCGGCATAGCGGGGAAGCGGCGGTGCGGCACGGATCGCCGCGATATCCTCAGAACGGAGGACGCGGATGCCGTGCGGAACGGCGATGCTTGACCTTTCGGCAAGCGCAACCGCAGCGGGTTCTGCGTCGGCGATGAGGAATTCGATCTCGGCGGGCGTGAGCAGCGACGAGGCAGGAAGGGGAACGATGCCGGCAGCGATGGCGCCGAAGAACAGGAGAAGATAGTCGCCAGTATTGGAGAGCGCGATCACCAGCCGTTCGCCAGGCCGCACGCGGGCTGCGAGCAGGCCGGCGCCGGTTCGGCGGACTGCTTCGTCGAGCGCGGCATAAGTCCAGTGCTCGGATTGGTCCGGCCGATCGGCATCGACGACAAGAATGAAACCGGTCTTGTCCGGATCGCGCGGGGGCCCGGCACCGAGGCAGTAGTGGGCCATGTTGAACCGCGTGGGCGGCGGTTCGAGGCGCGGCATCTCCGGACCCGCCATACTCTGGCTTACGCCTCACTCTTGTCGGCATCGAGCCAGTCGGGGACGTGGTTGACGCCCTGCACCGTCCACCCGCCGTCGACCACGAGGGTCTGGCCGGTGATGTAGCTCGCCTTATCGCTCGCGAGATAGAGGACGGCGTCGGCGATCTCGCCCGGTTCGGCAAGGCGTTTCATGGGCACGCGCTCGAGCTGCCACTCGGCGCGGAGCGAGCCGTCCTTTAATGCCTGGTCGATGAGCTTGGTGCGGGTGAAGCCCGGTGCGACGGCGTTGACACGGATATTGGCCGTAGCGTTCTCGAGCGCGAGCACGCGGGTGAGACTCATGATCCCGGCCTTGGCAGCACTGTAGGGCCCGCGGCCGGGAATGCCGACGATGCCGGCGACGGAGGCAATCGAGACGATCGCCCCTTTCCGGAGTGGGCGCATGCGCCGGATCGCCTCGGCGGCGCAGAAGAACATGCCGGTGAGATGCGTGTTGAGGACCGAATGCCAGTCGGCGTGGCTCATCTTCTGGGCGAGGGCCACGCGCTGGATACCGGCGTTGTTGACGAGCACGTCGACACGCCCCACCTCGTGATCGACCACCTCGAAGGAGGCGGCGACGCTTCCTGCATCGGAGACGTCGGCGGTGAGATAGTGAACGCCGGAGTGGCGCGTCTCGGGCTCGCCGAGGTCGAGTGAGAAGACGACAGCGCCCTCGTCGCGGAACGCGGTGGCGATGGCTTCGCCGATGCCGCGGGCGGCGCCGGTCACAACTGCGACTTTTCCCTCAAATGCTCCATTGGCAGTCATGGCGGGAGCCCCTAGAAACTTTGGGAACAACGCGTCGGGATGAGCAGCGCGGGGATGACGGGAGGACGGCATGGCGTGGTCGATCGGGGCGGGCCTCGAAGGCAAGGGCGTGGTGGTGGCGGGCGCCGCCGGCGGCATCGGCCGCGAGGTGGTTACGGCCTTCGCAGCGGCCGGCGCGAAGGTCGCGGCGGTTGACCTCGACCAGAAGGCGGTCGACGCGTTGATTGCCGACCTCCCCGGCGGACCCCATCGCGCCATCGGCATGGACCTCCGCCGGATCGACCAACATGAGGCGATGATCGAGGGCGTCGCGACGACCTTCGGACGGTTCGACGTGCTGGTCGACGCAGCGGCGGTCCTCGTCCGCAGAGGGAACATCGACGAGGTGACGGAAGAAGACTGGGACTTCCAGCACGACGTCAACCTCAAGGCCGCGTTCTTCCTCAACCGCGCCGCGGCGCGCGTGCTCCGCCGGCAGGGGCGCGGCGGGCGGATCATCAACTTCACCTCGCAGGGCTTCTGGAGCGGAGGCTATGGCGGGTCGGTCGTCTATGCCGCAACCAAGGGCGGCATCGTATCGATGACTCGCGGCCTGGCGCGAAGCCTCGCCAAGGACAAGATCACCGTCAACGCCGTTTCGCCTGGCGCGGCCGACACCGCAATGATGCGCAGCGGCATGACGGAGGAGGCGCTCCAGGCGGTCGCGGCGCAGATACCGCTGGGATATATGGCGGCGCCGAGCGAGGTGGCGGGGACGGTGGTGTTCCTCGCCTCCGACCACGCCGGGTACATCACCGGAGCGACAATCAATGTCTCCGGCGGGTGGCTGATGTATTGAACCTCGCGACATGCTCACCCGCCCGTTGCCGTGGCGAGAAGGACGCTCCGGAACCTCCGAGCTTCTCCGTGATTCACTGAAGAACCGTCGCATATTTCCCCTCACGCCGGCGGGGGCACCGCAGTGTGCTCCTCAACGAAGCACCATTGCGCCTCGCCGAGGAAGAGCTTCCGGTCCTCGATGAGCCGACTGATATGGGGCTCGGCGCGAAACGCCGCCTCCGCCGCCTCGACGCTATCGAACCAGATCTCGCCGATGCCGTCCCAATAGGCCTCCTCCGGGTGCCACCGGGTCACCGCGCCGAAGCGGAGGCCCCGGAGACCCGGGAGACCGCGTACGATGTCGGCGTGCGGACCCATCCAATGGGCGAGGAACTGCTCGTGGGTAAGGCCCGGCTTGCGCCGGACGAGGCTGATCCGCTTGATCATGCCGCAACCGCCGCGGCCGGCGCCTTCTGATACAGCTCCAGCGTGATGCCGTCGTGGATGCGGAGATATGCGGCACGCGCGCCGACGTTCGGACCATGCGTGACTTCGATCGGCCCCTCCGGGACTATCGGCCGGGCGCCAAGGGCGACGGCCCGTTTCCACGCGGCGTCGCAATCGGACACCGCGAGGCAGAGATGGACGTTGCCGGGATTGGCGGTGGCATCGGAATTCTGGGCCTTGCCTTCAACACGGTAGTCGAGGAGCTCGAGGATACCGCCCCCCGGCAGGTCGACGAAGGCGGCATCGATACTCACGCCCGGATAACCGACGTGGCGGGCGAGATAGGGCTTGTCGAGGACGGTGCGCCAGCGTGCGGGGCGGCCGAGGAAGCTCTCCCAAAAGCGAAGCGCCAGATCGAGGCTCGCGACGCTCATGCCGACATGATGGGTGCCAACGACGATGTCATGGGGCGTGCCGGTCATCGTGCTCTCCTCAATCAGATTCGGAAGAGCTTCTCGGCGTTGGCAGAAAACATCCTGAGCTGCTCGTCCTTCGAGAACCCGGAAATGATCTCGGCGTAGGCATTGATCAGATCCGGGTAGGAGCTGAACATTCGGTCGACCGGCCAGTTGGTGCCGAAAACGATCCGGTCGACGCCGAAGATCTCGATCGAGGAGAGTACCCAGGGCCGGATGCTTTCGACCGTCCAGCGCGGGTCGCGCATGCCCAGGCCAGAGACTTTCATGTGAATGGTCGGAACCTCGGCAAGTTCCTTCATCGCCCGCCGCCACATCTCGAAATACTCCTTGTCACGCGCCTGCGGAAAAGCGCAGTGATCGACACAGACGGTGACCTCGGGCGAACTCCTGGCGAGCGCGGCGAGCTTGGCCGAGCGCTCGGGCCGCGTGTCGACGCAGGAGACAAGGTTATACTTGCCGAGCAACCGAAAGCCGCGCTGCCAGTCGGGATTGATAAGGTAGTCGCCGGGACCGAAGTCGCGGACACCGCGGACGTTTCTGTACTGCAGATGCCGTTGGATGACAGCCTCCGCGTCCGGCTGGGCAAGATGGACCTCGGCGACAATCCCGTGTGGGTAGCCGTGCTTGTCGGCCATCTCCTGGAGCCAGGCGGTCTCGTCGACCGGATCTGGCGTGCCTACCGCCGCCTCGACGTGGATTGCCTTCGGCACGTTCGAGAAGCGTATCTCGGCGATATAGTCCTCGATGTCATATTGCGGCGGCTTGATCGAATAGATCGGGCCGAGGAGCGGGTGCACCGCGTCGCGCTCGAGCCAGCTGTAGCGGAGCGTCGGGTGCATCATGGTGTGGAGATGGAAATGGGTGTCGATGAACGGTATCTCCGCCATTGTGCTCCTCCCCTTTTTGATGCGCCTGCCGGCGGCGCATCATAACAATCTCCCGCAGTTCAGAGCGCCGAGGCGACC
>DASSPO010000437.1:0-2548 GCA_035699585.1 Bauldia sp.
CGATATCGCCTGAGAACCGGGCCACGGCAAGGAGCTGCAGGATGCCGAAGAACGCGTAGCTCTGCGCGGGTCCGGCGGCACTCCGCCGGTCGTTGTCGACCAGTACGCCCGCTCCGGCAATCGCGACGGCGACCAGCCAGGCGCCGACGGCCTGTCCGGTGAGGGGCGTGAGCGGCCCTGGCCACCACGCCGCGGCGGCAGTCGGCGCCACCAGAAGGGCAACGCCGAAGACGATAAGGATGCCGGCCTGGATGAGGAAAAGAGCCCGAAGCAATGACGGCAAAGGTCCGCTCGGCGGCGAATCATCCCCCGGTATCCTCAACTGCGCCCACAGGCTGAGCGCAAAGGCGACCGGCGTCACGACGTAGACGACGAGCCAGGCCCAGGCGGCGATCACGGGCAGCGTCTGGCTTGCACCGAAATGGAAGCGGTCAAGATGGAGGAGCGTCAGGATGAGTGTGAGCGTGGTGAAGGCGAGGATCGAGATGAGGCCTGCCCGCGCCTGTCGCCAGGTCGCCACCAGGACGATATCGAGGAGCAGGAAAAGGCTCGCCCAATACGATGCCCCGAGGAAGGCGGCGGTGAGCGGCGGCTTGATCGTCCAGGCGAAGTAGAAGTCGGTCTGCTCGGCGAGCGCGAAAAGCTGGGTGCCGGCGATGGTGACAAGGACCGCCGCGGCGGCGACCAGCAGGCGCACCGGCGCGATGACCTTCCGCACTTCCGTCGCCGCTCCCATTGTCCCCCGCCTCGGCAAATGCCCGCCATGGCAGAGGTATCACGAGGGGAGTGCGACACAAGGCCGTTGTTCCGGCGGGGATCCTAGTCGATCGCGCCGCAGGCGATGCGATCCCCCGAGTTGCCGCTCGGGTCGGTCTTGTAGTCGTCCGGACCCGCGTGGATGATGACCGCGGTTCCGTCGTCGTCGCGAAGGCTCCCTTCCTGTCCGACGGCGAGCGCCACGCCGTCCGCGAAAAGCTGAATTGCGCCCTGGCCTTCTTCCGGCATGACGATGTTCGGCAGGTCGCCGGCGTGATGGCCGGCGTGATTGAGAAGACCGTGCTGCTTGCCGGTCGGGTTGAGGTGACCGCCGGCGCTCTCAAACGGCGGCTCGCATTTGCCGACCTCGTGGAAGTGGATGGCATGCGGCCCGGGTTCCACGCCGCTCAGCGTGCCGGTAACGAGAATGCCGTGGCCGGCATCGGACAAGGTGAGCGTCGTCACGTCGTCGCCGTCCGCGTTCCGGAGCGTGACGGTGGTGCTTTCCTGGGCAAAGGCGGGCATGGACAGCACCGCTCCCAGTGCCGCGGCGGCGAATCGGAGGTGGATCACTTTGTGTCTCCCGGTCATGCCCCGCCGCCATTCCCGCAACGGGCGCCGCGGGAAACCGTTCCCCGTTGCCATTGTGATGGCCGGTGATTAGGAGATTTCCCCGCCTTTACCCCTCGTCACCCTCGTCCCTGTCAACACTGAGGTTCTCTCGATGACCCGTCACCTCCTTCTCCTTCCCGGCGACGGCATCGGACCCGAGGTGATGGGAGCGACCCGGGCGATCATTGAATGGTTCAACGCCCGGGGCGCCGGTTTCTCGTTCGAGGAGGATTTGGTCGGCGGCTCAGCCTACGACGTGCACGGCATGGCGATCTCCGACGCCACGATGGAGAAGGCGCTCGCCGCGGACGCGGTGCTGCTCGCTTCGGTGGGCGGGCCGAAATGGGACAATGTCCCCTACGAGGCGCGGCCGGAGGCGGGTCTTCTTCGTCTCCGCAAGGATCTCGGGTTGTTCGCCAACCTGCGCCCCGCCATCTGCTACCCCGCGCTCGCCGAATCGTCGTCGCTCAAGCGCGAGCTGGTCGAGGGGCTGGACATCCTGATCGTCCGCGAGCTGACCGGCGGCGTCTATTTCGGCGAGCCGAAGGAAATCCGCGACCTCGGAAACGGCCAGAAGCGGGCCATCGACACCCAGGTCTACGACACCTACGAGATCGAGCGGATCGCCGCCGCCGCCTTCGAGCTGGCGCGAACGCGGCGGAACAAGGTCACTTCCATGGAGAAGCGGAACGTCATGAAAAGCGGCGTTCTGTGGCGCGAGGTGGTGACCGAGGTCCACAAGCGCTCCTACCCGGACGTCGAACTCGATCACATGCTCGCCGATGCCGGCGGCATGCAGCTCGTCCGCGCGCCGAAGCAGTTCGACGTGATCGTCACCGACAATCTTTTCGGCGACATGCTCTCCGATGTCGCGGCAATGCTGACCGGCTCCCTCGGCATGCTGCCTTCGGCCTCCCTCGGCGCCGCAGACCCGAAGACCGGACGCCGACGCGCCCTCTATGAGCCGGTGCACGGCTCGGCACCGGACATCGCCGGCAAGGGAATCGCCAATCCGATCGCGATGATCGCGAGTTTCGGCATGGCGCTCCGCTATTCATTCGACATGGTCGCCGAGGCGAACCTCCTCGACCAAGCCATCGCGGCGACGCTCGACCGCGGCATCCGCACCGCCGATATCTGGAGCGAGGGCACTACGAAGGTCGGCACCACGGAAATGGCG
>DASSPO010000438.1:0-2221 GCA_035699585.1 Bauldia sp.
CGTCTTCGCCAACTTCGACGAGGTCAAGGACGCTATGAGTGGCGGCAAGAGCGTGGTGATCACCAGCGATGTCAGCTCGATCACCTTCAAGGGCGTGTCCGCCTCAAAGCTAGATGCCGACGATTTCCTCTTTGCCTGAGCCGACCGACATCTACCCGTTCCGTCGGGGACTGCAGGAACCTGCCTCGGAAGCCACCCGACCGCGGATGGAAGGTCCCGCGACGAGTGCCGGCCGAAGTCTGAGCAAATCGGTGAACAGATCCGAGGCGAAGAGCGCGCCCTTGCGCGTGCTTGTGGCGACGCCGCTCGGCCGCGGCGGGCAAGGCGGGATCGATCGCCTGAACGACCTGATCTTCGATGCGGTGGAGCGGAGTCCGGAACTCAACCTGAGCCTCCGTCGCCTGGTGCTTCGCGGACAAGGTAACATCCTCTTGTCGCCGTTCTTCACGCTGTCCGGTCTCATCCGGCTCGGCATGGCGGGGCTGACCGGGCGGGTCGACCTCCTTCACGTTCATCTCTCGGTTCGCGGCAGCACTTATCGCAAGCTCATCCTCGCGGCTCTGGCGCGCCGGATGCGACTTCCCTACGTGGTCCACATCCACGGCTCACGGTTCGACACGTTCTGGATTGAAGCGGGTCCGCGGCTGGCGCGGGCGATCGACCGGCTGCTCGTCAGCAGCGCGGCCGTGATCGTGCTGGGCGACTACTGGGCCACTTTCGTGGCCGAGCATGCACCGAAAGCGGCAAGCCGGATCGTTGTCTTGCCGAACGCAACAGCGATGTCATCGGCACGGCGCCGGCGCGGCAACGACAAAGTTCATATCGTGTTTCTCGGCGCGCTTGGCGAACGAAAAGGGACGCCACAACTGATCGCGGCGTTGGGGAACATGGCGGACCGGCCAGACTGGACCGCAACCATTGCCGGCAACGGAGCGGTCGAAGATAGTCGCGAGGCGGTGGCCCGCCTTGGGATCGCCGATCGCGTCGCTATACCGGGCTGGCTCGATCCGGACGCCGTCCGGGGCCTCATCGAGGGGGCCGACGTGTTCGTGCTTCCATCGTTTGCCGAAAACCTGCCGATGTCGGTCCTCGAGGCCATGGCCTGCGGAACCGCCGTGGTCGCAACGCCGGTCGGGGCCATCCCCGATGTGATCGTCGACGGGAGCAACGGCCTGCTCGTGCCGCCGGGAGATGTCGACGCGCTGACGAAGGCGATCCGAAAACTTCTGGACGATCCCGATCTCAGGCAGCGACTCGGCGAAGCCGCGCTGGAGACCCATAGGGAGCGGTACAATATCGAGGGATATGTGGTTCGGCTGGCGGCGATCTGGCGCCGGGCGGCCGGTCGCGTGGCCAACGGTCGGGCAGGCTAAGGCTCGTCGTCACCCGGGCCGGAAGGGGACGGTGACAGGCCCCGCTTGAACGCGCGAACGCGAGCCCACAACGCCGAGTCGCGTATCCTGTCCCGAGCATCAAGCGCCGTCAGGTAAATGCGGCCCGCGGCGGTCAGCGGCATGACAATGCGGTGAAGGGGGAGCATCTCGTCGCAATATTCGAGTTTGTAGGCCTCGTCTCCGATGCCGAAGTCGAAGATGCCGATGCCATTCCTGAAGCTCCATTCGATGAGGTCCTCGTGGAGCAGCCGGCCCACCGACAACGCCTGCCAGGGACCGCCTTCGTAAGTCGGCATGATCTGGTAGAAGCGTCGATCGTAGACATAGCCGAGGTGCGTGGCGACGATCTCGTCACCGACGACCAGGGCCGAAAGATGGACGGGCCCCTCTGCCAGGCGCCGACCGGCCTCAAGAAAGAACTCCATCTTGCCGGGACTGCGGAAGCCGGTCGCCCCAGTCTCGGCGAAACGTCGCTCCTTCTGGCGAACCATCGCGGCGAGCACCTTCTCACGACGTTCCGGACTCTCGGGAATCTCGAACCGAACCGGACCGATCGCGGCAAGCCTTCGGCGGTAACGTCGCAGGGTCCGGCGGCGCGGCAGACGAGTTGCCTCGAATGAGGTCCACGATCCGGTGAGGGCTGTCGCGTGACCGGAGATTCCGATCGGTGTTGCGCCGAGCCGGACAAGCGGGTTCGACAGGCCTCCGACATGCTCGGGCATCTTGTCGAGGAAAACGACGTCGATGCGGGGCAGCGCCCGGAGGACTGCATCCCAGAGATCCCGTATATCTTCCGAGCCCAGCGCTGAGCTCCGCGGAAACAGAAC
>DASSPO010000439.1:0-2445 GCA_035699585.1 Bauldia sp.
TCGTAGGCACCTTAACGCGATAACCCCGGCACGCAAACCGCCTAGCCCAATCCAATCATGCTAGGAGCGATATGTTCAAGAGATACTTAACGTGCCGGAGGTTGCTGGCTATGACCCGGCGCACAATGCGAGCACGCCCGATGCGCCGCCTACATAGGGTCAAACCGCGCCGAACGGAAGGGGTTGGACCGGAGCCGTCGGCCCGACCCGTTCCACTTGACGGCTTGCCCTACGCCGCCTTTTCGCCGTCCAGCGCGTCGCGCGTGGTCAGAACCTTGTCGATCAGGCCAAACTGCTGCGCCTCTTCCGCCGTCATGAAGAAATCCCGGTCGAGGGTGCGTTCTATCGTCTCGTAGTTCTGACCGGTATGCTTGACGTAGATTTCATTGAGCCGCCGCTTCATCTTGATGATGTCCTCGGCATGCCGTTCGATGTCCGATGCCTGTCCCTGGAATCCGCCCGAGGGTTGATGGAGGAGAATGCGGGCATTGGGGAGTGCGAAGCGCATTCCTGCCGCGCCGGCGGTAAGCAGTAGCGACCCGGCCGAGGCCGCGAGGCCGATGCAGAAAGTCGAGACGGCCGGCTTGATGAACTGGATCGTGTCATACATCGCAAGCGCCGACGTCACCACGCCGCCGGGCGAATTGATGTACATGGCGATCTCCTTTTTCGGGTTCTCGGCCTCGAGAAAGAGGAGCTGCGCCGTAACCAGCGTTGCCATGTGGTCCTCGATCGGCCCGGTGATGAACATCACCCGTTCCTTGAGGAGCCGCGAATAGATGTCGTAGGCGCGTTCGCCACGGTTGGTCTGCTCGACCACCATCGGCACGAGCGTCTGCATGTAATAGTCGAGCGGATCTCTCATGGCTTACCTATGGAATCTGGAGGGGGATCGCGAATCCCCGGGGCGGTGCCGGCCTTACATATGGCACCGACTCCGGTTGCGGAAGAGGGCCGTGCTGGCCTGACAGCGCCGAGAAACGTCCCGGCCAGGAACGGCGGCACCTACCACCGCCACCTTGCTTCGGGCGCGGACATCCGCGTCTCACCCGACCAGGACGACTAGAGGTCACGATTGTGCGAGCTGCCGGTCAAGGCGAAGCTGGTCCCTGCCCGGCCCTAGCCGGATGTTTCCCTGTCTGACTTGGCCGCTGCCGGTACGATCAAATCATCGCGACCGAACGAGAAGCACGAATGCCGCCAAGGACTGGCCCCTACGCTAGACGATGACGAGATCCCCCTCATCGATCGCCGGGGCGCCGGCGAGCCTCACGACCGGCTTGCCGTGGTACTTGAGGAGCCCGTTGGCGTAGTCGAACTGACCCGCGAAGTCCGCAGCACTCATGAGACCGGGGCCGATCGCATCAAAGACCGCGTGAGAGAGCCACAGCAGGTCGGCGCCGGGCGTGAAGTCCCTGATCGTATCGACGTTGGCGGCTTTCAGCTTGACGTCGAACAGAAAGCTGTCCGGGCCTGCGCCGCCCAGCAGGTCGTCCTTCCCCTCGCGCCCCGCGAGGACGTTGGCGAGGGCATTGCCGATGATCTTGTCCTTGCCCGCACCGCCGGTCGCGTTCTCGATCAGCGTCTCAGGGCCGATCATCACCGTCCAACGGGTGGAGCTATGGCTGAACTCGATCGATCGGCCAAGGTCGCTCCAGTGATGGATGTTGAGGTCGATGAGCCCTTTGTCACTGCCTTTGCGGACGATCGTGTCAATGCCGCCGCTATCGTCGATCGTTTCCCAGTAGGCCTTCCCGTCCTTGTACGTGTAGACGGTGTCCCCGGGATTGTGGACGCCGCGACCGTACATGCCCTGGATATTGACCAGGTCGTAGTACATCGGCGTCGTCGGGTAGAAGCTCGCCACCGAATTTCCGCCCGGCGTGGCCGAGTAGGACATGACGGTATAGGCGAAGCTGTCGTACGCCTGCGAGATCCTCTGAGGCTGCTCGAAAGAATGTTCGAGACCGATCGCGTGCCCGACCTCGTGAAGGATCACGAGATAGTCCCAGGATCCTTGCTTGACGTCGGAGTTCGGCCGCTTGTGCCATTCGCCGTTGAGGAACCAGACATCGCCGGCTTCAGGGTAGTCGCCGGGCAGATAGGCATGGGCCGTCTCGTCATAGGCGTTATCGGTCACCACGAAGCGAAGGTCCCCGACAACCTCACTGTTGTCGGCGACCTCCACGAACGCGATGTTGGCGGCGGATCCCCATTGAACAAGCGCCGTCTGCACCGCCACCCTCTCGGTCGAGGTGAGCGGGTACCAACTATCGAACTCGCCGTCGCCATAGGGGTCGATGAAACTGGCGGTACCCGACGGAAAGCTGTAGGTGAGCACCACTCCCGTTCCGTAGAGTCCGCCCCATTTGACGCCGCTCTGCAAAGCGCCGGCATCGCCGGGAATCGGGAGGAAGCTCGTCGTTGGCACAGAATTAAGCGTCG
>DASSPO010000440.1:0-23513 GCA_035699585.1 Bauldia sp.
GTTCGGCCCGGTCGACGCCAAGCTGGCGCGCCGCCGTCTCCATGAGCCGCTCCAGCACATAGGTCGCCTCGGGTCGTCCGGCGCCGCGGACGGCGTCGACTGGCACGGTGTTGGTGTAGACCGCCCGGACGTTCACGCTGATCGCGGGAATGACATATTGGCCGGACAGCAGAGGCGCGTAGAGGTAGGTCGGAATGAGCGACGAGAACAGCGACATATAGGCGCCGAGATTGGCGATGGTGTCGACCCTCAGTCCGAGGAACCTGTGGTTTTCGTCGAGCGCCAGTTCCGCGGTCGTCACATGGTCCCGCCCATGGGCATCGGACAGGAACGCCTCGTTGCGCTCCGAGGTCCATTTGACCGGCCGGCCGGTCTGCTTGGCCGCCCAGAGGCACACGACCTCCTCTGAATAGGTGAAGATCTTCGAACCGAACCCACCGCCCACGTCGGGCGCAATCACCCGGAGCTTGTTCTCAGGGGCGATGCCGATGAAGGCGGACAGCACGACGCGCAGAAGATGAGGGTTCTGTGTCGTGTTCCACAGCGTGAAGTGACCGTCGGCGGCGCGGTGTTCGGCCACGACCGCCCGCGTTTCCAGGGCGCTTGGTACGGTGCGGTTGTTGACCACCTCGATCTTGACGACATGCTTGGCCTTGGCGAAGGCGGCATCGGTTGCCGCGGCGTCGCCCAGCGACCAATCGAAGATCTGATTGGGCGGCGGCTTGCCATGCTCCCATGTCGAACTGTCGGGGCCGAAATCGTGCAGCACCGGCGCGCCGGGCTGCAGAGCCTCGACGGGGTTGGTCACCGCCGGCAGCACCTCGTAGTCGATTCTCACGGCGCCGGCGGCGTCCTTGGCCTGCGCGACCGTCTCCGCGACGACTGCCACAACCGGCTGGCCGACGAATCGCACCTTGCCGATGGCAAGCGGCGGATAGGGGCCCATCCGCATCGGCGTCCCATCCTTGGAGTGGATCATCCAGCCGCAGATCAGGTTCTTGATGCCGCCGGCTTCGAGCTCCGGACCGGTGTGGATGGCGACCACGCCCGGCATCCTCTTCGCTTCGGATATGTCGATGGACTTGATGGCGGCGTGGGCATGTTCCGAGCGAACGAAGACAGCGTAGAGCTGGCCGGGCAGATTGACGTCGCTCGTATATTTGCCCTGCCCGGTGATGAATCGCCGGTCTTCCTTGCGGTTGACGCGCGCTCCGATTCCGTCACGTGCCATGGTTTCCTCCCGAGGACGTCCGTTGTCCGGCGTCCGCTTGCCTGTTTGCGTTCGCAGGGTGCCTACATGCGAGCCGCGCCCGCCTGGATGGCTTTGACGATGTTGTGATAGCCCGTGCAGCGGCAGAGGTTGCCTTCGAGCTCATGACGGACGGTCGCCTCGTCGAGGTTCTTGCCGAGGCGGTTCACCATGTCGACCGCCGTCATGATCATGCCCGGCGTGCAGAAGCCGCACTGGAGTCCGTGGTTCTCGTGGAACGCCGCCTGCATCGGGTGGAGTTCGCCGTTCCTGGCGAGCCCCTCGATGGTGGTCACCGCCGAGCCGTCCGCCTGGACAGCGAGAATCGTGCACGATTTGACGGCCTTTCCGTCCACCAGCACCACGCAGGCGCCGCACTGGGATGTGTCGCAGCCGACATGAGTGCCGGTGAGTCCAAGCTTCTCACGCAGGAGCTCGACGAGCAGCGTGCGATCCTCGACTTCGCTCGAGGTCGCCTTCCCGTTCACCGTCAACGACACACCGGTCATTGGTCCTTCTCCCCTTTGCTTGCCCTTGTCCTCATGGGCTGTCCCGCTCTGTCCCGCACTACCTCAGAATCAGGATCGCGACGATGACGACGACGAGCGCCAGCAGACCCCACATGTAGGGCCCGCCGAGCACACCGCGCCCCGCGGCCGCCTCGAGCCGTTCCTCGACCGCCTCGGCGGTCACCTCGGGATCCCGGATCACATCGGCAATCACCGCGATTTCGCCCGCGTCGTCGTCGGGAGTCATGGGCGGGGACTCGTCGACGGCCGCGGGCGGCGATTCGGTCTGAGGAGCGGGCGGCGTCCCCGCCACATTGGCGGCGAATGCCGCGAAAAACTGGTCCGCCATCTGTTTCGCGGTCGCATCGATCAACCGGCCGCCGATCTGGGCGAGCTTGCCGCCGACCTGAGCATTCACCTTGTAGGAAAGAACCGTCCCGTCGCCATCCGGCGTGAGCTTCACGTCGGCGGCCCCCTTGGCGAAGCCGGCGACGCCGCCTTTGCCCTCCCCGGTGATGGTGTAGCCGTTGGGCGGGTCGATGTTGGAGAGGGTGACGTGCCCGTTGAAGACCGCCTTGACCGGTCCGACCTTGGCCTGGACGGTAGCTGTCATCTCCGTGTCCGAGGTCTTCTCCAGCGACTGGCAGCCGGGAATCGACGCCCTGAGCACGGCAGGATCATTGAGCGCCGCCCAAACCTTCTCGCGGCTCGCCGCAATCCTGCTCTGGCCCGACATTTCCATTGAACTGTATCCAGTTGGTCGACGTGCGGCGGCTTATCGCGCTGGGGCTATGGAACTGCTCGGTTCCGGCAGCACGAAAGCGGCTGGGCCGAAACTTTGAGAAGTTCCAAGTGCATTTCTGCATCCTGGCGGCGTCATCGGCAAGAGTTGGATTTGCCGCGGCCGGGCCGCTAGATACGGGATCGGTCAGCAAAACGGAATCCGGCAGGCGATATGACGGAAACGGCGGTCGGACGGGCCGGTGACCCGATGCGCGCAAGCGGCGGCCCGCCGGTCGCTCGGGCGCCGGTGATGCTCGAAACGGCGGGCTGGGCGGACTATGCCCTTCTCGATTCCGGCCATGGCCGCAAGCTCGAACGCTATGGCGCCTATCGAATCGTCCGACCCGAAGAGCAGGCGATCTGGACGCCCCGTCGGCCCGCCGAATGGGAATCCGCCGATGCGACCTTCGTCGGCATCGGCGAGGACGATGCCGACGGGCGCTGGCGGTACCGGAAACCGCTCGCCGAGACTTGGCCGCTCGCCTATGACGGGATCCGCTTCCTGGGACGGTTCACCTCGTTCCGCCATGTCGGCGTGTTCCCGGAGCAGGTCGTGCACTGGGACTGGATGAGGGACAGAATCGTCGCCGCGAGGCGGCCGGCCCGGGTCCTAAACCTTTTTGCCTACACGGGGATCGCCTCGCTGATCGCGGCCAAGGCGGGGGCGGAGGTCGTGCATATCGATGCCTCGAAGAAGGCGATCGGCTGGGCGCGGGAGAACCAGGCGGCGGCCGGCGGACTCGGGGACAAGTCGATCCGCTGGATCTGCGAGGATGCGGTCAAGTTCGTCGAGCGCGAACATCGCCGCGGGAACCGGTATGAGGGGATAGTTCTCGACCCGCCCAAGTTCGGCCGCGGACCGAAGGGCGAGGTCTGGGACATCTTTGCCGACCTCCCGGCGCTCCTCCGCTCCTGCGTCGGCCTGCTCTCGGAATCCCCGCTCTTTCTGATACTTACCGCCTATTCGATCCGCGCCTCGTTTCTCTCGATCCACGAACTGTCGGCGGAGTGCCTCGCCTCCCGCGGTGGCCGCCTCGAGTCGGGCGAACTGGTGATAGTCGAGTCGGGCGCGGGCGGCCGGAAGCTGTCGACTTCGCTGTTTTCGCGGTGGTCGCCGTGACCGCCGGGCGGGGAGAGATGAAGGCGCCGGGGCGGGTGATGCACATCACCAGTCTCGCAAACCCGATCGTCAAGGAAATCAGAGGCTTGGCGCTTGCGAAGAACCGCAGGGCCAGCCGGCTCTTCGTCGCCGAGGGGCTCAAGCTCGTCGCCGACGCCCTCGATGGCACGTGGCGGCTCAGACATCTGGTTCATGCGGCACGGGTCGCCAACGAGGGTTTGGTCGAGCGGATCAGCACGATTTCGGTGGCACGGGGCGCCAACGTCATCTCGGTGAGCGAGCCGGTGCTCGAGAAGATCGCCCGGCGCGAAAACCCCCAGACCGTGATCGGCGTCTTCGAGCAGAAGCTCACGCGGATAGGCGACATCCGGCCAGGACCGGGCGACGTCTATGTCGCGCTCGAGGCGGTGCGCGACCCCGGCAACCTCGGCACGATCATCCGGACCGTCGACGCCGTCGGCGGGAAGGGCGTGATCCTCGTCGGCGATACGGTCGACCCATTCTCGGTCGAGGCGGTGCGGGCGACGATGGGCTCGATCTTCCACGTGCCGCTCACCCGCGCGACGCACGCCGAGTTCGACGCGCTTCGCGCGCGCTGGCCGAACCCGGGCGCCGTGGTCGGCACGCATCTCGCGGCGACCATCGACTACCGCAAGGCGGACTACCGCCTGCCGGTGCTCCTCGTCATGGGCGGCGAGCAGGCCGGGCTCACCCCGGCCCTGGCGGCGGCCTGCGGCACGCTGGTCAGGATTCCGATGGCGGGGCGCGCCGATTCGCTCAACCTCGCAGTGGCGACCGGCGTGATGCTCTACGAGGCGATGCGCGGGAGGCTCGCCGTCGATGGCTAGGCGGGACCGTCCCGACGGACCCTTCTCGGTGCTCGGCATCGCGGTGGTCGCGGCAACGATGCTGGTCGACCAGGCCTCGAAACAGTGGGCGGAGGCGGTGCTCCCCGAGGGCGAGCCGGTCGACCTGCTGCCCATCCTCTCGCTCTATCGCGTCCATAATCCCGGCATCGCCTTCAGCTTCCTCGCCGACCTGGGCGGCCTGCCGCTGATCGCGATCACCATCCTGATCACGGCCCTGGTGCTCTTCTTCTGGCGGACGGCGCAGGACGGCGGCCGCTGGGCGACAGTCGGCTACGCGCTGATCATTGGCGGGGCGCTCGGCAACCTGATCGACCGCATCATCCACGGGACCGTCATCGACTTCCTGCTCCTCCATGTCGGGAACTGGACGCTGTTCGTCTTCAACCTCGCCGATGCGGCTCTGACGCTCGGGCCGGTGATCCTCCTGATCCTCTATCTCTGGCCGCGCCGGGCGGACGAGAAACCGGCGGCGTAAGGTTCCTTCAAGGGGCTGATTGAATCTCAGGCCGGCCACGGTCACAGGCGCCAACGATTCCGACGCCACGACGGCGGTGAGGCGTTGAGTCCCGGAAATCAAAATGGCGACTGAGCGGGACGAGCGTGACCGGGCAGGCACCCTCACGCCACCAGCGCGCCGTCGGTAATGAAGAATCCCGAGTAGCTCACGGCAAGGGCTTCAGTCGCCTCGGCGCGGTAGATGCCCATCTTCCAGTAGACGTCGTAGCCGTAGCCGATCGGGCCCGCGTAATCGACGATCTGCACGTCGTCGCGCCACACCTTGAGGAAGCCGTTGCTGTCGTTGCTGAAGCGGGCAGTCACGGTGATGTCGTAGCTGTGGCCGCGCTGGATATTGTTGGGATCGGTATAGACGTAGCGGGAGACATATTGCTTGTCGTCGAGGTATCTGACCATGAAGGCCATCCTCTCGTCCCGGAGCTCCATGGCGTAGGGCGGCGAGGTCTTGAGATCGTCGGCGTGAAATTGCCCGAGGACGACCCAATCGGCGCTGTTGGGTTCCCCCGGCTCCACCACGAAATCGTAGTTGAGGGTGACGATGTCGGTCGGCGCATAACGCTCGTCACCGGCGAGTTCGCTCCGCTCGCGGGTGTTGGAGTCGTACTGCCACTGGTCGCCCGATCGGACTTCGAAGTCGAGGGTGTCCGAATCGGGGTTGGCGATGCTCCAGGCGGTGTTGCCGTTCTGAACCGTGTATTCCAGTCCGCCGAGAATGACCGGCTGGCCGTTCGCCGACGCGAAGGACGACACGCCGCCGAAGAGCGCGGCCGGGTCAAGCCAGTAGGAATGCAGATCGGTCACGGTGACGGGATTTTCATCGACGATAGTGGTCACCGACGCCTCGACGATGGCGTCAGCATCGGCAAGCAGGTCGCTCCTCGACACGTCGACGCTGAAGGCGCCGCCGGTCCCGACCACGCCGGCATAGGTCGTGCCGTTGATCACAAGGGCTACGGAGTCGCCAAGGTCGGCTTCACCGCCGACCGTGCCGGTGACCGGAACCAGGTCCGGCAGAACGCCCGATGACTTGACGATATTGTCGGCGGTGACCGGGCCGAGCGCGATCCACGCAACCGGCGGCGGGCCCTCCACCGTGATATCGAGCGGCGACGAACCGGCGCCGACATTGCCCGCGAGGTCCGTCTGGACGGCGCGAACATGATGGAGGCCCACGGCGAGCGCGATGTCGACGCTGAAGGCCCCGGCCGTCACCGTCGCCGTCCCGAGCGTCGCTTCCCCGACGTTCCTGATGCCGTCGTTGTTCGCGTCGTCAAAAAGCGTCACCGTTGCGCCGTCCTCTCCCGATCCCGTGACGGTCAGGTCGATGGTGCTCTCCGTGACGTTGTCGCTGTCGCTCGTCCCGGTGTCGTCCTCCGCCGCGAGGTCGAGGCCGGCGGGAGGTGGAGGCGGAGTCGTGTCGACGCTGATGCCGAGGGCCAGCGAACTCACGCCGGCATTGCCGGCAAGGTCGGTCTGTAAGCCGCGTATGTTGTGGACGCCTGCGGTCAGGGAGATGTCGACAGTGAAGGTGCCGTCGGCGTTCACGGTCGTCGTCCCGAGCACCGCCTCGCCGCTGTTCCTGACCCCGTTGTTGTTGAGGTCATCGTAGACGCTCACGATCGCCCCGCCTTCGCCGAAGCCGCTGATGCTCAGCCCCGAGGTTCGGTTGGTGGCGTTGTCGGTGTCGAGCGCGCCGCTGTCGTCTGCCGTCGCAAGATCCAGCGACGTTGGGGCGGCGGGAGGCGTCGTGTCGATGACCACGAGGAGAGGTGGGGACTCGGCGCTGGTGTTGCCGACGCTGTCACGCGCCACGACCGTAAAGGAATGCATGCCCTCGCCGAGCACTCCGGTGGTGAACGTCCACTTGCCGGTCTTGCTGGCGACGACAGTGCCGAGGACCGTCGCGCCATCCGTGACGGTTACCGTGGCGCGGGCCGCCGCGGTTCCGGAAAGCGTTGGCGTCGTATCCCGCGTGACGTCATCGACGTTCGAGCTTCCAGTATCGGAGGAGGCGGCAAGGTCGGGTCGCGACGGCGTCGGGAGGGTGAGGGCGGCGAGGGTCGCGGACAGCACGCTCTTGCGATCGTCGGCCCCGGTGTTCTCGATCTGTGAGACGGGATCGGTCGAGATGGGGTCAAGGACGACACCATCGGACGGCGGGGTACCGGTGAAAAGGGGAGGCCCGTGGGTTTGCGACGGGTCGAAAAAGCCCGGAGCGGTGAGCAGGTCGTTTGTCGAAGAGTCGTTGAGCTTATACTTCTTTCTGCTTGCCTGCTTGCTCATGGTCCGCTCACCCCAGCCCGGACAGGTCAAGCTGAGCAGAATAAGTATGATTTGGACCGAAGGCCACCGACCAAAAAATAACAGGAAGAACTAGTGCTTCCAAATTCGGTAAAATTTGAAAGTCTCAAACAAGACGAGACTTGAACTTTTACGATATTTACACGGCGGAACAGCCGCTTACCAACTCGTCAACAATACTGACCTAGTCCGAGTCGCGAAAGCCGCCGGCGGATGCGGCGGCTTCCACGCCATCGGCCGAGGGCGCGAGGATTTCGTCTTGCCTCTATTCCTGCCCGACGACGCCCGCTTCCCAACCAAGGATCGCGCGCTTGCGGGTGAGGCCCCAATGGTAGCCGCAGAGGCTCCCGCCCTTTCCCAGTACCCGGTGGCAGGGGACGACAAAGGACAGCGGGTTCTTGCCGACGGCAGCCCCTACCGCGCGCGCGGCCGTTGGCCTGCCGAGATGGGCGGCGATGTCGGAATAGGTGGTTGCCTTGCCGAGCGGCAGCTTGAGGAGCGTCTCCCATACACGTAGCTCGAAATCCGAGCCGATCATCACGATCCTTAGCGGCTGGTCGGGCCGCCAGGTGTCGCGGTCGAATGTGCGGCGGGCATAGGGCTCGGTCGCGGCCTGGTCCTCGACGTAGTCCGCCTCGGGCCAGCGCGACCTCATGTCGGCGAGGGCTGCCGACTCCTTGCCGGGGTCGGCAAAGGCGAGGCCCGCCAATCCGCGGTCGGTGATCATCACCAGCGCTTCGCCGAACGGCGAGGGATGGAACGCCCAGCGGATGACGAGACCGGCCCCGCGCGCCTTGAAGTCGCCGGGGGTCATGGCTTCGTGGGTGACGAAGAGGTCGTGCAGGCGGCCGGGACCGGACAGGCCGACCTCGTAGCTCGCGTCGAGCACCGAGGCGGAATCGGCAAGGAGCGAGCGGGCATGATCGAGGGTGAGGGCCTGCACGAAGGCCTTGGGCGACAGCCCCGCCCAGCGGGTGAAGAGCCGCTGGAGCGAGAGCGGTCGCATCCCGACGACTTCGGCGATCTTCTCGAGGGAGGGCTGCTCCCGCCAGTTCTGCGAAATGTACTCGACCGCCCGCCGGACGTAGTCGTAGTCGGTGAGCGGCTGCGGCTCCTTGGGCATCGCCACGGGCACGGGCGTTTCGAAAGCGGCGTCGAGCGACATGGCGATCCTCTGGATTGGGGTTGGAGGGAACTCTGACTTAGGCGCTCGCGTGAGTCCTCACCACCCGATTCTTGCACGGCCCGGGCGATCTCGGCACTGCTCCGGCGCGGCGGACCTTTCCGTCGCGCCGGCAGCGATAACTCAGGCTTCGCTGGCCCGCCGCCGGGGAGAGTCTGGTCTCGCCGCCAGGGCTCACGGCCCGGAAGGCGTGGCCCGCGCCTTGGCAAGCGCCGCGGCGAGGGCGGCCGCAAAGGATTCCCGTTCGCCCGGTCCGAGGAAGCCGGCGATGTCGAAACGCCTGCCGTGAGAGGCAATGCTGAGGCGCGTCACGCCGGCGGCGGGATGACGCTCGACCTCGAGCCTTGCCCAGTAGGGATTGAAGGCGGCTTCGCTCACCTCGCCTGTCGCTGAAACGTTTACGACCGAGAGGCGGTGAGGGAAGAGGGTGATCTCCTCGGAAGCTCGCGCCTGGCGGTAGTTCATGCGGAAGGCGAGCTGGACGAGGACGATATCGAGGCCGAAGAAGCCGACCACCGGCCATGCGCCCATCGACCAGAACGCAAGCCCGGCGGTGAAGGAGCAAGAGATGAGCGCCAGCATGACCATCACGAAGCCGCGGGGGCTCAACGACCGGTGCGGGCGGAGGATGGCGGAGAAGATCGGCGGTGCGGTCGGATTGCCGGTGGTCATGACGGCTGAGTATAGAGGAGACCGGGGCGAATCCCAGACAGTCGCGAGCCGCCATGATCGACAGCGAGCCGACCGGCAGGGACAGGATCGGCGAGACCTTCCGGAACGGCAGCGTCACCGGCGTCGGGCTGCTGGCCGGCTTTTCCCTCACCTTCCTTACCGCCTGGTCGGCGAGTCCGATTCCGTGGAAGCCGGATGACGTCCTCGTCCCGGTTCCGCTGATCATCGGCGTGGGGCTCGAGCTCTGGTCGCTCGTGGCGCTGCTCGATCCCGACAGCCTCCTCCCGACGCGCCACCGGCGCGCGACGCGATCCTTCATAGCCGGACTGATCCTTGTCGGGATCGGCGTGGCCGCCGCGCGCGCCATCGACATCGCCGCGTTGTCGGAGGGGGCGTGACCGGGGCGCGGATGCCTGCGCGGCGGTCCGCCTCGCGGCCGAAGGCGCGGAGGTCCCGCCGGCTGACCAGGGCCGAGGTCGCGGCGGTCTTCGCCCGATTTGCTGAGGCGATGCCGGAGCCGAAGGGGGAGCTCCGCTACACCAACCCCTTCACCCTCCTCGTCGCGGTCGTCCTCTCGGCGCAGGCGACCGACTCCGGTGTCAACAAGGCGACGCCAGCGCTGTTCGCGCTCGCGCCGACCCCGGAGAAGATGGCGGCGCTCGGGGTCGAGAAGGTCGAGAGCCTGATCCGCACCATCGGCCTTTACCGGACCAAGGCGCGGAACGTGGTGGCGCTGTCGCGGAAGCTCGTCGAGGAGCATGGCGGCGAGGTGCCGCGCGACCGCGACGCTCTCCAGACGCTTCCCGGCGTCGGGCGGAAGACGGCGAACGTCGTCCTCAACATTGCCTTCGGGGAGCCGACGATCGCGGTCGACACCCACATCTTCCGTGTCGCGAACCGCACCGGCCTCGCGCCGGGGCGCGACCCGCTCGCGGTCGAACTCGGGCTCGAGCGGGTGGTGCCGGAGGCGTACAAGCTCCACGCCCACCACTGGCTGATCCTGCACGGCCGCTATGTCTGCAAGGCACGGAAGCCGGACTGCCCGCGCTGCATCATCAACGACATCTGCACCTGGCCGGAAAAGACGGTGTGAGCGAATACTCTGGCAGGGGCAACGGCGCGGAGGCCGGTCACGCAATCGCGACGCCGATGCCGCGCGAACTGCCTGTCACCAGGGCCGTCTTGTTGGCGAGTTCGATGGATACGCTCCACTCTTCTTGTCACACAGGTCCCGGCAAGAACGGCGACTCTGTCCCCGGCTGGCGCAGGCTCAAACGTGCAGCGTTGGGCGGTAGATGAGCTCCTGCGTGCGACCGTCGAGCGTCCGGCTCTCGATCAGTTCGAGGTCGAAGTCGGCCGCGCCCCCGAAGATCGGTTGCGTCCCGGTCTGACCGGTGATCACGGGGAATATCGTCACCTGAACGCGGTCGACCAGTCCGGCAGCCATAAGCGCCCGGTTCATCGACAGGCTGCCATGCGAGCGCAACGGCACCGCGGACTCCTTCTTGAGACGAGCGATGACGTCGACGGCGTTGCCGCTGGCGACGGTCGCGTCGGGCCAGTCGAAGGGTCCTTCGAGCGTGCTCGACACCACGGTTGCCGGCAGGTTCCTCATCCGGGTGACCCATGCGTCACGCGCATCGGCATTCTCGGCGCTTGAGGCAAGCATCTGCTCGAACGCCCGAAAGGTGTTGGCGCCCAGGACCATCCGCTGCGGCTCACTGTACAGGGCAAGGCGGTGGGTGAGCAGTTCGGGACCCTGTTTGCCCCAGTAGCCGCCCCAGCCGCGGCTGACGGAGCCGAAGCCGTCAAGGCTGGAAAAGACGTCGAAAGTGTAGGTTGCGGTCATTGGGGGTTTCCTCCGCGCTGTTCCTTGTTCGATCAGGGCCGGCACCTCTATCTGTCGCCGCCTGCCGGCAACGAGGCCGGCGGATCAGATCTGCCGCGGCCGGAGAGCCCGCCAGGGAAGGTGCCATCCCAGCGCCAGCGTCTTGCCGGGTCCGTGCACGGCGGCGAACAGCAGTCCGGCGATCAGGGTGAGGTGGTTGACGAAGAGTCCCAATTGCATCGGGTTGCCACCCCAGGTGGCCGGACCATAGAAGGCGAAGGCCAGGAACAGGACGTAGGCCACGGCCAGAACTGCCGCCTCGGTGAAAAACGCGCCGGTGAGGAAGGCAAGGACGAGACCAACCTCGAAGAATGCCGCGATCCAGGCAAGGAAAAGCGGGAACGGAAAACCGATCGACGCGATGGCAGCGGCCGTATCTCCCATCGCCATGAACTTCATCACCGCCGCCATCAGGAACGCGCCGCCAAAGATCAGGCGGGCGACAAGAATTGCGACTGTCTTCGTCATTTCGGAAGATCCTTCCGCTGCCTGGATGTGCCCTTCAGCCGCCTACACGACGACCTGGCACGACCGGAATCGACATCCCGAGAGAAGGAATCCTCGGTCCAGAACATCATCGGCCCGTGTCCGGCCGTGGATATTCGAGTTGCAGGGCGACCACATCGGTCGTGCCGTCGCCATATCGCCCGGTGATCGCCTGAAGAGTTTGGTCGAGCGCGACCGTCGGGGGCTGGTCGGGGAAGACCGAGACGACGCGGTCCCGCGGCCAGTCCTTCGTATTGTGGTCAGACAGGACGCGAATGCCGTTGGCCGTGAGGACCGAGGACATCTCGGCGAAGGTGACCGCCTTTGACATGTACGTCCGCGACCACGCGTCCGCGACGAGCGCCAGCGACACCTCGTCGATGCCGGGCTGCAGCGCGATGCCGAGCTCCTCCCGGTTCCAGAAGGCGAGCGCGTTGCCAAGCACCGTCGTGGCGAACGGCCGCGTGAGCATGAATGCGCCGCTCGCGTGCCGCGCGTCCCAACTGGCGAGGCCGAGGTCCACGGCGACCGTCTCGGCCTTGTCCCGGCCGGCGATGGCCTCGATTAGGGTCAGCATCATCGGCATGGACGCGGTGATGCCGGTCGTGGTCGCGACGCCGTCGTCGACCACCAGCCGCCGGTCGGCGACGTACTGGACCGCGGGGTGGTCGCCGATCAGTTCGTCCAGATAGTACCAGTGGGTTGTCGCCCGCTTCCCGTCGAGCAGGCCGGCGGCTGCGACGACCTTCGCCCCGGCGCAGACGCCGATGACGATGGCCCCCTTCGCCGCCTGGCTCCTGATCCACGCGAGCGCGGCAGGGTCGTCGTCGCGGCTCATCGCGGGCACGATCACGTAGTCAGCGCCGTCCGGGTGCGCCGCATCGAAGTCCGCAATCGTCGCGTCCGGCTCCACCCTGAGCGCGGGATAGAGCGACACCGGCCCGGGCCCGGTGGCGAGCGCCACCACGTCGGCCACGTCGGCCCGCCGGAGGATGCCGTAGGGCATGACGTAGTCCGTGGTTTCCGTCGCATCGTTGATGCCGATGATCGCGATCAGCGGTCGTTGCCGCTTCGGCGGCGACAGCGCCTCGATCATGGCGGCGGTCTCCGCTGCCGGCACCGGCGGCGCGGCAGCGACGGCCGGCGTCCCGGGCAACGTCATGATCCACGCGGTAAAGCCCGCGAGGGAGACGGCGACCACGGCGAGACAGCCCCATAGAACGTGCCCCAGACGCATGCCTCTTCACTCCCGATTGTCCCAGCTTGACGCTCGTCTATCGCCGTCGGATGCTGTCAGAAATGACAAAGATCCTGCAAAAACTGCCATGAGCAAACTGCCATGAGCCGATCCGTTGCCATCGTGATCCACCCAGGCTTCCAGCTGCTCGACGTCGCCGGTCCCACGACAGCGTTCGAGATCGCCGCGCGGTTCCGCCCGGGGAGCTACGACCGTGTGCTGCTCGCGCCGGGCGGCGGCATGGTGGAGAGTTCGTCTGGGGTGTCGCTCACGGCCGAGCCGCTCCGGGCCGGCCGTTTCGATACGGTTCTCGTCTCCGGCGGGGAGATCGTGCGCTCGATGGCGGCGATGCAAGAGATCGTCGAGTGGCTGAAGCGCGTCGAGGCGCGGCGGATCGCCAGCGTCTGCTCGGGGGCGTTTCTGCTCGCCGGGGCCGGGCTGCTCGATGGCCGGCGCGCCACCACGCACTGGGCGAGCACCGGCCATTTCGCCAAGCTCTATCCCAAGGTGAAGCTCGACGCCGAGCGGATCTTCATCCGGGACGACCCGGTGTGGACCTCAGCCGGAATTTCCGCCGGGATCGACCTCGCGCTGGCGCTGATCGAGGATGACCTCGGCCCCGAGACTGCTCGGCGGACCGCACAGCAGCTGGTTGTTCATCAGCGGCGGCCGGGCGGACAGTCGCAGTTCTCCGCGTTGGTCGAGTTGGGCGGACGGACGGGCCGCTTTGCCGGGCTGGTCGACTGGATGCGGGCCCATCTCGCCGAGCCGCTGACCGTCGAGCGCCTCGCCGACCGCGCCGCCATGAGCCCGCGTAACTTTGCCCGCGCCTTCACGGCGGAGACCGGCACCACGCCGGCAAAGGCCGTGGAGCGGCTGCGCCTCGAGATCGCACGGGTAGCCGTGGAAACCACCCGCGCGCCGCTAGACCGCATCGCCGAGGAGGTCGGCTTCGGCGATGCGGGCAGGATGCGGCGCGCCTTCCTCAGGACCCTAGGCCAGCCGCCACAGGCGCTCCGCCGAGCGGCAGGGTCGTGAACGACGACCGGGCGCGGCCCTCTCAGAGGCTGAACACGGTCTCGCCCGTCTTGTGGCGGGCGATCGCCTCGAGCGACGGCGTGACGCCGAGGCCCGGTCCCGTCGGCACCTTGACGAAGGGCGGCGCGAATTCGAGCGGCGTTTCGAGGAGATCGTGGGAGCGGATCATCCGGCCGAAGATGTCGGACGGCCAGGTGCAGCTTTTCGCCGCCGCGGCGGAATGGACGTACATCGCCTCGAGGATGCCGAGATCGACCTCGGAGCCGTGCCAGCATTGGAGGTTGGCGCTGTGCGCGATCGCGTCGAGCTCGCGGAACTTCGCCAGGCCGCAGTTGAAGTTGAACCCGTCGACTGCGCCGTGAGCGATGGCGTTGATCGCCTCGTAGGGCCGTTGGCCGAGATAGACGTAAGGCAGCGCGACATGGAGGACGACTGGCGTCGCGGTGAAAGTGCGGAGCCGCGCGTAGTCCTGCAGCATCCAGCGCGGGATCGGATCCTCGATGAGGAGCAGGTTGCCGATCGCGTCAAGCTCGCGGAGGCGGCGGCGGGCCTCGCCCGCATTCTCCCAGCGCTGGTTGGGGTCGATGATCACCCACATCCCGGGCGCCTCGGCCTTGATCGCGCGGCACCAGCCGACGACGTCGTCATCGAGGCCGGCCTTGAGCTTGATGCAGTCGTAGCCCTCGGCCTGGAACTTCCGGGCGAGGGCGCCCATCTCGCCGACCTCGCGGAAGCTCGACCAGGCACCGACCTTGACGCGGTCGCGGAGCGCGCCGCCGAGGAGCTTGTGAAGGGGCAGGCCGAGCGATTTCGCCGCCGCGTCCCAGATCGCGCACTCGAAGCCGTCATACTCGCGGCAGAGCGGGATCGGCAGTTCCTGGAGCGCGAGGTCGTCGATCGACCGGCCGAGCAGGACGTCGACGACGCCCTTGACGGTGACCCAATTGTGGTCGCGGTAGAACTCGCCCCAGCCGACCGTGCCGTCGGCAAGCGTCATCCTGAGGATGAGCTTGGGCAGCGCGTCGAACTGGACCGACCAGCCGGCGGTGCCGGCGACCGGCAGCATGTGGAGCGGCTTGTCGTGGCCGGGGGTGTTGATCGCGCCTTCCCTCGCCGGGACCACGACTTCATCGAAGTGGAACTCGACGATGGTCTTGGGGGAGGGATTCATGCCTGAGGTCTTCGCGTCCAGGCGCAACGATACATCGCCGGCGTGGGAAGTTCAGTAGACCCGGCGAGGCCTCGCGGGCAAGTGGCTATCCCAGGGCGTCCCGTCAGTTGGTCACGATGACCCTGGAATTGCCGAGCCCGTGCTTCTGGACCAGGGAATAGAGGGTCGCCGCGTTGCCGGGGGCGAGCCTCACGCAGCCATGCGAAACCGCCCTGCCGAGACTTCCTGTCTTGTAGGTCCCGTGGATGGCGTATCCGCCGAGGAAGAAGATCGAGTTCGGCATCGGCGCGTTGTCGTATTTCCTGGAGTAATAGGTGCGCGCGAGCCGGTAGGGACGGAAAGTGCCGGTCGGCGTGCGATAGCCGGGCTTGCCGGTCGACACTCGCCAGACGTATCTCTGGGCGCCGTCGACCGAGACCCGCATTGTCTGCGACGACAGGTCTATCCGCGCGACCACCGGCCCGGCCAACGCCGGCACTCCGGAAAGCAGGCCGATCAACAGCCCGAACCCCAAGAGTCTCATCATCGTGAAACCCCCTCAGCGCCCATGCCGAGGCTACCTGAGGACGCGGCCAAGCACCGACTCACGATCGCGTGACCTTGGGTGTCGCCAGATCCGGCGGCCCGCCGCCACCCGCCCTTGGCGTTCCGCCGGGTGCCGTGCTAGGGCCCCGCTTTCCTTCATCCTCCCAAGGGAGCCCCATGGCCGAACCCCGCTTTGACGTCCTTGGCATCGGCAACGCCATTGTCGACGTGATCGCCCGCACCGAGGAGGACTTCCTCGTGCGGAACGGGCTGGTCAAGAGCTCCATGCGGCTCATCGATGCGGTCGAGGCCGAGCGGCTCTACGGCCTGATGGCGGCGGCGATCGAGGCTTCCGGCGGCTGCGCCGGCAACACCGCGGCAGGCGTCGCCTCCTTTGGCGGGCGGGCCGCCTTCATCGGCAAGGTCGCCGACGACCAGCTCGGCGCGATCTACCGCCACGACATGAAGGGCATCGGCGTCTCCTTCACGACGCCGCCGCTCCAGGGCGGCGCACCGACCGCGCGGTCGATGATCCTGATCACGCCCGACGGCGAGCGGACGATGAACACCTATCTCGGCGCTGCCAACGAGCTCGCGCCGGTCGACATCGACCGCGACACGGTCGCCGCGGCGGCGATCACCTACCTCGAGGGGTACCTCTGGGACCCGCCGCCGGCCAAGGAAGCCTTCCGCCAGGCGGCGAAATACGCCCACGCTGCCGGGCGGCGCGTATCGCTGACCCTGTCGGACTCGTTCTGCGTCGACCGCTACCGGTCGGAGTTCCTTGGCCTGATCCGCGACGGCTCGGTCGACATCCTCTTCGCCAACCAGGCGGAGATGCACTCGCTTTACGAGACCGCCGACTTCGACACGGCGGTTGCGGCACTTCGCCGCGACTGCCGCCTCGCGGCGGTGACGATGGGGGCCGAGGGCGCGCTGGTGGTGACGCCGGGCGGCGTCGAACGCGTACCGGCGACGCCGGTCGAGACCGTGGTCGACACCACCGGCGCCGGCGACCTGTTCGCCGCCGGGTTCCTGTTCGGCGAAGCGCGTGGCCTGCCCCACGCCGACTGTGCCCGGCTCGGCGCGCTCGCCGCGGCGGAAGTGATCAGCCATATCGGCCCGCGGCCGATGACCTCGCTCCAGCGGCTTGCCGAGCAGTCGGGCTTCCGCCTGTAGCCGTGGCGACCACGGTTAAAGCCGCGTAAACGCCCGGGCGCTGGCCTCGCAATTCCTGTCAGGTTCCTGTCAGCCCGGCCGTGCGAAGACCGGGCCTGCAGCCGGAAATCGGCTTCGGCAGAACAGTCCCGGGTTCCGTGAGAGGTGAGCAATGGCCAAGGGCGAACTCGACTACGACGATCTCCATGACTTCTTCGAACGGAGCTACGTGGTCACCACGCAGTCCGACACGTCGTGGCTGTTCACGTCCACCTCGGAGCGCTACGACGGGTGGACGGTGCAGTTCGTGGGAAGCGGGCTGGTCGGGACCGGCGCTTTTCCGCAGGGCGGGACGATCACCCAGGTCACCATCAAGAACCCGGAAGGCGTGATCGTCGACCAGAAGAGCGGGCTCTCGCTGCAGGCCACCGACCTCGCGGCTCAGTTCGAGTTCGGCGATCACGATGACGATGGCCAGGGCGGCGACGACGAGCTTTCGGGCGACGACGGCGACGACGATCTCTCAGGCCACGGAGGCGACGACTCGCTCAGCGGCGAGGATGGGGACGACGACCTTCACGGCAACGGCGGGGACGATGACCTTCACGGCGGCGCCGGCGACGATACGCTCAACGGAAACGGTGGCCAGGACGACCTGTTCGGCGAAGACGGCGCCGACGTCCTCAAGGGTAAGGGCGGAAACGACCATCTCGAGGGCGGTGACGACGACGACGTGATGCTCGGCGGTGGCGGCAAGGACGTCTACGCCTTCGCGCCGGAATTCGGCGACGATGTGATCAAGCGCTTCGACCACGGCAAGGACACGATCGACCTGTCGCAAATCGGCGGGATCGACAACTTCGATGAGCTTGCCATCGCCGTGAAAGACGGCAAGACGATCATCACTGTGCCGAACGGCGGCACGATCACCATCCACAAGATCAGCGGCGGCAAGACGCTGGACGAAGGCGATTTCGACTTCGTGCTCTGACGGAGATGCGGTGGCCGGCGGGCCGCGTACGGCGCGGCCCGCTTTTGTTTTCTCCTGCCCCTTTTCGCGACAACCAAGGGAAGACCGGAGACATATCGCATAAAGAAATCTTTATATCCTTATTGCCCGCTTGCCGATCCGCCGCTATAACCGCCGCCAATGAACCCGGACACGCCCGGATCGAGGAGCGGAGACATGGCGGAATTCAAGGACTACGTGGTCAAGGACATCGGCCTCGCCGACTGGGGGCGGAAAGAGATCGCCATGGCCGAGACCGAGATGCCGGGGCTGATGGCCACTCGCGAGGAGTACGGCCCCGAGCAGCCGCTCCGCGGCGCCCGCATCGCCGGCTCGCTCCACATGACCATCCAGACCGCGGTGCTGATCGAGACGCTCCAGGCGCTGGGCGCCGAGGTGCGCTGGGCCTCCTGCAACATCTATTCGACCCAGGACCATGCGGCCGCGGCCATCGCCGCCGCCGGCACCCCGGTCTTCGCCTACAAGGGCGAGAGCCTCGAAGACTACTGGGACTACAGCCACCGCATCTTCGAGTGGCATGACGGCGGCGCCGCCAACATGATCCTCGACGACGGTGGCGACGCGACCCTCCTCCTGCACCTCGGAATGCAAGCCGAACAGAACCCCTCGGTGATCGCCCACCCGACCAACGAGGAGGAGGAGGTTCTCTTCGCCACCATCAAGAAGCGGCTCAAGGACAAGCCGGGCTGGTACACGAGCGTCGCCCGGGGCATCCGCGGCGTCACGGAAGAAACCACCACCGGCGTCAAGCGGCTTTACCAGATGGCGAAGGAGGGCCGCCTGCTCTTCCCGGCAATCAACGTCAACGACTCGGTGACCAAGTCGAAGTTCGACAATCTTTACGGCTGCCGCGAATCGCTGGTCGACGGCATCCGCCGCGGCACCGACGTGATGATGTCGGGCAAGACCGCGATGGTCTGCGGCTTCGGCGACGTCGGCAAGGGCTCGGCGGCAAGCCTCCGCAACGCCGGCTGCCGCGTCATGGTCGCCGAGATCGACCCGATCTGCGCGCTCCAGGCGGCGATGGAAGGCTACGAGGTGACGACCATGGACGACGCCGCACCGCGCGCCGACATCTTTGTGACCGCCACCGGCAATGTCGACGTGATCACCCTCGACCACATGCGGGCGATGAAGCACCGCGCCATCGTCTGCAACATCGGCCACTTCGATTCCGAGATCCAGGTGACGGCGCTCCGGAACTACCGCTGGCACAACATCAAGCCGCAGGTCGACGAGATCGAGTTCCCCGACGGCAAGCGCATCATCCTTCTCTCCGAGGGCCGGCTCGTGAATCTCGGCAACGCCACCGGCCACCCGAGCTTCGTGATGTCGGCGTCGTTCACCAACCAGACGCTGGCGCAGATCGAGCTGTTCACCAAGCCGGAGAAGTACGAGCGGAAGGTCTACACGCTGCCCAAGTCGCTCGACGAAAAGGTCGCGCGGCTTCATCTCCAGAAGATCGGCGTCAAGCTGACCGAGCTCAACGACCGACAGGCGGCCTACATCGGCGTCTCGCCGGCCGGGCCGTTCAAGCCCGAGCATTACCGGTACTGATCGGGTCTTCCGACTAGCGCGGCGTCAACTGCGCCTCGGCCTCGCGCGGGCCGCGGCCCAGACCCCGAAAACAACTGCCGCCGCCCGGTGGGGTACCGGACGGCGGCGGTATGCGGACTGAGACGCCGGTGAGGGGGGTGGCGGGAACCGGCGGTTTCGAGGGGGGTACTCGCTCAGCCCGAACTTGTTGCTCCTCAGCCCGTGACCACGATCTTCACGTTGAACTTGCCGTAGGTCTCGACCAGGTCGAAGAACATCGCTGCGTTCTCCGGGGCGAGCCGCACGCAGCCGTGGGAGGCCGGCTTGCCGAGCATGGAGATCGCCTCGGTGCCATGAACCGCGATGCCTTCGTTGAAGAACACGGCGTAGGGCATCGGCGCGTCGTCGTACTGCTTCGACTTGTGATTCTTGGAGAGCCAGGTCGGCGTGAACTTGCCGGTCGGAGTCTCGAAGCCCTCGGCACCGGTCGAGACGTCCCACACGAAGGTCTGGGTCTCGCCGCGGTTGGTGGTGACGGCGACGAACATCTTCTGCTCGGAGAGCGAGACGGTCGCAACCACCTTCGCCTTGGGATTGAAGATGTTGAGAAGACCGGCCTGGCTCGGGGTCGCGAAGCCGACGATGGCGGCGGCGGCGATGGCGAGGGCGGCGATAAGCTTCTTCATGATCCTAACCCCGTTTTCCTTTCTTGGGCCCGTCGCCTTCCCGAGGCGGCCCCGGCCCGTGTTCTTCCGTTGCGTCAGATATGATCCCACCGCGGTGATCCCGCAGTGATGGCCATCACAAACGCGATGTCGGGGAGTGAACGCTGTCACAGACTCGGCGTTCCGCGACGGCTGTGAACACGATCACAGGCGGGTGTGCCGGAGACCAGAAAATCCTTGTGGATCAGCTACTTGTTGGTGGGGAGGAAGCTTCGCCCGTGCCGCCCCGGGGCAAGACCGAGATGGGCGGCCACGGTCTCGCCGATATCGGCGAAGGTGTCGCGACGCCCGGCGGAGCCGCCGCCGAGGCCCGGGCCGAAGGCGACGATCGGCACATGCTCGCGGGTATGATCGGTGCCGCGGAAAGTCGGATCGTTGCCATGGTCGGCGGTGACGACGACGAGGTCGCCGGGTCTGAGCCTTGCGATCAATTCGGGGAGGCGCCGGTCGAACGCCTCGAGCGCCGCCGCGTAGCCGGCGACGTCGCGGCGGTGACCGTAGAGCGTGTCGAAGTCGACGAAGTTGGCGAAGACGAGGTCGCCGTCACTTGCGGTGTCGAGCGCGGCAAGGAGGGCGTCGAACAGCGCATTGTCGTTCGGCGCCTTGACCACCTCGCTGATGCCGCGATGGGCGAAGATGTCACCGATCTTCCCGATGGCGATCACCCGGCGACCGGCGGCGACGGCGCGGTCGAGGAGGGTGGGTTCGGGCGGCGGCACGGCATAGTCGCGGCGGTTTGCGGTGCGCGCGAAGTCGCCCCGGTCGTTGCCGACGAAGGGACGGGCGATCACCCGGCCGATGTTGAGCGGGTCGACCAGCCGGCGCGCGATCTCGCAGACCTCGTAAAGCCGATCCAGGCCGAACGCGGTCTCGTGCGCCGCGATCTGAAAGACCGAATCGGCCGAGGTGTAGCAGATCGGCTTTCCCGTCCTGACGTGCTCTTCGCCGAGCTCGGCGATGATCTCGGTGCCGGAGGCATGCTTGTTGCCGAGGATGCCGGGAAGCTTCGCCTCCCGGATCAACGCATCGGTGAGCTCCTTCGGGAAGGTGGGAATGGTGTCGGGGAAGTAGGCCCAGGCGAAAGGGACGGGGACGCCGGCGATCTCCCAGTGGCCCGACGGGGTGTCCTTGCCCTTCGATACTTCGACGCCGTACCCCCACCATCCTTCCGGCGGGCCGGGATGACCGAGATCGGGGAGGGGCCTGCCGCGCGAGGCTTCCGCGGCGGCGCCGAGTCCGAGCCGGTCGAGATTGGGGAGATGGAGGGGTCCCGAGCGGAGGCCGTCGCGATCCCCTCGGCCGGCGGCGCAGGCCTCGGCGATGTGGCCGAGCGTGTCGGCGCCGGAATCGCCGAAGGCGGCTGCGTCTTCGGCGGCGCCGACGCCTACCGAATCGAGGACAACGATCACGGCGCGGGTCATTGCCCCAACTCTAGGCGGGCGCATCGCCGCGGGAAAGGGCGGTGACCGGCTTTCCCCGGGCCGTCCGCGGGGCGGTGGTTCAGCACCGGTCGGTCCTCCTCTTCGGGCCGCCGCCGGCCCTGCGGCGAGGGACCTCGCCGCCCGGAGACCGGTCGCGGGCGTGGCGCGACTCGCATTGGGGCTCCGCCTTGCACGGTGCCGTCGCGGCGTTCGCCGCCCACGCCACGGTGGACAAAGCCACCGCTTGCCTTGGCCTTATTGCCGATCCGGGGCTATGAGTGCCCCGACAGACCGCCACAGAGGGCAGGCTTCAGATGCAGGACGTCCACGTCGTCGATCACCCCCTCGTCCAGCACAAGCTGACCCTGATGCGGGACAGGCACACGTCGACGGCGGGATTCCGTCAGCTCCTCCGGGAGATCGCCCTCCTTCTCACCTACGAGGTCACCCGCGACCTCAAGCTCACCATGACCCGGATCGAGACGCCGCTGGCGCCGATGGATGCACCGATTCTTGCCGGCAAGAAGCCGGTCTTCGCCTCGATCCTGCGCGCCGGCAACGGGCTTCTCGACGGCATGCTGGATCTCGTCCCCTCGGCCCGAGTCGCTCACATCGGCATCTACCGCAACCCGGAGACGCTCGAGCCGGTCGAGTACTATTTCAAGGCGCCGGACGATCTTGCCGAGCGGCTGGTGATCGTGGTCGACCCCATGCTCGCCACCGCCAACTCGGCAAGCGCCGCGATCCAGAAGCTCAAGCAGCGCGGGGCGCGCGACATCCGCTTCGTCTGCCTGCTCGCCGCCCCGGAGGGCATCGAGCGCTTCCGGCGCTTCCAGCCGGGCGTCCCGATCTACACCGCGGCGATCGACGAATACCTCAACGACCACGGCTACATCGTTCCCGGCCTCGGCGACGCCGGGGACCGTCTCTACGGGACGAAGTAGGGCTGAGCTGAGAGACTGCCTGCCCCGAGGCCGGCCGGGGCCTTACCTGAACAGGTCGAAGGAGAACTTGCGGCTGATGCCGATGCCGGCCATCCACTGGTTGCGGCTGCCGTACTTGACGATGGGGCTGTCGCCGGCGTCGCCGATCAGGTAGTCCCACGAGCCCTTGACCTGGATGCGGGTCCGGTCGTCGACCCAGTAGTTCAGTTGGCCGGCGAGCCCCACCGTCTTGAATCCCGCGTCGGCCTTGTAGGGGGTGAGGATGCCCTTGGCGGCTTCGGCCGGCGTCACGCCGAAATAGGTTTCCATGTAGCCGTCCGAACCCCAGCTTGTCCGCGGTCCGAATGCGACGTCGAAGCGCGGCGCAAGCGGCACGATCACATCGAAGCCGAGTTCGCCCGTCTGACCGCTGTATCCGTTGAAGCCCTGGCGGATGGTGGCGAAAGCGCGGAACCAGTCGTAGCGGAAGCCGCCGCCAACGCCCGCCTCGAAGGCCCAGTCGATTTCCTTGGTCCCCTTCAGGCTGTTGTCGTCCGAGGGCTTCCGTTCACCGTTCAGCCCGAAGGACGGGTAGATGAAGATGCCCCGGGTCTTCTTCTCGGTCTGGCCGACGCCGGGGATGTAGAACCGGCCGACCTCGATGATCGGGTAGGGGACGAACATGTATTTGTCGGCGCCCGGATACTGGGGCTTCACGCCCGCGCCGGCGCCGAGGTTCATGAGATACTGCGGCTCGGGGGCGATGAATGCATCCTGGGCCACTGCCGGGCCGCACGCCAATGCTACAGCCGCCGCAACCGGCGCAAGCCAACGGTAAGGCCCGATCATCCCCATCCCCCGAGAAGCCCCGACCGTTATAGGGCAACGCCGTTAGGAAATGCTATACGCGAGTTTCGATCGAATCGCTCGCGAAAAGTCGCCCGGAGTGGTTACGCCTCTCCGGCGCGGGGAACATTGAAAGAAAAGCGGAGGGGGACATGAAGTACGGCGCCATCTATCCGAGCCTCAAGGGCCGCACGGTACTGGTGACCGGCGGGGGAAGCGGCATCGGCGAATCGATCGTCGAGCACTTCGCCGCCCAGGGTTCCAAGGTCGGCTTCCTCGACATCAAGGAGAAGGAATCGAAGGCGCTGGTTTCCCGCCTCAGGCGCA
>DASSPO010000441.1:0-4400 GCA_035699585.1 Bauldia sp.
CGTCGAGGCGGCGGACGTCCTCCAGGAGCTTCGAGACCTCCTGCTGGATGACGTGGGCTTGCTCGCGCATGCGCACGTCGCGGAGCAAGGACATCACCACCTGCACCGAGAGCATCAGGAGCGACGGCGAGACGATGACGACGCGGGCGCGGTGCGCCCGCTGGACGACGTCCTCGAAGCGCTCGTGTATGTCGGCGAAGATCGACTCCGACGGCACGAACATGAAGCAGGTGTCGTGGGTCTCGCCGACGATCTGGTAGCGCGCGGCGATGTCCTGGACGTGCTTGAGGATATCGCGGCGGAACATGGTCTCGGCCTGTTTCGCCGCCTCGGGCGTTTCGGCCGCGCGGATCGCGTTCCACGCTTCGAGCGGGAACTTGGCATCCACCACCAGCGCGGGAGCGCCGTTGGGGAAAAGGATCAGGCAGTCGGGACGGTTGCCGTTCGAGAGAGACGGCTGGAACTTGTAGGCGCCTTGGGGAAGGCCGTCCTGAATGATCGCCTGCATCCTCGCCTCGCCGAAGGCGCCGCGGGTCTGCTTGTTGGCAAGCACCTTCTGGAGCTCCACCACTTGGCTCGATAACGCCGTGATGTTCTGTTGCGCCTTGTCGATGACGGCCAGGCGCTCGGCGAGGCGCGTCAGGTTCTCCTGCGTGTGGCGGGTGGTGTCGAGCATCGACTGCCCCAGCTTGTGGCCCAGGCCGTCCATCCGTTCCGAGAGCCCCTTCACCAGGTCCGACTGGCGTGAGCCGAAGACCTCGGCGATGGTCTGCATCCGTCCCTGCATCTCGCTCTGGGTGCGCAGGAGCTGGGCAAACTGGGTCTCGAGCGCTGCGTTGTGCTCAGCCCTCGCGACGGCACGACGCCAAGCGACGAGGAGTAAGAGGACGAGGATCGAGGCGGCGAATGCAACGCCTGCCGCGGCGGCCTCCCAGAGGGTGAAGAAGTAGCCGCCGATCTCGAAGGTCCGATCCATGTCCGCCCGCTTTCACATCGAATCGCGAGAGAGCATGGCACAAAACATGAACGAAATCTCTACTCTCCCTCCGTCTCGTTCTTGAGCGGCTTGCGGTGGCGGGGTCTGCGGATGTAGGCGTCCTTGAGCTTGGCGACCTTGGGCTTGAAGGGGCCGGCGCGAAGCACCCTGGCGTAAGGATTGCGAGGCGGCTTCGCCGCGCGTGGTGGTTTGCGTTTCCCTTTCATGGCGATCCCAAACAGGTTGACCCCGCGCCGGCCCTTTCATATCTGAAATTCGTGGCCCCGCTCGACATCATCAAGCTTCCCGATCGGAAACTCCGTCTCGTCAGCGATCCGGTGGAACGGATCGACGACGATCTCCGCCGATTCGCCGACCAGATGCTCGAAACCATGTACGAAGCACCGGGTATCGGGCTCGCCGCGATCCAGGTCGGCGTCCCACGGCGAATCATCGTTCTGGATGTCGCCCAGCGCGAGGACGAAACCGCGGAGAGGAACCCGATGGTCATGATCAACCCGGAGATTCTCGCGCTTTCCGACGAGACCGTGGTGCGGGAGGAAGGCTGTCTGTCGATCCCGGAATACTTTGCCGAGGTCGAACGGCCGGCGGAACTCCGCGTCCGTTTCCTCGACCGGGAGGGCCGGTCCCGGGAAATCGAGGCCAAGGGCGTGCTTGCGACCTGCGTCCAGCACGAGGTCGACCACCTCAACGGGAAACTTTTCATTGACTACCTGTCGAAGCTGAAGCGCGACATGGTGATCAAGAAGTTCACCAAGCAGGCCAGGCTTTCCCCGAAGTCTGCCTCGCTCTAGTCGCTTGATCCGGCTCCGCCGCTCCGCGGGAACATTCGTCCCACTTCCGCATTCTTGCGGGGTGGGGCAGGATGCGGCCGGTCGCGGTTCGCGACGCCCAAGTCGGGGAGTCTAACCAATGAGAATGACGATGATCGCGGCCGTTGCCGCATCGGGTATTGCGTTGAGTGCCTGCACCACGGGACAAGGTGCCGTGGTCGGCGGCGCTACGGGAGCCGCGGTGGGCGGTCTCGCGACAGGCACGTGGGGCGGCGCTCTGGTCGGTGGTGCTGTCGGTGCCCTTGCCGGCGCGGTGCTGGTCGAATCCGCCAACGGCTGGTGCACGTACCGCTACAAGGGCAAGACCTACCGCGAACGCTGCTAGGTTCCACTGATCGCAGATTGCCTCCGCGCCGTGCGGTGCGGAGGCCGCCCTTGCAGCCGTGGCACGCGGACGCTATGCCGCCGCGATGCCTTTGCGCGTCGTCTTCTTCGGGACTCCCCCGTTTTCCGTACCGACACTCACTGAGATCGTCGGCCAGGGTCACGAGGTCGTTGCGGTCTACTCCCAGCCGCCACGGCCGGCAGGCCGCGGCATGGCCCAACGGATGTCGCCGGTCCATGAGACGGCCGAACGTTTTGGCCTTCGGGTCCTGACGCCGCGGACCCTCAGGACCGAAGAAGAGGCCGCCCGGTTCGCCGAGCTCCTTCCCGACGTCGCCGTGGTTGTCGCCTATGGCCTCATTCTGCCTCGTCCGTTCCTCGAGGCCCCGCGACAAGGGTGCCTCAACCTCCATGCGTCGCTCCTCCCCCGCTGGCGCGGCGCCGCGCCGATCGCCCGCGCCATCATGGCCGGCGACGCCGAGACCGGTGTCATGGTGATGCGAATGGAAGAAGGCCTCGATACGGGCCCCGTGGCGATGGCGGAACGAGTGGCAATCGGTCCCGACGTGACGGCGGGCGAGCTGACCGAACGGCTCTCGCAGCTCGGCGCCGACCTGATGGCTCGCGCCCTGGCTGCCCTCTCCCGCGACGGGCTCAGCTTTACGCCGCAAGCGGCGGAAGGCGTCACCTACGCGAAGAAGATCGACAAGGGCGAGACACGGGTCGACTGGGCGCGCCCGGCGCGGGAGGTGCACAACCACATCCGCGGCCTGTCGCCCGAACCCGGTGCCTGGTTCGAGGCCGACTTCGGAAAGGGGCCCGAGCGCATCAGGGCGCTCCGGTCGACGCTCGGACAAGGGTCCGGGCCACCCGGCGCGATCATCGCTCCCGACCTCACCGTCGCCTGCGGCAGCGGTGCGGTGCGCCTGACCGAGGTCCAGCGTGCCGGCAAGCAGCCGATGAAGACCGAGGCGTTCCTAGCGGGCATCCGGCAGCTGCCCCGGACCTTTGCCTGAGCGAACGCCATGCCACGCTACAAGCTCACCATCGAATACGACGGCGGTCCGTTCGTCGGCTGGCAGCGCCAGGCCAACGGCATTTCGGTGCAACAGAGGATCGAGGAGGCGGTGACCGCCTTCTCGGGAGAGGCCGCGTTGGTAAAAGGCGCCGGACGAACCGACACCGGAGTCCACGCCCTCGGCCAGGTGGCTCATGTCGACCTTGAACGCGACTGGGCCGCCGACACCGTCCGCGACGCGGTCAATGCTCATCTCCGCCCGGCGCCGATCGTGATTCTTGTCGCGGAGGCGGTCGCCGATGATTTTGACGCGCGCTTCTCGGCGGTCAGGCGACACTACCTCTACCGCATCCTCGACCGCCGCCCGCCACCGGTCCTCGACGCCGGGCGGGTGTGGCACGTGCCGTCGCGTCTGGATGCCGACGCGATGCACCGGGCGGCGCAGCTTCTCGTCGGCCGGCACGACTTCACGACCTTCCGCGCCGCGGAATGTCAGTCGCGCTCGCCGGTGAAGACGCTGGACCGGCTCGACGTCTCGCGCGAAGGCGCGGAGATCGCCATCCGCGCCAGCGCGCGCTCCTTCCTTCACAGCCAGGTGCGGTCCATGGTCGGGGCGCTCAAGAAGGTCGGCGAAGGGCGATGGGCGATCGGGGAGGTCGCGGCGGCCCTTGCCGCCCGCGACCGCACCCGTGCCGGCCCGGTCGCTCCGCCGCGCGGCCTCTACCTCGTTGCCGTCGACTACTGAGCCGCGAAAAGCGACTCGAGCACCAGCGCGATCGTGAGGCTCACCGCGAAGTCGAGGACAACGATGCCGATCGCGAAACCGAGGCTCACATCGAGCGCCCGCCGCGCAACCAGGTAGTTGTAGCGGAGGACGGCGACGAGCGCGGCGAACATGAGCAGGCTGCCGAGTTCGCCGCCGAGCAGATCGAGCACGATGAGCAGGCCAATGGCGCCGAACGGCACCGCGACGATCACCGCGCACCAGTTCCGGGCGACGATGAAGGCGCTGTAGCGCCCGCCGATGCCGAGCGGCCGGGCGAGGAGCGCGAGGATTACGGGTAAGGCGATCCAGTCGAGGCCGAGGCCGAGGATGCCTTGCACGACGAAGGCTGTATCGCCCTGCGGAGCGGCGGCGGGATCGAGCCCAGCGGCCATCTGGCGATCGGCAAGCGTGGCGAGCGCATAAAACGGCGCAACGAGAAACACGGCGGCGAACGAACGCCAG
>DASSPO010000442.1:0-2648 GCA_035699585.1 Bauldia sp.
TGGTTCGAGCTCGGCCGGCGCCCAGGCTTCATTGGCATCGACGATCAGCCTCGCCTTCGGTGCCGCCCGCCGGACGGCGCCGATCCGCGCCACGTCGTCAGGGCCGCCGCCGAGCTTCAGCTTGAGGAGCGGGCGACTCGCCGCGGCCTCCGCGGCTGCCGCCATCGCTTCCGGCGTATCGAGGCTGAGCGTGTAAGCGGTTTCGACCGGGCGGAGCGGGTGAAGGCCGGCGATCTCGGCCGCGCTTCGCCCGCCGAGCTTGGCCTCGAGGTCGAACAGCGCGCAGTCGATCGCGTTCCGCCCGGCACCCGGCGGCATCCTATCCCTCAGTGCGTTTCGGTCGAGGCCAGCCGCCACGTCGCCGGCCAGCGCCCGGATGGCGGCGACGGTGCCGGTCACGGTTTCGCCATAGCGGCGATAGGGGACTGATTCGCCGCGCCCCATCCGCTCGCCGTCGTGAATCTCGACCACGACGACTTCGGCCTCCGTCCGCGACCCGCGCGCGATGGCAAAGCGTCCTGCGATCGGCCACTTTTCGACGGCTACGTCCAGATATCGCTGCATTCAGAGCCCGTTGCGGTTGCCGCCGCGCTCCGTCGCGGGCAAACTCCGGCCGGCGAAACTAAGGTGCGGCGCACCGGGGCTCAAGGACCTCCGTCAGGCGTCTCCCAGGATGCGGCTCGGATGGCCGATACGGAAACGGTTCTCAGCGGATCTCTCGAACAGACCGTCGCCGGCGACACGACCCGCTTCGTGGCGCGCGGCGCGTGGGTCATCGACACCGCCGAGTCGCTCGATGACGTGGCCGAGCAGGCCGCGGTTCACGCCGGCGGCAGTCGGGTGATTGTCGACCTCTCGGGTGTGACCCATTTCGACACCGCCGGCGCGTGGCTCATCACGCGAATTGCCAGCCGCCTGGCGGAACAGGGCGCCCGGGTCGAAATGACCGGCATGTCGGAGAACGCGCGCCGGCTGATTGCCGCCGTCGAGCCCGCACAGCACATTGCCGTCGAGCCGCCGCCGCAGCGCAGCCTCGCGCTTCAGCTCTTCGAGGCGCTTGGGCAGTCGATGTTCAATGCGCGGAATGACCTCGTCCAGGCGATGGGCATTCTCGGCGGCGTGGTTCGCGGCCTTTTCCGGGGCGTCCGGCACCCCTCGCGCTTTCGCTTCACGTCGATTGTCTACCACCTCGACCGGGCCGGCCTTCAGGCAGTGCCGATCATCGCCCTCATCTCGGTCCTGATCGGCGGTATCGTCGCGCAGCAAGGGGTGTTCCAGCTGAGCTTCTTCGGCGCCGAGGACTTCGTCGTCGACCTGGTCGGAATTCTCGTCCTCCGCGAACTGGGCGTTCTGCTGACCGCGATCATGCTCGCCGGCCGGTCCGGCAGCGCCTACACCGCCGAGATCGGCTCGATGAAGATGCGGGAGGAACTCGACGCCCTGACGGTGATCGGCCTCGACCCGGTGGAAACCCTCATCATGCCGCGGATTTTGGCGCTGGTGATCGCCCTGCCGCTGCTCACCTTCCTGTCCGATATTTTCGGCCTGATCGGCGGCGCCTTGGTCGCCTTCGTTTACGGCGACATGACCTTTCAGCGGTTCATCCTGCTTCTCCGCGACGCGGTCGACATGAGTACGCTGATGGTCGGCCTCATTAAGGCGCCATTTATGGGTCTTATCGTTGGATTGATCGCAGCGAACGAGGGACTCAACGTTGAGGGCAGTTCGGAATCCTTGGGCCGGCACACTACGTCTTCGGTGGTCAAGGCGATCTTCATGGTCATTGTCGCGGACGGCCTTTTCGCCATCTTCTTTGCCGCCATCGACTACTGACGATGGATGACGGGCTGGCCGAGGTGGTGAACGGTACGCTGCCCCGCGGCGAGGTGGTCATTTCGGTGCGCGGCCTGACCTCGGGCTTCGGCGAGATCAACGTCATCGAGAACGTCGACCTCGATGCCTATAGCGGCGAGATTCTGGGGGTGGTGGGCGCCTCCGGGACGGGCAAGACCGTGCTTCTGCGCACCATTCTTGGCCTGATCCCGAAACGGGCGGGAAGAATCGAGATTTTCGGCGTCGACCTCGAGAAATGCACCGCAGCCGAGCGGGAGGCGATCGATCGGCGGCTCGGCGTCATGTTCCAGCAGGGGGCGCTGTTTTCCTCGCTGAACGTGCTCCAGAACATCCAGGTGCCGATGCGCGAGCACCTCAATCTCTCGCAGAGACTGATGGACGAACTGGCGCGGCTCAAGCTCGACCTGGTCGGACTGCCGCCGGACGCGGCGATGAAATACCCCTCCGAGCTTTCGGGCGGCATGACCAAGCGGGCCGGCCTCGCCCGGGCCCTCGCCCTCGATCCGGAGATCTTGTTCCTTGACGAGCCGACGTCGGGGCTCGACCCGATCGGCGCCGCGGATTTCGACCAGCTGATCGAGACGCTCCGCGATACTTTGGGCCTTACCGTCTTCATGGTAACCCACGATCTCGACAGCCTGCATACCGCCTGCGACCGCATCGCCGTCCTCGCCGACAAGCGGGTGCTGATTGAAGGTTCCTTCGCCGAGATGCTCGAGTTCGATCACCCCTGGGTGCGGAGCTATTTCCGCGGTCCCCGGGCGCGCGGCATGATGAACGCCTGAGGCCGGGAT
>DASSPO010000443.1:0-3711 GCA_035699585.1 Bauldia sp.
AGGGCACATCGTGCTGCCGCAGTTTCCCGGCGAGTGGGAGGCGATGCCGTCCTATATCGAGGAGCCGCACGCGGCGGCCTGCAAGTGGGTCTCGATCCGCGAATGGAACCGGGAGCGGTACAATCTCCCCACCGTCTTCTCGATCCTCATCTACACCCATCCGGAGACGGGATTCCCGCTTGCGATCGTCGATGGGAGCTATCACACGGTGATGCGCACCGGAGCCGCGGCCGCCGTGTCGGCCAAATGGATGGCACGGAAGAATTCCCGGAAGCTTGCCATTGTCGGCGCCGGTCACATGGCCGAGGGCGTGCTCGCCACCTGCAACGAGATCTTCCCCTGGGAGGTGGTCAAGGTGTGGAGCCGGAGTCAGGCGACCCTCGATCAATTCGTCCGCGAGCAGCAACCGAAGTACCAGGACTTCGAGATCGAGACGTCGACGAAACTGGAGGAGGTCGTTCCCGGCGCCGACGTTGTGGTGACGGTAACCCCGGCTCGCGCGCCGATCGTGAGGAACGAATGGATCACCCCCGGCATGCACATTGCCGCGGTCGGCGCCGACAAGAAGGGCGATCAGGAACTCGAGGGCATCATCCTCACCCGGGCGCGCATCTTCGTCGACGACATCCGCCAGTGCCGGACCGACGGCGAGATCAACGTGCCGCTGTCGGAAGGCCTGATCAAGGAGGGCGACATTGCCGGAGAGATCGGCGAAGTAATCACCGGCAAGAAGCGCGGCCGGACCTCGGACGCCGACATCACCCTCTTCGATTCAACCGGCATCGCACTCCAGGACTCGGCCACGGTGCCGCTCGAATACGCGCGGGCGGTCGCGGCGGGGGTCGGCATCGAGAAGAAGATGATCTCGACCTGACGGCACTCCGCCGGGAGCCGGCCGGGAACACGGTCGCGCGATTTGGCGACCGGCCGGTGAAACCCGACGCAGCGTCATCCCGTAAGGGAGGTGTAGACTTGGGCGGAAGCCCGCCACCGGCCCGAGGGGTGAGCAATGGCAGACACGAGCTTGGCGGCGGAGCCGCCGAAATCGACACTGGTCTATCGACACGCGGTGGTGACCAGGGTCACCCACTGGATCAACGCGGTCTGCATCGTCTTCCTGATTCTCAGTGGCCTGCAGATTTTCAATGCCCACCCGGCCCTCTATATCGGGCAGGCTTCGGACTTCGATGCGCCGGTGCTTTCCATGACGGCGCGGCTCGGCGACGATGGCCAGCCGGTAGGCGAAACCCGGATCCTCGGCGCCACCTTCGACACTACGGGATTTCTCGGCGTTTCGACGACAGCAGGTCGACCGGAAGCGCGCGGCTTTCCATCGTGGCTCACAGTGCCCAGCTACCGCGACCTGGCCACGGGCCGTCGGTGGCATTTCTTTTTCGCCTGGGTGTTCGTGATCAACGGACTGGTCTATCTCGCCGCCAGCATTCTCAACCGCCATGCCACCCGTGACCTCATCCCCACCTGGAAAGAGCTTCGCGGCATCGGCCGGTCGATCATCGAGCATGCCCGGCTCCGATTCCACCACGGGCGCGAATACAATGTCCTCCAGAAGGTCACCTATTTCGGACTGATCTTCGTGGTCCTGCCGCTGGTGGTTGTCACCGGCCTCACCATGTCACCGGGGATGAACGCCGCCTTCCCCTGGCTGGTCGAGATCTTTGGCGGCCGCCAGACGGCGCGGACCATCCACTTCATCTGCGCCTCGCTCATTGTCCTGTTCATCTTCGTCCATCTGTTGATGGTCCTGATCTCGGGTGTCGGGAACAACATCCGCTCGATGATCACCGGCCGTTACCGCATCGATTCCACGGAGGCGCCCAATGTCAATTGAACGGCCGAGCCGCCGACTGTTCCTCACCGGTGCCGCTTCCGCGGCGGGCGGACTGCTGCTCACCGGGTGTGACCGGTTATCCCAGGCGTCGGGATTCCGGAGGGTGCTCTACACCGGCGAGGATATGACGATGCTGGTGCAGCGGGCCCTGCTCTCGCCGTCGTCGATGGCCAAGGAATTTCCGGCGTCCGCAATTTCCGCTGATTTCAAGGCCAACGGTTCGACCGACCCCGACGACGCCACCTACCGGGCGCTCGCCGCGAATGGCTTCGCCGACTGGCGGCTCGAGGTGGGCGGCCTGGTCGAGAGGCCGGCGGCCTATTCGCTCGCCGATCTGCGTGCCATGCCCTCGCGGAGCCAGATCACGCGCCATGATTGCGTCGAGGGCTGGAGCTGCATCGGCAAATGGACCGGCGTCCAGCTCGCCAGCCTGCTCGCCAAGAGCGGGCTCCGGCCGAAGGCCCGTTACATCCTGTTCACCTGCGCCGACGAACTCGAGAAGACGCTCGACGGCAGCGGCCGGTATTACGAGACCATCGACCTCGAGGATGCCTTTCACCCACAGACCATCCTCGCCTACGAGATGAACGAACAGCCTCTGCCGATCGCCCATGGTGCGCCGCTTCGGCTCCGCGTCGAGCGCCAGCTCGGCTACAAGATGGCGAAGTACGTCATGCGCATTGACGCGATCGAGGAGTTCGCGTCCATCGGGCGTGGCCAGGGCAGCTTCTGGGCCGATCGCGGCTACGACTGGTACGCCGGAATCTGAGGGGGAAACCTCGCTGCCCCTTGCAAAGTCTCGCCGAATTGGGCTTGCCTTGCGGCCTCATTTCGATTTGCCGGCAGGGCCGGCATCAGGGGAGGGCGACGAGGATGGCGAAGCGTGCGGCCAAGGTGGCGCGGAAGGACCCGGTCCGCTGGGGCGTGATCTCGACGGCGAGAATCGGCTGGGAAAAGGTCATTCCCGGCATGATGAAAAGCAAGGACATCGAGATCCGGGCGATCGCCTCGCGCACGCCGGCGACCGCCAGGAAATGGGCGAAGAAGCTGGGCATTCCGGTCGCTTACGGCTCGTATGACGACCTGCTCAACGACCCCGAGATCGAGGTCGTCTACAACCCGCTTCCCAATCACCTACATGTGCCGCTGACGCTCGAGGCCGCCGCCAAAGGCAAGCATGTCCTGTGCGAGAAGCCGATCGCATTGTCGGCGACGGAGGCGGAAAAGCTCAGGACGGCGCCGGGCGGCATCCTGATCGGCGAGGCCTTCATGGTCCGCCAGCACCCGCAGTGGCTCAAGGCGCGTCAGATCGCGCAGAGCGGCAAGCTCGGGACGCTCCGCGCGATCCAATGCTTCTTCAGCTATCACAACACCGATCCGAAGAACGTGAGGAACATCGCCGATATCGGCGGTGGCGCGCTTTACGACATCGGCTGCTATCCGATCGTCACCTCGCGGTTCATCTTCGGTGCCGAGCCGCAGCGGGTAGCGGCCGTGATCGACCGCGATCCGAATTTCAAGACCGATCGCACCACCAGCGTCATCCTCGACTACGGCCAGGGGCGGCAAGTCACCTTCACGGTATCGACCCAAACCGTGCCCTACCAGCGTGTCAACATCTTCGGCACCAAGGGACGGCTCGAAGTCGAGATCCCCTTCAATGCGCCGCAGGGCGGGGCAATGAAGCTGTGGCTCGACGACGGCAAGAAATTCGGCGATGCCTCCGCCAAGCTGATCAAGATCGACAAGGCCGATCAGTATCAGCTTCAGGGCGAGTACTTCTCCCGGGTCGTTCGCGGCAAGGAGAGGCTCGCCTACGGCGTCGAGGACGCCATCCTCCAGGCGCGTGTCATCGACGCGGT
>DASSPO010000444.1:0-5213 GCA_035699585.1 Bauldia sp.
CGACGAACTTGAACGAAATCTAAAGGTTTGCCGCAAAAAGTGACTGACGCATCGGCCCGACCTTTGCCACTTTTACAGTGTCTCAGATACTCTTGAATCAGATCAATCCGAGGGACGCTCGGCGCGCCGCGATCGGCCGGGGGAGCGACAGCAGGGATCGACGGCAGACCGTGAGCGTTAGTGGCAACTTCGAAACCGGCCGGGCTGCCCGCCGCCTGGCCTTGATTGGCCTGTTGGCACTCGGCGCAGCGGGGTGCACGACCGCGAGCGAGACCGAGGGTATCGACCCCTTGGTGCTTCAAATGTACGCGCCGGTCGAAGGGGAGCCGTTCCGAATCCCCGCCATTCCGGTCCACAAGGTCGACCCGCAATACATCCGCCAGACCGTTCCGACGCCGGCTAACATCGCCAACGAGAAGCCCGGCACGGTGGTCGTCGATCCGGCGAACAAATTCCTCTACCTCGTCCAAGAAGGCGGTCGCTCGCTCCGATATGGAATCGGCGTCGGCAAGGCAGGCTTCGCCTGGGCCGGAGAAGCCGAGATCCACGACAAGCAGCACTGGCCCAAGTGGTTCCCGCCGCCCGAAATGCAGGCGCGCGAGACGTTCAAGAAGATGTACCCGGGTTTTGCCGAAAAGTACCCCAACGGAATGGACGGTAGCCCCAGGAACCCATTGGGATCCCGGGCCCTTTATCTCTGGGCCAACAACAAGGACACGCTCTACCGCATCCACGCCACGAACGACTGGACGTCGATCGGTAATGCCGTCTCGTCGGGCTGCATTCGCATGTGGAACCAGGACGTGATGGACCTCTACGATCGTGTCGAGATCGGGACCAAGGTCGTGGTTCTCCAGGGACCGGGCTACACGCCGCTCGACCAGATGACCGCGCCGGCGGTTGCGGGCAGTGCGCCGGGGACGCCCGACGCTGCCCCGCCGCCAACCGCGCTCGTCCCCGGCACCGTTGCTCTCGTCGACCCGGACAGCCAATAGTCCGTTTGGAACTAACGATGTTCTCCTGAGTTGTGGGCTAAAGCCGTACTCAGGAGATCTTGTTATGTCGGCAAGACGCGAGCTGGTTGAGCCGCACAAAGGTGACAAGCGCTATGTTCGCCGCGATGAGCGCGGGCGGTTCAATGAGACCGACGACGTGAGCCGGTCTCTGGCCCTGGACGTGAAGCGGCGTGCCAAGGCCGTCTCGAAGCCGGGGAAGGGCGACAGAGGCGATCGGCGGAAAGCGGACTAAGGTCGCTCCCGTGTCGCCGCTCAAAGCCCCCATCACCAGTACCGATAACGGCCCGATGCCTCAAAAACCGGGCCCTGACCCCGACCGGGGTCCTGTACCGCCGCAGCCCGCCCCGCCACCCGGCGATCCGGTTCCCATGCCCCCTGACCAGCCGGGCGTGCATCCGCCGTCCGAACCGGTGCGTGATCCGCCGAAGCTCACCCGATAGACGCGGGCAAATAGAGGGAAATGGTGGGCGATACTGGGATTGAACCAGTGACCCCTCCCGTGTGAAGGGAGTGCTCTCCCGCTGAGCTAATCGCCCGACCGCGACGGGATATGGCGACCGTCCGGACCGGCTGTCAAGCCGAACGAAAATCCGGCATGCGGCGACGCCCGTCGTTCTCCAAACCCCGTCGGGCGGATGCCCCGGCGCCGCACTTATCGCCAGACGTTGGGGACCTCGGCATCAGCCTTCAATTCAGCGGCGTTGGCGCAGAAGGCATCCGGATGGGCGTTGCCTTCGGCGAGGAAGATGCCGTAGCTCGCGCCGAGCCGGAAATAGACTGCCGTCTCCCAGTGCTTCATGTCGTCGGGCGTGGTCACTGTAGCGGGGGAGGGGTAGGTCGCGTCGGAAAGCCCCTCGGCGAACTTCGCCTGATCGAGTTCGTAGCCGTCGCAAATCTTGGTCACGGCCGCCTGGAATGCGAGGTTGTTGAGCTTGGCGAATTGGACGTCGGTGAGAATCGGTTCCTGATCCACCACCAGATCCTCCCACGCTCCGTCCAGGCGGAGGTCGTCCGGGAGGTCCTGGGCCAAGGCTGCGCCGGCAAGGCCAACAACCGCTCCCGCGGCAATCAGCGCTTTGTGAATACCGAAGTTTGTCATCCTGGACCTCACCTGAAGATCTTTGCTGTCATGTTCGCCGCGTAGGCGCCGTTTGCCTTGTAGCAGGCACGCTGCACCGGGTAGCAGGTTACGCCCGGGCTTGGGCTGAACGCGTTGGCCCAGGGATTCGGCCTTGGCGGCGGCGGCGGAGCCGGATTCACGTAGATCTTGGAAGGATGGTTGACGCTGCTGGCGACCGCGGCGCCGATAACCGCGCCCGCGACCAGGCCGCCGATCACCGCACCGGTGTTGTCTTTCGCCACAGCGGACTGGCTCAGGCCCACGGCTCCGCTGGTTGCCATGGCGGCCATCAATGTCGCTCCCAGAATGGCCTTTCTCATCTGTCGTTCTCCTCAAGAGCAAAGCCGGGTTTCAGTCTCTGCCGTACTCGACGGCTGCGGCAACAGCTACCGGCGATCAGGCTTTCCGCTCCGTTACTGTTCGAACATCCCCGGAACTACAACGTCACCACGACACGCGTGCCGATCGGGACGCGATCATACAAATCGATAACATGCTCGTTGAGCATCCGGATGCATCCGGACGAAGCCGCCTGACCGATCGACTTCGGCGCATTGGTTCCATGAATGCGGTACTCGGTCCGTCCGAGGTACAGGGCCCGCGCCCCAAGCGGGTTCCCCGGTCCGCCAGGGACGACCGCCGGCAACGTCTTGCCCTTGGCCTTCTCGCGCTCGATCATCGCTTTCGGCGGACGCCAGTCAGGCCATTCGACCTTCTTGCTGACCTTCATCGCCCCTTCCCACTCGAAGCCGTCACGTCCCACGGCGACGCCGTATCGGATGGCCGTCCCGGGGCCGGTGATCAGGTAGAGGTAACGCTCGCTGGTGTCGATGATGATGGTGCCGGGCTTCTGGGTCGACCGGTAGGACACCGGCGTACGACGCCATTGCGTGGCGATCTGCTCTTCCCCCGTCAGCGGGACCAGATTGGCTTGATCCGGCTGGTCGTAGGTGATCGGAGGCAGCTTCTTCTTGAAGAAAGACTCGGAAGAACTCGCCCCGGCAAGCGCGATCACGGCACAGAGGAGCAACGTTGCCGACCACCGAAGCGGACGCGTTGAAATCTTCATGGCGTCTCCGCCCCACCGCCCTTCAATTCGGGCCCGGACTATGACACGGCGTCGCCTGACGACGGAAGTGAAATCCGGGTAATGCGCCGCGGAGTTTCTATCGGGTGGCGCCGATGAGCTGAAGCGCGGCGGGGAAGAGGTCATCGAAGTGACTGATGATCCGGTCCGGCGCAAGATCGGCGACGGGAATCCGGCTGTAGCCGAAATCGACCGCAACGACGGGAACCCTCGCCGCCCGGGCGGTCTGCACGTCCACCTCGGAATCTCCGACCATGATGGCGCGGGCGACATCTCCGCCAGCCGCACGAATGGTTTCTTCGAGATGACGCGGGTCCGGCTTCTTGACCCCGTAACTGTCCTGGCCGGCGATCACGGCAAAGCGGTCGGCGATCCCGAGCGCCTTCAGGAGTAGCCGCGAATGCCGTTCGAACTTGTTCGTGCATACCGCCAGGCGCCAGCCGTCGGCGAGAAATCGGTCGAGTGCCTCGACGGCGCCAGGAAATGGCCGACTGGTCTCGGCGATCCGGCCACCGTAGATGTCGAGAAAGATCGCCACCAGATTGTCCAGCCGCTCGGCCTCGGCGGTTACGCCGGCGGCAAGTAATGCGTTCGAGAGCATCGCTCTCGCGCCGTGACCGACCATTGCGCGGGCCGCGTCAAAAGGAACCGGCGCCAATCCCTCGGCGGCCAGCACATCGTTCAGCGTCGCGGTCAGGTCGCCGGCCGTATCGACCAGCGTCCCGTCGAGATCGAGAACCAGCGTCGGCGGCGTCGACAAGACGCCTGCCTAGCCGCTGTAGCGCGCCATCAGCGCTGCGAAGACCGGAATCAACACAAAGACCATCGCCTCGAGATGCATATAGCGCCGAACCGAGTTGATCTCACCGATCGGCGGCGAGTAATGCGGATTGGCGCGCGCCTGGCTGCGCCATGAAAGGATCCGGCGCGTCGGCGGAACCGAGAGCAGGCCGACCACGATAAAGGCGGCGATCTTTGCCCAGAAGAAGACATTGGCGAAGTAGTACTCCGGATCCTTGAGGCCGAGAAAGACCCGGGCAAATCCGACCGCGAGAATGAGCCCGGCGACGGCCCCATAAGAGAGGTCGAGCCCGCCGATTCGGGCAAGGCCTGCCGCGTCGATGCCCGGCCGCACGAGAGTGAGCTCCATGACGAGCACCGCAAGGAGCGCGAACATGAGCAGGTGGTGGGCGATGGCAAGAATCGTATCGACGGCGAGCATCTTTCCGGGACCTCAAGCGATAGCGGCGCGATGGGGTATCGACTTTCCTCAGAATGGCGCGGCGCCGCGGCAAGTGCTAACAAGCGGCCGATCAAAATCCAGGCCGCTTCATGGACCTTGACCGCACCGTTAAGAGAACGCCTCCCGGCGATCGGGATTCGACGGCGATTGTCGCCCGGAACGGTTGTGGCGGAAAGCGAAAATCGAGGCATTGGGTAGGATGGAGCACGCTTTGAGCCCCAAGCGACCGGGAAGCGAGGCCCAGCGTCGCCGGGCGGCGGAGGCAGCGCTCGGCGAAGTGAAGGCTGGGATGAAGCTGGGTCTCGGTACCGGCCGGACGGCAGAGGCCTTCGTCCGCCTTCTCGGCGAGCGGGTCAGGTCGGGACTCGAAATCGTCGGAGTTCCGACCTCGGAACGGACGGCGCGTCTGGCCGAGGCGGAGGGGATACCGCTGACCACCCTGGACCTCGACCCGGTTCTCGATCTGACCGTCGACGGCGCCGACGAGATCGGCCCCGGGCTGGCGCTCATCAAGGGCGGAGGCGGCGCGCTTCTCCGCGAGAAGATCGTCGCGGCCGCGTCGCGGCGCATGCTGGTCGCCGCCGACGAATCGAAGCTCGTCGATGTCATCGGCGAATTCCCTTTGCCGATCGAAGTGGTCCCGTTCGGTTTGGCTGCCACCAAGATCGCCATCGAGGAGACGGCGAACGGGCTAGGGCTTTCGGGACTCATATCGCTCCGGCTCGACGGCGACCGCCCATTCGTCAC
>DASSPO010000445.1:0-6077 GCA_035699585.1 Bauldia sp.
GACCAGTGGCTCGTGCGACAAGGTGAGCGCACCGCCCGCGTCGTGGGCCTTCGCTACTTCAACGTCTACGGGCCGCGCGAGGCGCACAAGGCGCGGATGGCGAGCGTCGTCCATCACTTCGACCGCCAGCTTCGCGAGAGCGGCGCGGTGCGGCTGTTCGGCGCCTCCCACGGCGTCGGCGACGGCGAGCACCGCCGCGACTTCGTCTTCGTCGGCGATGTCGTCGCGGTGAACCTCTGGGCCTTCGACAACGCCGCTGCCGACGGCATCTACAATGTCGGGACAGGCCGAAGCCGGAGCTTCAACGACCTCGCGCGCGCGGTGATCGCCCACCACGGCGCGGGCCGGATCGAGTACATCCCCATGCCCGCCGACCTCGCCCGGTCCTACCAGGCCTTCACCGAGGCCGACGTTGCGCGCCTTCGCCGCGACGGCTTCGCCGAACCGTTCCTGTCGATCGAGGAAGGGGTCGGAAAGACGCTGGGGGCGCGAAGGTTCGACTGACTATCCGTCCTGGACGAGTTCCATCATCGCCCGCAGCCCGATCGCCTCGACGCCTTCGGCAAGCGGGTATCGCTCGGTCCCGGAATAGACCACGAAGGCCCTCTCTGGCTTCAGGTCCGCGGCTGCCGTGTAGAAGGACTTGCCCAGACCCGGCGCAAGTCCACGCTTGATCTCGATCGTCCAGGGGCGCGCATGACCCGGCAGTTGCATCAGGAGGTCGATCTCCGCACCGGCCGCCGTACGGTAGAAGCTTCCGACGGTGCGCGCGGGAGCAACGCTCAGCAGATTCTCGATCACGAATCCCTCCCAGCTCGGACCCACCACCGGGTGACCGGCGAGGACGTTCGCGTTCTCGATACCGAGCAGCGCGTGCACGAGCCCGCTGTCGCGTACATACACCTTGGGAGAACGCACCAGGCGCTTGCCGACATTGGCAAGGAAGGGGGGTAGCCGGCGCACGAGGAGGAGGTCGGCGAGCAGGTCGACATACCCCGAGACGGTCGGCGAACTGACCGACAGCCCCGACGCGAGGCGCGATGCGTTGAGCAGGGTCCCCTGTCCATGGGCCAGCATCGTCCAGAACCGGCCCAGTGTCTCGGAGGGAATGCGCCGGCCGAACTGAGGAATATCGCGTTCGAGGTACGTTCTGACGAAGTTCTGCCGGTAGGCGAGGCTGTCGGCATCGCTTGCGGCGAGGAAGCTGTCCGGAAGTCCGCCGCGCAGCCAGAGCCGCGCGACCGAAGATTCGTCTGGCGCCGCTTCGAGAACATCGAAAGGATTGAGTTCGACGTACTCGATCCGGCCGGCAAGCGTTTCACCGGACTGGCGAAGCATATCGACCGATGCCGACCCAAGAACGAGAAATCGCCCGTTTCGCCGTCCGTGACGGCGGCCTTGATCGATGAGGCCGCGGAGAACTCCAAAGATCTCCGGTGCCCGATGAACCTCGTCGAGGATCACGAGCCGCTCCTCGACACCCTGGAGATAAAGGGCGGGATCGGCAAGCTTGGCCCTGTCCGCCGGCGACTCGAGATCGAGATAGACCGCGCCGAGTTTCTCGCCGATCTCAAGGGCCAGCGTCGTCTTCCCGACCTGGCGGGCGCCAATCAGGGCGACGGCAGACTGGCGTGAAAGGGCCTGCCGTACCTGCTCCGCAGCCCTGCGCCTGATCAACATCCTCGCAAATTTAAAGGTAGACTTTAAAAATGCAAGGATGTCGTGGAGAGCCCGCTCGTCGCCCTGACCGCCGCCGCTACCTCCTCCACCGCAATCGCCCGCATGCAGCAGTCGCCTTGGGGCGTGTCGCTGCAGGTGCGGCGACGGCACGGAGCCTTCGTCCAGGCCGACCGGATCACCCTCTGGCCCTCGCCATAAGGGCCGGTAAGGCCGGGGTCGGTGGGACCATAGAGCCAGACACCGGGAACGCCGAGCGCGGCGGCGAGATGCATCAGCCCGGAGTCCAGTCCCACCGCGAGCTCGGCGCCGGCAAGCACGCGGGCGAGCTCGGCACCGGCCATCATCCTCGGCAGGACGATGGCCCCGGACACACCGGCGGCGAGGCGCTCTGCCCGCGCCTTCTCCTCGACATTTCCCCAGGGGAGAACGACCCCCCGGTCGGCGCCGGCCATTTGCGGGAGCAGTGCGCGCCAGTATTCCTCGGGCCATAGCTTGGTCGGCCAGCTCGCCGCATGCATCACCATGGCATAGCGCGCCGGCAGACCAAGCGCAGGATCGGGCACGCCGCCGACAACGATGCCGAAGCGACCGGGCGTCTCCGGCGGCGGGTACCCGACGGCCAGGGCGAGCAGGCGTCTGCTGCGCTCCACCGCGTGCATGCCGCGCGGCACGGCGAAGCGGCGGCGGTAGAAGCGCGCTGCCGCCGGCTCGCGCGCGCTCTCCGCGTCATAGCCGCTGACCGGTCCCGCGAGCCGCGCCGGCAATGCGCTTTTCAGCAAGCCCTGCAGGTCGACCACCAGGTCGTATTCGCGCGCGCGAAGGTCGAGACCGAGCCTTCCCGTCGACGAGATGAGCCGCGGCCAGCGGGTCGCCGGCTTCCGGAGCCGCCGGAACGCCAGCGTGTGGATTCGCGACACGCCGGGATGGAGCGCGACGAAGGGGGCGAAGGCCTCCTCGACCAGCCACTCCACCTCCACGTCCGAGCGCATCTCGCGAAGGTCGGTGACGGCGGGGAAGGTATGGATCACGTCGCCGAAAGAGGAGAGCTTGACGACGAGCAGCCTCATGGCCTGAGGCTCCCGAGGCTGTCGATGAAATCGAGGTCGAGCGGGAAGCGCTGACCGAGCAGCCGCCCGCGCTCCGCCCGCCCCTGCCCGGTCGCGACGTGGGCTGCCCGCGGCAGGCCTGCTGCGGCCGCGGCCTCGATGTCGAGGCGCTTGTCGCCGGCCATGAGCGAGCGACGGAGATCCAGGCCTAGGTGTTCGGCCGCCGCCAGGATCATGCCGGGGGCCGGTTTCCGCCAGCCGCAGTCCTCCTCCGGCGCGTGTCCGCAAGCGAAGGCAGCGTCGAGGAAGACCCCGTTCTCCGCGAGCAGCGCATCGAGGCGCGCCGCCACCGCCTCATAGTCGTCCCATCCGTAGAGCCCGCGGCCGATGCCGGATTGGTTGGTGACCACGACCAGCGCGTGGCCCGCGTCCCGGAACCGGCGGAGCGCATCGGGCACGCCCTCGATGAGCCGAACATCGTCCGGGTTGGCGATGTATCCCGGATCCTCGATCAGCGTCCCGTCGCGGTCGAGAAAAAGCGCCGGCGCGTTCCGGCGCGGCGAGTCGCGAAGGCGATACCGGTGGAATCCGTCGTCCACGCCCGGCGTCTCACGCGACGCCGGTGAAGGCTTCGTCGGCCGCCGCGCAGAGGAGATGCCCGAGGAAGATGTGGACCTCCTGGATCCGCGCGGTCTTTCCGTCAGGGACGATCAGGCAGTGGTCGGCGAGGGCCTTCGCCGCCACCTCCCCGCCGTCGCGGCCGGTGAGACAGGCGGTGACGAGTCCGAGCCTTCGCGCGGCGATCAGGGCTGCACTGATGCTGGGCGATCGGCCCGACGTGGTGATGCCGATCAGCATGTCGCCCGGCCGGCCCAGAGCCTCGACCTGCCGGGCGAAGACGTTGGCGTAGCCCAGATCGTTGCTCGCCGCGGTCAACGCCGAGGTGTCGGTGGTCAACGCGATCGCCGGAAGGCCGCGCCGCGTGGTCTCGAAGCGGACGGTGAACTCGGTGGCGAGGTGTTGCGCGTCGGCGGCGCTGCCGCCATTGCCGCAAAGCAGGAGCTTGCCCCCGGCGCGAAGCACCGATATCACCGCCTCGGCGAGCACCGCGGTGGGCGCCAGCAGCGGACGCGCGCGCTCGAAAGCGGCGAGGTGCTCGCCGTAGAGGCGGTCGAAAAGGTCCGCCACGGCTGGGCGGGTCGGGGTCAAGGCGGCTCTGGCGGTCACGGGAAGATCAAGGAAACCAGTCCTAAGCGGCCATGGATGCTAGCCTCATAGACCGCCTCGCTCAAGCAAACGTGCTCGTCGTCGGCGACGTTCTGCTCGACCGCTTCGTCGACGGCCGGGTCGGACGGGTCTCGCCCGAGGCGCCGGTCGCGGTCCTCAACCATCGCGGCGAGCGCACGCTTCTCGGCGGGGCGGGGAACGTCGCCGCCAATCTCGTGGCCTACGGCGCGCGGGTCACGCTTGTCGGCGTGGTCGGGGATGACGCCGCCGCCGCCGACCTGCGCGCGCTCTGCGGCGCCCAGGACGGACTCGACTGCGCCCTGATAACCGATCCCGCCCGCCCGACGACGGTAAAGACCCGCTACCTCAGCGGGTGGCACCAGCTCCTGCGGGTGGATGCCGAGGACCCCTCCCCGCTTTTCGAACCGAAAGCCCGCGAACTGCTCGCCGCGGCGCGGGAGGCGATGGCCGCGGCCCGCGCCGTCATCCTTTCCGACTATGCCAAGGGCGTCCTCACCGAGGGGACGATTCCCGCTCTCATCGAGGCCGCCCGGTACAGGCGCATTCCCGTCATCGTCGACCCGAAGAAGGCCGACCCGGCGCTTTTTGCCGGCGCCACCCTGCTCACCCCCAACGCCGAGGAGATGGCCCGCTTTGCGGGCATGCGCATCGAGTCCGATGCCGACGTCGAGGAGGCCTGTCGACGGGTCCTCGCGCGGGTCGCCGTGGACGCGATACTCGTCACGCGGGGCGATCATGGCATGACGCTCTGCCGCCGCGGAAGCGAGCCGCTGCACGTACCGGCCGAAACCCATCGCGTATTCGACGTGACGGGCGCCGGCGATACCGTCGCGGCGACGCTCGCCGCCGCCCTCGCGGCCGGGATGCCGCTTCCCGAAGCGGTGCGCGTCGCCAATGCGGCGGCCGGCGTCGTGGTGACCAAGCCCGGGACGGCGACCGTGAGTCCCACCGAGCTCAAGCGCGCCCTCGGTGTCGCATATGCGGCAAATGTCATGGACGCGGCGGGGGCGCGCGAGCAGGTCGACGCCTGGCGGCGACAGGGCCTGAAGGTCGGCTTCACCAACGGTTGCTTCGATCTCCTCCACCGCGGCCACCTGCACTCGCTCGACCAGGCGGCGCGACGGGTCGACCGGCTGGTGGTCGGGGTCAACACCGACGCCTCGACCGGGCGTCTCAAGGGAGCCGGCCGCCCCGTCCAGGACCTCGAGACGCGCGCTGCGGTGCTGGCGGCGTTGAAGTTCGTCGACCTCGTCGTTCCCTTCGACGAGGACACCCCGGCCGCCCTCATCGAGGCGATCGTTCCGGACGTCCTTTTCAAGGGCGCCGACTATGCCGAGGACGACGTGGTCGGGGGCGATTTCGTCAAGGCGAACGGCGGGCGGGTGGAGCTTCTTTCGCTGCTTCCGGATCAGTCGACCACGGCCACGGTCGAACGCCTGAGCGCCCTCGCCCGCAAGCCGCGGGCCTGACGGCCTCGCGAGACGGTCGTCGGTGAGGACCCCTGCGCCGGTCGGCATCAGCGTTTGGCCGCTCGCTTGCGACAACCGGGGAATGTTTGATGACAAGCGATCAAGAAATGGAACGTTTGATATGATTACCGTTTCCGTGATCGAACCGCTTGAATTATAGTCGCCGAGAATGCGCGACCGGAAGCGGGGCCGGGGCCGGAACCGGCCCGTGATGGCGCGAGGGAGGAGCTACCGATGAAGACCGTCCGTCTGACCATGGCGCAAGCCCTGGTCCGCTACCTGACTGCCCAGAAGACCATCATCGACCGCAAGGAAGTGCCGCTGTTTGCCGGCGTCTTCGCCATCTTCGGTCACGGCAACGTCACCTGCCTCGGCGAGGCGCTTGAGCCGGTCAAGGACCGGCTCCCGACCTGGCGCGGCCAGAACGAGCAGTCGATGGCGCTCGCCGCGATCGGCTACACCAAGGCGATGAAGCGCCGGCAGATCATGGTGTCGCTCGCCTCGATCGGCCCGGGGTCGACCAACATGATCACCGCGGCGGCTGCCGCCATGGCCAATCGCCTGCCGGTCCTCTTTCTCGGCGGCGACACCTTCGCCAACCGCGCGCCGGACCCGGTGCTCCAGCAGATCGAGC
>DASSPO010000446.1:0-3747 GCA_035699585.1 Bauldia sp.
ATCGCTCGTCACTCCGATGTATAGCGTTCCGTTCTTCTGGCTCGCCATCAGGTAGACGAAACCAGCCTCCATTCCCCCTCCATCCAGCTGTTGAGCCTACGGCTCCTGGACCCCGGCCTTCGCCGGGGAACTATCCCTGCAGCAACTCCTTCAGCGTCCGCCCGAGCTCAGATGGGCTTGGGGAAACGGTAATTCCAGCCGCCTCCATCGCCGCGATCTTGTCCTCGGCGCCGCCCTTGCCGCCCGAGACGATCGCGCCTGCGTGCCCCATCCGCCGCCCGGGCGGTGCGGTGCGGCCGGCGATGAAGCCGACGACGGGCTTGGAGCGCCCGCGCTTCGCCTCGTCGGCGAGGAACTGCGCCGCGTCCTCCTCGGCGCTGCCGCCGATCTCGCCGATCATGACGATCGACTGGGTCTCCTCGTCGGCGAGGAACATCTCGAGCACGTCGACGAAGTTGGTGCCGTTGACCGGGTCGCCGCCGATGCCGACCGCGGTCGACTGGCCAAGCCCCTCGTTGGTGGTCTGGAACACCGCCTCGTAGGTCAGGGTGCCGGACCGCGACACGACCCCGACGCTGCCTTTGGAGAAGATGTTGCCGGGCATGATGCCGATCTTGCACTCGTCGGGAGTCAGGACGCCGGGGCAGTTCGGACCGATCAGCCGCGACTTCGTCCCGGTGAGAGCGCGCTTGACCTTGACCATGTCGAGCACCGGGATTCCCTCGGTGATGGCGACGATCAGCGGCACCTCGGCGTCGATCGCCTCGAGGATCGAGTCGGCGGCGAACGGCGGCGGCACATAGACGACGCTCGCGTTCGCGCCGGTCGCCGCGACCGCCTCGCGGACCGTGTCGAACACCGGCAGGCCGAGATGGGTCGCGCCGCCCTTGCCCGGCGTCACCCCGCCGACCATCCGGGTGCCGTAAGCGAGCGCCTGCTGGGTGTGGAAGGTGCCGGTCTCCCCGGTCATCCCTTGCGTGATGACCTTGGTGTTGCGGTCGACGAGGATGCTCATTCCGTATCCTTGTGGTTCCCCGGCGAAGGCCGGGGTCCAGACCCTAACAAAGTACGGCGCAGAAGCGCCGCCTGGGCCCCGGCCTTCGCCGGGGAACAGGTTATTTCAAACTCCCGTCGATCGCCTTGCACGCGACCAGCAGCTCCTTCACCGCATCGACGCTGACCTGGAAATTGGCTTTCGCAGCTTCGTCGAGCTGGATCTCGACGATGCGCTCGACGCCGTCCGCGCCGATAACCACCGGGACGCCGACATAGAGGTCGTCGACGCCGTACTGGCCGGTGAGGTGCGCCGCGGCCGGAAGCACCCTTTTCTTGTCCTTCAGGAAGCTCTCGGCCATTGCGATGGCGGCGGTCGCCGGGGCGTAATAAGCGCTCCCGGTCTTGAGCAATGCGACGATCTCGCCGCCGCCGCCCCGCGTGCGCTGGACGATTGCGTCGATGCGCTCCTTGGTCGACCAGCCCATCTTGACCAGGTCGGGGATCGGGATCCCGGCGACGGTCGAATATTCGACGATCGGGACCATCGTGTCGCCGTGGCCGCCGAGCACGAAGGCGGTGACGTCCTCGACGCTGACCGCGAACTCCTCGGCGAGGAAATGGCGGAAGCGCGCGCTGTCGAGCACCCCGGCCATGCCGACCACGCGCTGGTGGGGAAGCCCCGAGAACTCGCGCAACGCCCAGACCATCGCGTCGAGCGGGTTGGTGATGCAGATGACGAAGCTGCCGGGCGCGTGCTTTTTGATGCCCTCGCCGACCGCCTTCATGACCTTCAAATTGATGCCGAGCAGGTCGTCTCGGCTCATCCCGGGCTTGCGCGGCACACCGGCGGTGACGATGCAGACGTCGGCCCCGGCGATGTCGGCATAGTCGGACGTGCCCTTGAGCTTCGCGTCGAAATCGTCGACCGGCCCGGCCTGGGCGATGTCGAGCGCCTTTCCTTCCGGAATCCCCTCGGCGATGTCGAACAGGATGATGTCGCCGAGCTCGCGCATCGCCGCCAAATGGGCGAGCGTGCCGCCGATCATCCCGGCGCCGATCAGCGCGATTTTGCGTCGAGCCATAAGGCGGGGTTCAACCTTTCATCATGTCCGGCCTTGCCCGGACGGGGCGGCCATCGGGAAATGCGGCGCCCGCTTAGCCGCACGGCCCGGGCGCGGCAACCGCCTGCGCCACTTGCGGCGCTGCCCGTGCTATAGGGCGCGATCCCGGCTGAGGGAGCGCTGGACCATGACTCTCGAGGAATGGGCATTCGTCGCCCAGATCGTTTCCGCGATCGCCGTCGTGGCGTCGCTGGTGTTCGTCGGCTTTCAGCTCAGGCACGCGACCGCGGCGATCCGCGCCACGTCCTCCCAGGCGCACTCCAGCCTGTACACCGATCTGGTCCAGAGCATCATCGACAACGCCGATTTTGCGCGCGTCTGGTCGATCGGAATCAACGAGCCCAAGAAATTGTCCGGAGAGGAGTGGGTGCGCTTCGTCGCTTATGCGAGCGCGCTCTTCCGGCTGTACGAATCCTCCCGCGTGCAGTGGCTCAATGGGCGCCTCGACGAGGAGCATTGGCATACCATCGAGCGCCAGGCGGCCGACTTCGGTCACCTGCCGGGGCTTCAGGGCGCCTGGGAGCTGCGAAGCCACTGGTACTCGCCGGAATTTCGCGCCTGGTTCGACGGGCTCCAGCCACCCGAGCCGCCGCGGCCTTACGCTCGCGACTGAGCGGTCCCTCCAGCCCTGGCGTGCGATGCACGGCCGCGGCACGGCCACCGCCCAAGCTTTCGCCCACATGAACGGACCTGGAACGGGCCACTTCGGCAATCGTTTCAAGCACATGTCCGGACGCAAGGAGCACCATGCCCTTCGCGTCCGTCTGCCTTGAAAGGAGATTGGACATGAAAAAGCTGCTTCTGCTCGCCGGTGCCGGAATGATGCTCGCGCTCGGCGCGCCCGCCGCCGCCGACGCCAAGCCCGGCAAGGGCGGCGCCAAGGTCCACATGAACGCCAAGGGCCACATCGACATGAACCGCAACGGGCTCGCCGACTGGCGCGAGCAGCGGCTGATCGACGCCAACGGCAACGGCATCCTCGACTGGCGCGAGCAGCGCCGGGTCGACATCAACCGCAACGGGGTCCCCGACTGGCGCGAGCGCTGGATCGACCGCGACCGCGACGGAATCGACGACCGCCAGGAGATCATGGCCAACCGCTGGGGCGGCGCTGTTTGCCCGCCGGGCCTGGCCAAGAAGATCCCGCCGTGCGTCCCGCCGGGGCAGGTCGACCGCACCTTCACGCTCGGCCAGCGCGTCCCGACCGGCTGGGGAACGCTCCCGTACGGCCGCATCCCGGTCGGAGTCCGCGACCTCTACAATCTCGATGACGACGACCGGTACGTCTACCGCAACGGCACGCTCTACGTGATCGACCCGCGCACCCGGCTGATCGAGCAGATCATCGCCGGCCTGGTCTTCTAGGCGCTTGATCGCGACAATCGCAGGAGCCGTCCGGGCGACCGGGCGGCTCCTTTTTTCACGGTCAACAGCCGTTCATCTCCCGGCCGCTACGTCCGGTCCCATGAAAACGCTCATCCTGCTCGCGGGCGCTGCGCTGCTCGCTTCCGCCGGTCCGGCTTTCGCCAAGCCGAACCACGCCAAACACAACAAGGGCCAGCACGCGCGCGTGCTGCACGATCACCGTGGCCATTTCGGCTACGGCACCGGCGGCTGCCCGCCGGGCCTC
>DASSPO010000447.1:0-3124 GCA_035699585.1 Bauldia sp.
GGGCCGGCGCTTGTCGGCGCATATTTCTTTGCCGATTTCGGTTCCGGTCGCGTGTGGACCTATAAGAACGGAATCGCGACCGAGCGCACATCGCAGATCGTCGGCCCTGACGCGCCGCTCGAATTCATTTCGTCCTTCGGCCATGATGGCCGCGGCAACCTCTATGCCGTCAGCCTCGGGGGCGACATTTTTCGCATCGAGCCCGGAAAGCACTCCGGCGATATCGGCGACCTGCTCAATGGCCGGGGTGGTGACGACCGCCTGTTCGGCGGTCCTGGCGACGACGAGCTCATCGGCGGCAGCGGCGACGACAGGCTCTTCGGTGGCTTCGGTGGCGACCTCCTCCGCGGCGGCAGGGGCAAGGACCGGCTTGAGGGTGGCGACGACTCCGCTGACACTTTCCTGTTCGACGTCTCACCGAGGAAGAAGCACCTCGACAGGATCATTGACTTCGTCCCCGGCGAGGACGTGATCGCGCTGAAAGCCTCAGCATTCGACACGCTCGGAGGCGCGCTCGATGCGTCCGAACTGCACATCGGCTCGGCCGCGAGCAGCCCGGCCCATCGCGTCATTTACGACCCATCGGACGGGGAATTGTTCTACGACAAGAACGGTAGCGCCACCGGCGGTACGAAGCTCGTCGCCCGAATCTCCAATGGCCTCAACCTCGATGCGGAGGACTTCACGGTCATTGCCTGAGCCGGTTCGCGCCGCCCGGCAATCATTTGGAAAGCTTGGGCTGACATCCTGGACGCCGTTGAACACGGCGTGAAGCATGACGGCGCACCCTCCGGCGACCGATACCTCCTCTGCCGCGCCGGCCCGTGCGGCCGCCGTCCCTGCGGCTGCACCAATGCCCTACGCGGCTCTGGTGCTTGCCGCCTGCGCCACCGCCTCGGCGGCTGCCTTGATCGTTGCGGTTGCCGTGCGCCCCGACCTTGCCCCGTTGCTTGTGCCAGTGGCCGGGGTGGTCGGCGGCGTTGCGACATGGACCGTAATGCGGTGGAGAGAGGCCAGGCGGGACAGCGACATCGCTGCACTCGAGGCGGAGAACCTCGAGCTGACGCGCGCCCTCGAAGATGCCGCCGACAAGGCTTGGATGCTCCAGGAAAGCGAGGAGCGCTATCGCGGCCTGATCGAAGCGCGCGAGAAGGCGGAGGCGGCGAGCCTCGCAAAGTCGCGTTTCCTCGCCACCGTCAGTCACGAGTTCCGCACGCCACTCAACGGCATCCTCGGTCTGAATGCCCTGCTCCTTGAAACCGACCTTGCCCCGGCACAACGGACCTATGCTTGTGGCGTCGAGTCTTCGGGGAGGGCACTTCTTGCTCTGATCGAGGATATGCTTGACTTCTCCAAGATCGAGGCCGGCCGGCTCGACCTCAGGCCCGAGCCGACAGACCTCGATATCCTGGTGTCCGAGGTTACTGAACTCCTCGCCGGACGCGCCCACGAGAAGGGAATCGACATCGCCGCGGAAATCGACGCGTCGGTGCCGGCCTTGGTGGAGGTTGATGGCGCGCGCCTTCGCCAAGTCCTCGTCAATCTCGCTGGCAACGGGGTCAAGTTCACCGACCGCGGCGGCGTCGCGATAAGGGCGGATGTGGAGTGCCGCAATCGCGACCGGGTCAGGATTGCATTTTCCGTCGAGGACTCCGGGCCCGGCATTCCGCCGGAGGATGCGGAGCGTGTGTTCGGCGAGTTCGAGCAGGTCGATCCGACACTGACCCGGCGTCACGGCGGCGCCGGGCTCGGCCTTGCCATCAGCCGCCGGATCGTGGCGCAGATGGGTTCTACGTTGACGGTTGAACCGCGTCCCGGCGGGGGCTCCGTCTTCCGCTTCGCACTTGAGCTCTGTCCCGTACCGTTCGAGCATCGCCCGCCGCGCACCCTTCACGCCCGGCGCATTCTCATTGCGATGCCCGATGGCGTCGAGCCTGATGTCGTCGTTCGCGCGCTTGCTCTTGCCGGCGCCGATCCGCGCTGGGTCGATTCGCTCAACGCCGCCGCCGCGCTCGCCGGCGCCGCGGCCGCCGCCGCGCTATCCTATGATGCCGTCCTCCTCGATCGACGACTCGCAGCGGATCCGGCTGCATCGCTCCTGCACCTGCGTCATGCCGCCGGCGAACGCCTGCCTTGCATCATGCTGATTGGACCGGCCGAGCGTGATCTCATGCAGGCGCTACCTGCCGCCGGATACGACGGTTATCTCGTCCGGCCCGTTCGCCGCCACGCGCTTCTCGACGTCATCGGTGCTGTGACCATCGAGCCCGGCGTGTTCCACGCCGATCCGCGTGACGCCGAGAAGCCCGCGCCTAGTCCTGCTCGGCCCGTCACCGCAGGGGTCGACGTCCTTCTCGCCGAGGACAACGAGATCGGGGCGCTGCTCGCCCGGGCGGTGATCGAGGCGTCCGGCCACATCGTCACCGAGGTTCGCGACGGTCTCGCGGCGGTCGCCGCCGCAACAGAAGGCTCTCCACGTTTCGCCGCCGTTTTCCTCGATCTCCACATGCCGGGTCTCGATGGCATCGAGGTGGCAGCGCGCATCCGCGATCATGAGCGCCTTCACGGCCGGCCGCGAGTTCCGCTGATCGCGCTTTCCGCCGACGCCTTGCCCGAAACCCGCTCAGCCGCGCTCGCTGCCGGCATCGACTGGTTCCTCGAGAAACCGGTGACGCCGGCCGCGCTCCGCGAGGTCTTGTCCATTGCCCTCGAGCGCCGCGCCGCTGCTGCCTGAGACCGGTGCGGTCTGGACAGGCAGTCACCAAACCGTCGAAAAACTGTGCTTCTTCTTCGCGCCGCGCGATGTCAAGCGCCGTTTTCCGAGATTCGCTCGCGCCGAGACAAATTCGGGATGACGCGCTAGACTCACGCAGAATCGTCTTGCGAGGGGGACTCGCGCCGGCGATGCTTGATTGGGGCGGGTCGGTCCCCGCGAGGGAGGCACCATGGCTAATCTGCCCTTGATGCCACAGCGTTTTGCCAGCGGGATGCGACTGGCTTGGCGGCGTTTTGACCGGAACGGGACGCCGCTCGGGCGGCTCGGCAGCCTGGAGGTTCGTCTGGCACGCTCGGCCGACGAAGTGAAGCAGGCGCAGCGGCTTCGCTACCGGGTGTTCTATGAGGA
>DASSPO010000448.1:0-6359 GCA_035699585.1 Bauldia sp.
TCGCGGAATGTGGAGAAACGGTGTGTTCCATCGATTGCCGGCGCTGATTCGCTTCCTTGTGGTGGTGTTGCCGATCGCCATGGCCCACACGGCAATCGCCGGCGCGCCATCGGTCCGGCCGAGCGTCGCTTACCGGCCGGAGCCGGTGATGGCGGCAGGGCTCCACCCGGATCGCGCGATGGAGACGCTCGGCCGCAAGGTCGGGCAGATGCTGATCATAGGTTTTCCCGGCACTCGGCCGGATGATCCCTGGCCCTCCCGGGTGGCGGCTCTGATGGAAGCCGGACGAATCGGTGGCGTCATCCTGTTCGCGGAAAACGTTCGGAATCCGACGCAATTGCGGACGCTTACCCGGGCGTTGGCCGAGGCAGGCGGTCGCTTTCCTCCCTTCATTGCCGTGGACCAGGAGGGCGGCAGCATCCAGCGCCTCACGCGGCGGAAGGGCTTCCAGGCGCTTCCTTCGGCGCGGCGGATGGCGCAGAAGCCGCTTTGCGAGGCCCATGCGCTCTATCTACAGACCGCCAGGGAACTTGCTTCGAACGACATCAATGTCAACTTCGGGCCGGTGGTCGATCTCGATGTCAATCCCGGGAATCCGGCAATAGGCCGCAAGGCCCGGAGTTACGACCGCGATCCCAGGACAGTCGTAGCCTACGCCGAGACATTCATAGACGCTCACGCCGCGGTGGGCGTGCTCACGGCGGCAAAGCACTTCCCCGGTCATGGGTCGGCAACCGGCGATCCCCATCTGGCGATCGTCGATATTGGTTCGACCTGGGTCTCGGAAGAGTTGACTCCGTTCGCCGAGCTGATCTCGGACCACCAAGTTCCGATGGTCATGGTGGGCCATCTCATCCACCCGCGCTTCTCCGACGGTGACCGACCGACCAGCCTATCGCGCCGGACGATTACCGGGGAGCTTCGCGGCGCTCTCGGCTTTGACGGCCTCGTGGTCACCGATGATCTCGGGATGGACGCCATCGCCCGGCGCTTCAGCCCGGAGGAGGCAGCAATCATGGCGATCCGCGCTGGCGCCGACATCCTTATCTTCGCCAATCAACCCACCAAGGATCCAACGGTGCTCGACCGGATTGTCACCGCAGTGACGGGGGCGATCGCGGCGGGTCGGTTGCCGCAACACCTTGTCGAGACGAGCTACCGGCGAATCCGGGCCGCGCGCGAGCAACTCGGCCGGCGTCCTGCTCCGCCAACGGCTGTCACGGCCGTGACCCCGGCTTGCCCCGAGCCCCGTGCCGGGATGTCGGAGAAGGCGGCTACAGGAGGCTGAGGGCCCCGGGGTTCGCGCCGATTGAATCGCTCGGCATGCCGGTCTCTGCTATTCTCCCCACCGGGTAGGGACCAACGACGGGAGGTCGTCATGGGCAAGACTGTCGCTGCAGTCGTCGGGGTTCTATTGGTGTTGGGGATCTGGACGTCCGCGCCGGCGGTTTCCGCCGAGGACGAGATCGGCATTCTGCGTGAACAGGCGAGCAACCTGCCTCATGACGAGGCATTGAGGCTTCTCGGCGAAACGCTCGGCAAGAGCATAGAGGCGACTCAGTCCGACCCGACGATCCCAGACATCCTTCATGCGCTCGATGCAAACATTGCCGCAACGCGCAGGCTTCGTGAGCTGGTCGACGGCGACACCACCGTGACCGAAGAGCAGATGGCCGAGATCGCGGCCGAGATCACGACGATAGCGAAGTCATTCGGAGCCATTGCCGAACTCGCGCCCGGCGTATTCGAGCGGCGGCTGACGCAACTCGGCAATATCGACGCCATCGGCCAGGAGGTCGGCTTCCGTATCGCCGACGCCAAGGCTCGGCTCGAAGCACTGCGCCAAGGCAACGCGGAAATCGATTCCTACGTCCGCTCCAAGACGCTGACGCCGGCGGAGATCGAGAAGCTCCGCCTGACGCGACAGGCGAACGATGCCGAAATGCACAGTCTCGAAGCTGCGGTTGCCGCCTGGACATATTTCTCCGAGCGGCATGCCGACGTGGTGACTCGGCTCGGTGACCAGTCGGCCAATCTCGATGTCTTTTTCCACGCGCTCAAGGAAAACGCGCGCGTCTACGACTCCGCTGCGCGCACGCTCAACATGGCCAACTCGCTCAATCTCGCCCTCTCGACGCTTGGGAGTGTCGAGGATCTCGACTCGCTCCGCTCGGACCTTGTGAAGTCATGGACGGACCTGATGAAGATCGTCGACGAGGTGAACGACGGCCTGATGCTCCAACCGGGAATGTGATGCGGCGGTTGGTCATCGTTGGACTCGTGGCGATTGCCGCGACCGGCGTCTGGTGGTTGGCCGAGGACGGCGATCTTCGTCGCCACCTCGGCCAGATCGGCAGCGAGATCCTGGATCGCGCACGCGGCCGACCTCCTCCGAGTTGGGGTGACGTTGCCGACAAGGTGGGCGAGTTTGCGGTCGAAGAGCGGGACCTCAAGCGGGTGGTCGGCGGCGGCCAACTCGCCACCGACCCGTCATCGCCGGACCAGGCACAAGGTCGGAAGCCCGACCCGGCGGGCTTGACGGAACCTGCCGTGCCCTGACAGATGCCGCCTCCTGGAACCGTCCCCGACAAGGAGGTGTCATGCCGCTTGAGATGAGCGCCGCGTTCGCTCTTCCCAATGATTCCGAGGTCGCGACTCTGGTTGGCCGCATCTGGCGGCCGGACGTGGGCGGGCCGTCCGTGATTTCCGTCCGTGGCGCGGAACTGGTGGACATTAGTGCGGCTGCGCCGACGATGCGCGACCTTTGCGAAGTGCCGGAGCCTTCCGCCCTTGCCCGCGATGCCAAGGGCGAGCCGGTCGCGACCTTGGCCGAGGTTCTTGCCAACACGCCGCGGGAGAGGCGCGACTTGTCGAGACCGTGGTTGCTTGCCCCGGTCGATCTCCAGGCGGTAAAGGCGGCGGGCGTCACCTTCGCGGTTTCGATGCTCGAACGGGTGATCGAGGAGCAGGCAAGGGGCGCGCCGGAGAAGGCGGCTGCGATCCGCGCCGAGATGACAGCCGCCATCGGCGAGGACCTTGCCCGCCTCAAGCCGGGATCGGATCAGGCGATGGCGCTCAAGGCGCTGCTCATCGCAAAGGGAATGTGGTCGCAATATCTCGAGGTCGGCATTGGCCCTGACGCCGAGGTGTTCACCAAGGCGCCGCCGATGGCCGCGATCGGTCATCTTGCCGAAGCGGGCATCCGGGAAGACTCGAGTTGGAACAATCCTGAGCCAGAGGTGGCGCTGGTCGCTGCCTCGTCGGGCAGGATCGTGGGGGCAACCCTCGGCAACGACGTCAATCTCCGCGATTTCGAAGGCCGTTCGGCGCTCCTCCTGGGCAAGGCCAAGGACAACAACGCGAGCGCCGCCCTCGGGCCGTTCATCCGCCTCTTCGACCGGGACTTTTCGCTCGACGATGTCCGCAGCGCCGAGGTTCGCCTTACCGTCGAGGGGCCCGAGGGCTATCGCCTCGAAGGGGCGAGTGCCATGAACCGGATCAGCCGCGACCCGGCGGAGCTCATGGCCGCAACCATCGGCGAAAACCACCGCTATCCCGATGGCGTCGTCCTGTACCTCGGAACCATGTTCGCGCCGGTCGAAGATCGAGACACGCCGGGCAAGGGCTTCACGCACAAGGTGGGTGACGTGGTGACCATCGCCTCGCCGAAGTTGGGGCGACTCCAGAATCGGATCGTCTACTCGGCTGACGCCGAGCCGTGGACCTTCGGCACGGCGGCACTGATGCGGAACCTGGCAAAGCGGGGACTGATTTAGTTCCTGCTACAGCGATCGTTCGACGCATCGTCGAAAGGAATCTTTGTCGGGGATTGGCCGAAATGTCTGTCCGCACCTGGCGGTGCCATAGACCCGTTCGAGTTCGGCATTTCGCATTTCAGAGTGAGTGAGCAGCGCTGATTGAGGCATTGTGGAGGATGACGCCGTCGTCGCGCTTCTCCCATCGAGGGGACGAAGTCGCGCGCAAGGCGGGACCGCGGCCATCATTTGAAGGTGCCCGGGCGGCAGGGCGGCCGGACTAGAGTCAGCCGGCGCTCAGGTGGCAACCCCGGAGAGGATCGACCGCCCCGCAATCAGTACGTCGACAACCGCGAGATCCTGGTCGAGGACGACAAGGTCGGCCCGCGCCCCCGCGGTGATGCGACCGCGGTCGGCGAGGCCCAGGTAGTCGGCGGCAATCGTCGAGGTGCGGCGCGATGCCTCTTCGAGGCTGAGACCAATCGACACGAGGTTGCGGAAAGCGGCGGCCATGGTCAGGGAGCTTCCCGCCAGTGTCCCGTCGGCGAGGCGGACGCCGTTGCCGCACTTCCGGATGTTTTGCCGGCCGAACCGATAGTCGCCGTCCGGCATGCCCGAGGCGGGGGAAGCATCGGTTACCGCATAGACGCCGGGGATCGCCCGGAGCGCTGCCCGGATCGCCCCGGGGTGAACATGGAGGAGGTCGGGGATCAGCTCGGCATGATCGGCGTGCGCCAGTGCCGCCCCGACTATGCCGGGCGCGCGGTGGTGCAAACCGGTCATGGCATTGAAGAGATGGGTGACGCCGCTTGTTCCGGTGGCGAACCGCGACGCAGCGGTTTCGTAGTCGCAGGAGGAATGGCCGAGCTGGATGCGGATGCCGTGTGCCGCAAGCTCGGCGGCGAAGGTGCCCTCCGGGTCCGCCTCCGCCGCGAGCGTCACGACTCGGATCGGCGCGAAGTTCAGGAAACGGCGCATCAGATCGATATCGGCGGGGATCACGAAGTCCGGCTGGGCGCCGAGCCGCTCGCGGCTGATGAACGGTCCCTCAAGGTGGACGCCATGGACGTCGGCCCCGTCGCGTGCCGGCATTGCCATGGCGGCGTGGATGCCGATGAGCGCCTGTTCGACCTCGTGTACCGGCGCTGTCATGATCGTGGCGAGTAGCGTGGTTGTGCCGTGCGCGGCGTGTGTCAGTGCCGTATGGCGGACCGCGTCGGCGCCGTCCATGACGTCAGCTCCACCGCCACCATGGCAATGGAGATCGATGAAGCCGGGGACAATTATCACCGACCTTGCCGCCACCGTTGCCGGTCGCACGGAGGCGATGCGCCCGTCATTCAAGGCGATCTCAGCCGACATCAGGCCCGCTGACGTCGCGACCTGGCCCGACAATTCCGCCATTTCCACCTCCTGGTCCGAGGCCCTTGCAGTCGTCGATATGACGTTATAACGTCATTATGTCAAAGCTCCTGCTCTTCTGATCTGACCGTTTCAAGTGGAGGAAAATCAATGAAAGCGCGTCGCCTTGTCGGGCTCGCCGTTTGCACGGCCCTTTCTTTGCTCGCGGGGCCGGCCCTCGCCGAGCCGGTCACAATCTCGTTCCTGACTCACTGGTCGCCCGAAACGGTCGCCAAGCTCGAGGCCGCTGCCGAGGCGTTCAAGGCGAAGAATCCTGACGTGACCGTCGAGGTTCGCGCGGTGCCGTTTGGCGACCTGCTGACGACGATTCGCTCGCAAGGCGGCAGCGCCGAGGGTGCCACCATCGCCGGGATCTACGACCTCTGGCTCCCCGAACTCGTCCGCGACAAGTTGGTCGCTCCAGTCCCTGCAAGCCTCGCCAACAGTGTCGTGCAGGCTTGGCCGGAAGGGGTGATCGCCGCAGCGAGTGTCGACGGCGTCCTCTACGGGTACCCGAACGAGATCGACACTTATGCCCTCAACTACAATAAGAAGCTGTTCGCCGAGGCAGGGATCTCCGCCCCGCCGAAGACTTGGGACGAGTTCCTCGACGCGGCGAAGAAACTCACCAAGCGCGACGGCGATACCGTCACCCAGCAAGGCTTCGGCATGATCAACTCGTGGGCGGCCGGTGTCGTCCACCCCTTCGCCTCGCTCCTGGCCTCGAACGGCGGGGTTCTCATCGCTGACGGCAAGCCGGCGCTCGACAGCAAGCAGGCGACCGAGACTTTCGCCCTCTACGAGACACTTATTCAGGAAGGCTATTCGAACCCGGAAATGGCGACCGCCGACGCCAACACCACCGGGCCGTTCCTCGACAACTTCGTCTCCGGCAAGACCGGCATGATCATCATGGCGAACTGGTGGGAGAGCGCGCTCAAGGCAGGCATGGGCGAAGGCTTCGCCGATATCGCCACAGCGCCGATCCCAGTCGGCCCGTCAGGCGACAAGCCACGGTCGATCTCCTACTCCTGGATGACGGTGGTCAACGCCAATGCCGCGCCAGCCGAGCAGGAGGCCGCCTTCGCCTTCCTCGACTGGCTGAACGGGCCCGAGTCCGGCCCGAACGGGGCGAGCGCCATGGGCGATATCCTGATGTCGATGGGGATCCTCCCGTCACGGACCTCCGACGTGAAGGCTTTT
>DASSPO010000449.1:0-5120 GCA_035699585.1 Bauldia sp.
CGGCGCCCGGGACATCCGGCGCTTCGAAGGCGATGCCGAAATCGACCGCAAGCCAAGTGCGATCACGAGGCGGGCCGAGGCCGTATAGCCCGAGATTCATGCCGATCTCGCCGACGCCGCCGAGGGGAAGAAAGACAAGCTCGTCGGCGTCCTGCCGCAACGCTCGCCCCCGCCCTAGCCTGCCGCCGCGAAAAACAGATCGCCCGCGCTCACCGTCTCGCGCCTGCCGTCGGAACGCAGAAGGATGAGCCGCCCATCGCCATCGAGTGCCTCGAAGCGACCGTCGATCGAACGGCCGGCGAGGTTTACCCGGATCGCCTCGCCGAGGCCCTCGGCGCGCGCGAGCCAAGCATCGCGGGTCGCGGCAAAGCCACGCCCGCGGTCCCACACTTCAAGCTCTGCCGCCATCCGGGCGGACAATGCCATGAACAGGGCCTCCGCATCGACCGGCGCCCCCTGGGAAAGGAAATCCCCCGCCACGTGGGTGGTTCCGGACTCGGGATGGGAGACACAGTTGACCCCGATGCCCACCACCACCGCAAAACCACCGGAAACGAGCTTCTCGCCCTCGACCAGAATACCGGCCACCTTTCGGCGGTCGAGGAGAAGGTCATTGGGCCACTTGAGCTTGAGCCGGCCGGCGATCGCCGGACCTCCGCAATCGAGGGCCGCCTGATGAAGCGCGACGCCGGCGACGAACGAGACGGTGGCGGCAAGCGCGGGCTCGGCGGGATCGATCAAGAGGAGCGACGCGGCGAGATTGCCGCCACCGGTCGTCCAATCCCTCCCTCTCCGGCCGCGGCCCGCGGTTTGTTCACCGGCCGTCACCCAGAGGCCCCCCGGTTCGCCGGCGCGAGCCAAGGCCAGTGCCCTCGAACTGGTCGAAGGAAGGCTGTCGTGGGCCTCGCGCCGATAGCCTGACGGAAGTCCGCCGACCGCCATCGTCAGGTGGGGAAGAATGTCGCCGCCGCCGTCGCCGCCGCGTTGCCTACCGGGCCGGCGACGAGGACGAAGAAGAGGATGAAGATTCCGGAGAGACCGAGAATCACCCGAAGTTCCGGTGCCATCGGCTCGAACCCCGGCGCCGGCTCGTCGAAGTACATGATCTTGATGATACGAAGATAGTAGTAGGCGCCGACCACGCTCGCGAGCACGCCGATTACGGCAAGCACGTAGAGCCCGGCTTCGATCGCGGCGAGGAAGACGTAGAACTTGGCAAAGAAACCGGCGAGCGGCGGGATGCCGGCGAGCGAGAACAGGATCATCGCCAGCATGAACGCCATCATCGGATGGGTCTTTGACAATCCGGCAAGGTCCCCGATCTCCTCGACCATGCCTTCCTTGCGCCGCATGGCGAGGATGCAGGCGAACGCCCCAAGGGTCATCGCCATGTAGATGACGAGATAGATGATGACGCCGCGGACGCCGGCCTCGGTACCGGCGGCAAGTCCGACCAGGGCATAGCCCATGTGGCCGATCGAGGAATAGGCCATGAGGCGCTTGATGTTCCTCTGGCCGATTGCGGCAAAGGCGCCGAGCAACATGGAGGCAATGGCGATGAAGGACAGGATCTGCTGCCAGTCGGGCGTGATCGATGCGAACGGATCGACAACCAGGCGGATAAACAGCGCCATCGCCGCCACCTTGGGCGCGGCGGCAAAGAACGCGGTGACCGGCGTCGGCGCGCCCTCGTAGACGTCGGGCGTCCACATGTGGAACGGCACCGCCGACACCTTGAAGGCGAGGCCGGCGATCAGGAAGACGAGGCCGAAGATGAGGCCGAGCGAGGCCTCACCACCCGACAACGACGCGGCGATCCCGGCGAAGGTCGTATGGCCGGTGAAGCCGTAGGTAAGCGAGGCGCCGTAGAGGAGCATGCCCGACGACAGGGCACCGAGGACGAAGTACTTGAGCCCGGCCTCCGTCGAGCGCACCGAGTCGCGGTTGATGGCAGCGACCACGTAGAGCGCCAGCGACTGGAGCTCGAGGCCGAGATAGAGGGCGATCAGGTCGTCCGCCGAGATCATCATCAGCATGCCAAGGGTGGCGATGACGATGAGGAGCGGGTACTCGAAGCGCGCAAAACCCTGCTCGCGCGCATAGCCGATCGACAGGACGATCGCGGCGATCGACCCGATCAGCACCACCACTTTCATGAACCGGGCGAAAGGGTCGAGGACGAAGGCGTCGCTGAAGGTCGATCCGCTCGCCGGCGAGAAGACAAGGATCAGCGCGACCACCGCGAGAACCGCGACCGACAGGGCGGTGACCAGGGCCGTCGAACGTTCGCCGGCGAAGGCGCCGATCAGCACCAGCAGGAGGGCGCTGACCGCAAGGACGATCTCCGGGAGCGCCGGCAGGAGGGACGGCATCGTCATGGCGACACCGCCGCCAGGCGACCGGCCGCTGAAAGCGCGGCCTGATAATTGGAGACAAGCTGGTCGACCGACGCCGCGGTCACATCCATGATCGGGCCGGGAAAGAATCCGAACAGGATGGTGAGGACAGCGAGCGGCGCGAGGATCAGCTGCTCACGGCGCGAGAGGTCGAGTATGGAGCGAAGGCTGCCCTTTTCGAGCGGCCCGAAGATGATGCGCCGGTAGAGGAAGAGGGCATAGGCCGCCGACAGGATGACGCCGGTGGTGGCGAAGAGCGCCACCCAGGTGTTGACCCGGAACGTGCCGAGAAGCGTCAGGAACTCGCCGACGAAGCCGCTCGTCCCCGGCAGGCCGACATTGGCCATGGTGAAGATCATGAAGACGAGCGCATAGAGCGGCATGCGATTCACGAGGCCGCCATAGGCGGCAATATCGCGTGTGTGCATGCGGTCGTACACGACACCGACGCACAGGAACAGCGCCCCCGAGACGATGCCGTGGGACAGCATCTGGAAGATGCCGCCCTGCACGCCCTGCACGGTCATGGCAAAGATGCCCATGGTCACGAAACCCATGTGCGCCACGGACGAATATGCGATGAGCTTCTTCATGTCCTCCTGGGCAAGGGCGACGTAGGAGGTGTAGACGATCGCCACCACCGACAGCACGAAGACGAACGGCGCAAGATCGGCCGAGGCGAGCGGGAACATCGGCAACGAGAAGCGGAGGAAGCCGTAGCCGCCCATCTTGAGGAGGATCGCGGCGAGAATGACCGAGCCGGCGGTGGGCGCCTCGACATGCGCGTCGGGGAGCCAGGTGTGGACCGGCCACATCGGCATCTTGACGGCAAAGCTCGCAAAGAACGCGATCCACAGCCAGAACTGCATCGATGCCGGGAACGAGTGGGCGAGGAGCGCCCGGATGTCGGTCGTGCCGGCATCCCAATACATCGCCATGATGGCGAGCAGCATCAGCACCGAGCCGAGGAGCGTGTAGAGGAAGAACTTGAAGCTCGCATACACCCTTCGTGGGCCGCCCCAGATGCCGATGATGAGGAACATCGGGATCAGGCCGCCTTCGAAAAAGACGTAGAACAGGACGAGGTCGAGCGCGCAGAAGACGCCGATCATCAGCGTCTCGAGCACCAGGAAGGCGACCATGTACTCCTTGAAATAGCGCTCGACGGTAAGCCGGCTCGCAAGGATGCAGAGCGGCATCAGGAAGGTGGTGAGGATGACGAACAGCATCGAGATGCCGTCGACGCCCATCTGATAGGTGATCGAGCCGCCGAGCCACTCGGTTCGCTCAACCATCTGGAAGCCCGGGTCGGACGGGTCGAAGTTGATCCAGACGAACAGCGAGAGGACGAAGGTGACGGTCGTCGTCCACAAGGCGACGTTGAAGATGTTGCGCCGCGCGATCTGATCGTCGCCGCGAATGATCAGGACGAGCAGCGCCCCGACCAGCGGCAGGAACGTGACAGTCGAGAGGATCGGCCATTCGCTCATCGGGGCGATCCTTAGCCGGCAAAGGTCAGCCAGGTGATCAGCAGGGCAACGCCGATCAGCATGGCGAAGGCATAGTGATAGAGATAGCCGGTCTGGATCCGGACAACCCGGTGCGTCACATCGAGGACGCGCGCCGAGACACCGTCCGGCCCGAGGCCGTCGATGACCATTCCATCGCCCTTCTTCCACAGGAAGCGGCCGAGCCAGAAGGCCGAGCGGACGAAGAGAACGTCATAGAGCTCGTCGAAGTACCACTTGTTGAGCAGGAACCGGTAAAGCCAGTCGTGACGCTCGGCGAGCCGTCGCGGCGCCGTCGGGTCAAGGATGTAGAACCAGTAGGCCACCGCAAAGCCGATAGCCATCACCACGGTCGGGATCCAGACCACCCATAGCGGCGCGTGGTGCATCTCTTCGATGACGTGCTCGGCGGCGGCGATCGAACCTTTCCAGAACTCCTCGGCCCCCTCGCTCAGGAACGCGCCATGGAAGATGATGCCGGCGAGGATGGCACCCGCCGCAAGGATGTAAAGCGGCACGAGCATGACCTGCGGCGACTCGTTTACGTGCTTCATTACGTCAGCGGGCGCGCGCGCCTTGCCATGAAAGGTCATGAAGATCAGTCGCCACGAGTAGAAGCTGGTCATCAGGGCGGCGGTCACCGTCATGACGAAGCCGTAGCCGGCGACCGGATTGTGGGCGACGAAAGCGGACTCAATGATCGCGTCCTTCGAATACCATCCCGCCGTGAACGGAAAGCCGGTCAGCGCCAGCGTGCCAATGACCATCAGCCAATAGGTCATCGGGATGAGCGGGCGGAGACCACCCATCTTCCTCATGTCCTGCTCGCCGGAAACGGCATGGATCACGGAACCGGCGCCGAGGAACAGGAGCGCCTTGAAGAACGCGTGGGTGAAGAGATGGAACATCCCGACCTGGTATGCGCCCACGCCCATCGCCACAAACATGTAGCCAAGCTGCGAGCAGGTCGAATACGCGATGACGCGCTTGATGTCGTTCTGGACCAGGCCGACGGTCGCGGCGAAGAAGGCAGTCGACGCGCCGATCAGGATCACCACCGCGAGAGCCGTTTCCGACAGCTCGAACAACGGCGATAGCCGCGCCACCATGAAGACGCCGGCGGTGACCATCGTCGCGGCATGGATGAGGGCGGAGACCGGTGTCGGGCCCTCCATCGCGTCCGGAAGCCAAGTGTGGAGGAAGAGCTGCGCCGACT
>DASSPO010000450.1:0-4492 GCA_035699585.1 Bauldia sp.
ACTTACAGGGCATCCACTACCGGAAACCCCCTCGGCGTGCTCCCGGCCTCCTGCCAGGTTGACCCCACGACAGGAGCAATGTCGGGACACACGGGCACGAAAAGGAGCCTGATCCGCGATCTTTCGGGCGTGTTCGCGGACACGGCTGCGTTTCAAAGGCTCGCCGCCGAGCGGGGTGAAGAAGTCGCCTACTCGGTCGAGGAATTCCGTCCTGCCCGCAACGTCCCGCAGGATCTGATCTTCGGCACGAGCATTCTCCAGCCCGGCAAGGTCGGCGACGAGTTCTTTCTCACCCGCGGCCACATCCACATGAAGTCCGATCGACCGGAGGTCTATTTCTGTCAAAGCGGCCGCGGCGTCATGCACATGGAGTTGCCATCGGGCGAAACACGGCCCGCCGAAATGACGCCAGGTACGGTCGTCTACGTCCCGCCCTACTGGATCCACCGCAGCGTCAACACCGGCGACACGCCCTTTGTGACGTTCTTCTGCTATCCGGCCGACGCCGGCCAGGACTACGACATCATCGCCCGCTCGGGCGGCATGCGGACGATCATTGTCGCCGACGGAAGTGGCTGGCGCGAGGCGGACAACCCGCGCTACCGGCCGCGCTCCGAGGCGGAGCAGCGCCGCTATCTCGAGGTCGGCCCATGATCGCGAGTGGGCTTGCCGAGGTGCTTGTTCCGGCGACCACGCCGACCATCTACTTCATTGGAGTGACGACCGGCCGCTCGTCCATCCTCACCGTCTTCCCGCGCTGGGCGTCGGCACTCGGCCTCGGCGACGCACGAATCGCCGGTATCGATCTCCCTCTTCATGCCCCCGCCGAGGATTACCGGCGAGTGGTCGCGTTCATCAAAGCCGATCCGCTGTCGCTCGGTGCTCTGGTGACCACGCACAAGATCGACTGCTTCCATGCCGCCCGCGACCTGTTCGACGAGATCGATCCGCTTGCCGAGCAGATGGGCGAGCTGAGCTGCCTTGCGAAGCGGCACGGCAGGCTCGTCGCATCGGCCAAGGACCCGATCACCGGCGGCCTGGCGCTCGATGCGTTCGTCCCTGCCGGCCATTTCGCGCGGACCGGCGCCGAAGTCTTCGCGATGGGGGCCGGCGGGTCGACCATCGCGATCACGTGGCACCTGATGCGGCAGGCACGCGGCGCCGACCGTCCGTCCCGCATCGTCGTCTCGAACCGCAGCCAGCCCCGCCTCGAGGAAATCGCCCGCATCCACAAGGGCTTTGATGCCGACGTGCCGGTGTCCTACGTGCTTGCGCCCCGGCCCGAGAACAACGACCAGGTGATGGCTGGCCTCAAGCCGGGATCTCTGGTGATAAACGCCACCGGCCTCGGCAAGGATGCCCCGGGCTCGCCGATCACCGACGCGGCCGTCTTCCCCGAGGCCGGCTTTGCATGGGAGCTCAACTACCGCGGCGACCTCGTGTTTCTCCGGCAGGCCCGGGCTGCGGCGGCACGCCGGCAGTTAACGGTCGAGGATGGCTGGGTCTACTTCCTCCACGGCTGGACCAGGGTGATCGCCGACGTCTTCGACATCAACATCCCGACCTCGGGCCCGCTCTTCGATCGCCTTTCTGAACTCGCCGGCGGCCAACCGGCACTGGAGACGGCACGATGAGCGGACGCATCCTGGTCACGCCGCGCTCGCTCACCGCTTCGCCGGGCAACAGTCTATCGGAACTGGAGGCCGCCGGCTTCGAGCTGGTCTTTTCACCCGCCGGTCGTCAGCCGACCGAGGACGAGCTTGTTGGCCTCGTTCCCGGTTGCGTCGGATGGCTCGCCGGCGTCGAACCGATCAGCGCGCGGGTGTTCGATGCCGCCGACCGGCTCAAGGTGATCAGCCGGAACGGCACGGGCATCGACTCGATCGACCTTGACGCTGCCAAGCGCCACGGCGTCCGGGTTATGACCGCCGCGGGGGCAAACGCCGGCGCGGTCGCCGAGCTTGCGGTCGCCTTGATGCTGATGGGTCTCAGGCACCTCCCCGAGAGCACGGCGTCGATGCGGGAGGGGCGGTGGGTCCGCCGCGAAGGTCGCGAGCTTGGCGGCGCCACCGTGGGCCTCGTCGGCTGCGGCGCCGTGGGCCGCGCGGTGGCGAGGATCGTCGGCAGCTTCGGTGCGACGGTGCTTGCCTATGATATCGCTCCCGACCCGATGTTCCGCCCGGCGAACCGTTTCGCATGGCGGGGCCTCGATGCGCTCGTTGCCGAAAGCACTGTGCTGTCTCTCCACTGCCCGGCCGATCCGGGCGGGGCACCGATTCTTGACGCAGCGCGGCTTTCCCGCCTTCCGAGCGGCGCCGGTGTCGTCAACACCGCCCGAGCAAGTCTCGTCGATGAGCTTGCGTTGCTGGCGGCCCTCGATAGCGGCCGGCTCGGCTTTTATGCGACCGACGTCTTCGACAACGAGCCGCCGGGTCTCACGCCGCTCGTCGCCCATGCTCGGGTTATTGCCGCCCCGCATATCGGCGGCTTCACCGCCGAAGGCGGCCGCGCGGCGGTACGGGTAGCTGTGCGCAATCTGATTGAAGCGCTTGTCGACGTTTCTCGTCGGCCGGCCATCGGAGCCAGGGTGGCATGACAGAACCAAGCCTGCACGCTGGCACCATGCTGCCGGACCGCGACGTGATCGAGATAATCCGCGAGCGCTTGCCCAAGCTCCGGAAGTCCGAGCGGAAGGTGGCCGAGGTCGTGCTCGCCGATCCCGACGCGGCGATGAACAGCACGGTGGCGATCCTCGCCCGCTCGGCCGGCGTCAGCGATCCGACGGTGATCCGCTTCTGCGAGGGGATCGGCTGCGACGGTTTCCACGATTTCAAGATCGCGCTCGCCCGCGGTCGGGCCTTTGCCATGCATGCCCACTCGGTGATCGGCGCGAAGGACGCGCCGGCCGACGTGGCTGGCAAGATCTTCCAGTACACGATCGCCAGCCTCGACCGCGCTCGCCGGAAACTCGACCCGGCGGAAGTGGCGAAGGCGATCGAGATTCTCGCAGGCGCCCGCAAGATCGATTTCTTCGGCTTCGGCGCTTCGGCAATCGTCGCGCTCGACGCCCAACAGAAGTTTCCGCTCTTCGGCAAGCCTTGCATCGCCACGATCGACTCGCACCAGCAATACATGGCGGTGCTGACCATGGAGCCGGAGGACGTCCTGGTCGCCATTTCCAACACCGGAGAGACCGAGGCCATCCTCCAGTGCGTCGAGGCGGCCCGGCTCCGCGGGGCCAAGGTGATCGGCATCACCGGCCAGAAAGGGAGCACCCTCGCCCGTTATTGCGATGCGGTGCTCGTGGTCGAGACCCACGAGAACACCAATGTCTATACGCCCACCACCTCGCGTCTCGGCGCGCTGGTGATCGTCGACATCCTTTCAACCGGCCTCGCGCTCCGACTCGACCAGGGCCACGCCCAGCGCTTCGCCGAGATGAAGCATGAGTTGGCCCGCATGCGCGGCAGCCTCGAATCCAAGACCAGGAAAGGACCGCCGATTCAGTGACTTGAGGAATCCGATCGGCGCGGAGGAGCGCCGATCGGTGAGGGAGAGTGCAAGTGAAGTATCGGCCGGCCGTCGCCGGCCCAGGGATACAAAGGGAGGTTAGCAATGCGAAACTTTCGGCATCTGACGACCTGTGCCGCCGCCGCACTTGTGGCGGGGACGATGTCCGCTGCGGCCCAGGATGAACCGATCAAGGTGACGATCGGCTGGACCCCGCCGGACATCACCGGCGTGTTCAAGACCGCTACCGACTTCTTCGAGAAATCCGCGGCCGAGGCCAACAAGAACGGCTTCGATGTCGAGATCATCTCGCGGTCGCCCGCGACGCACACGGCATTCGCCGACCAGGTCGCGATCATCGAGGACTTCATTCAGCGGAAGGTCGACGTCATTGCCATCTCGCCGATCGAGGTGGAGATCATCAAGCCGGTGCTCGGCAAGGCGAACGAGGCGGGCATCCCGATCATCATCGTCAACCTGCTCGAGCCGATCCCCGGGGCAACGGTTGCCTCCTATATCGGCTTCGACAATACCCAGGCCGCAAAGGTCACGGCATACGCCCTCCTCGACTATTTCGGGGGCCCCGGAGTTCTCGGCTCGGGTCGCACGGTCGAAATCGCGCCCGACCAGTACCTCGATCTTGCCTTCTGGGAGAACCTCTACAAGGACCTCCCCGAGGACGAAAAGGCCGCGATCAAGGCACGGGGCGCCATCATCGAGGGCGTCGCCGGCGGCTTCTTCTCGACCGCTCGGCTCAACGGCTTCAACGAGGTGATCGGCAAGTTCCCCGGCGTGCAGGTCGTGGGCAACCCATGCGCTGCAGACTGGAATCGTGAGAAGGGCACGCGTTGCGCCGAGGACTTCCTGCAGGCCAACCCGCAGCTCGACTTCATCTGGGCCGCGTCGAACGAGATGGGCCTCGGCGCCATGATCGCTTCCGAGGCGGCCGGTCGCCTGGAAACGGCGAGCAACGCCCCGACCG
>DASSPO010000451.1:0-3123 GCA_035699585.1 Bauldia sp.
GGCAAAGCAGCGCTCGCCGCCTGGCGCGCGCTCGGCTGCCGCGACGCAGGCCGGATCGATATCCGCTGCGATGCGGCGGGCATTCCCAACTTCATCGAGTGCAACCCGCTCGCCGGGCTTCGGCCCGGCTGGTCCGAGCTCACCATTCTGGCCGAGCAGGCCGGGATGCCCTATCGTGAGCTGATTGGAACCATACTCTTCGAGGCGAGAAACCGTGTCGTCTCGGCCTAGGGGCAATGCGCATCGCCATCCTCACACCGCCCAGGACGAGGGCGGTTCCCGCCGACATCGAGGAAGTCCAAGAGATCGACGCCGCGCTCCACAGGCTCGGCCACGAGACGGTTGCCGCGACCTGGTTCGGTGCGAACGACAGGACGCGGAAGGCGCTCGACAAGGCCAACGCCGATATCGTCTTCAACCTCGTCCATAAAGGTGAAGACCCAGCTCATATCGTGACCGCCTTCCTCGACGCCATTCGCGTCCCCTACACCGGGGCCCATACCCAGGCGCTCGAAGCCCTCGCTGACGAGCCGCGCATGAAAGCGACCCTGGCCGAGGGCGATTTGCCGGTCGCCGAAGCCCCAGCCGAAGGCCGCGTATTCAGAGTTGCCGTGCTTGAGACTGTGCTCGGCCCGCAAGTCCTGCCCGCCTCCCCCGATCCCGCCAATGGCGCGCTGCTTGCCGATCTGCAGCGGCTTGCGCTCGCCGCCTGGCGCATCTTCGCCCTCACCGGCTATGCCCGCGTCGATTTTCGCGTTGACCCCGACGATCACCCGTTCATTCTGGCGGTCAACGCCAACCCCAGCCTTTCGGCCGACGCCGGCTTCTGTGCCGCGGCGGCCGAGGCGGGCATGAGTCAATCCGATGTCGTCAGCCACCTCCTCGCCGCCGCGCAAAACTGAGACCATCCGCTGGCGGCGGATCGTCGAGGCGCGTGACCCCGCCAAGATCCGCACGCTGGTGCAGGCGACCGGCGTCTTCTCGGCGGAGGAAGTCCGCGTCGCGGGCGAGCTTGCGCAGACCACCGTCGACGGCAGCGAGACCTATCGCTTCCTCTTCGCCGAGCGCGGTGGTGAGATGCTTGGCTACACCTGCTTCGACCGTATCCCGCTGAGCAAAGTGAGCTTCGATCTCTACTGGATCGCGGTGCACCCCTCCGAGCGCGGCACGGGACTTGCCGCCGAGCTGATGTCGCGCACGGCGGCCTTCATCAAGGGCAAGCGCGGCACGCAGGTCTACGCCGAGACATCGTCGAAGGACAGCTACGCCGCGGCGCGCGCCTTCTATCTCAAGTCCGGCTTCAAGGAGGCCGCACGGTTCGAGGACTTCTACGAGCCCGGCGATAGCAAGATCATCTACCGGCTGATGCTGTGACCGACACTGAGATCCGCGTCGACCCCTACCCCGGCCTCGAGTCGTTCAAGGCGCTGTCCGTCGCGGCCTGGGGCACGCCGTGGGACGATAACTACGACCTCGAGAATGTCCTCAGCCGAAGCCTCGTCCATCTCGGCGCCTATCGCGATGGTGTGCTCGTTGGCTACGTCAACGTCGCCTGGGACGGCGCGATGCACGCCTTCCTCCTTGATCCGATGGTCCACCCGGATCACCGCCGCGAGGGTCTCGGCACGCGGCTCGTGAGGCGCGCGACGGACCTCGCGCGCGAGCGCGGCGCGACCTTCCTCCACGTCGACTACGAGCCGCACCTCACAACGTTCTACGAACGCTGTGGCTTTCGCCCTACGGCCGCTGGTCTCATTCAGCTCTGACCACGCCCGCTGCTGTCATCTGCGAGTGTGAGGAGCACGAAGGAACACTTGCGCGCGTCCTTGCCTTCGGCTTTCCTCCCGGCCAACCACGAAGGGGGGAAATCCAGATGGCCGGTTCAAGCGCGCTCTACGAACATCACGACAAGGCCTTTGGCCGGCTGGTCAGCGGCAACGAAAAGCTTGAGACGCTCTACGACGGCTGCCGCTGGGCCGAAGGGCCGGTGTGGTTCGGCGACGGGCAGTACCTACTCTGGAGCGACATCCCCAACAACCGCATCCTGCGCTGGACCTTCGGGGCCGGCGTCTCGGTGTTCCGCTCGCCCGCCGGCAACACCAACGGCCACACCCGCGACCGCCAGGGGCGCCTCGTCTCGTGCTCCCACGGCAACCGCCGCGTCGAGCGCACCGAGCACGACGGCTCGATCACGGTGCTCGCGAGCGAGCATGACGGCAAGCCGCTCAACTCACCCAACGACGTCGTGGTGAAGTCGGACGGCACGATCTGGTTCACCGACCCCGCCTACGGGATCGAGAGCGACCTCGAAGGCCACAAGAGCCCGCAGGAGCAGAAGGGCTGCTACGTCTATTGCATCGACCCGAAGTCCGGGAAAGTGACGGCGAAGGTCACCGACATGGACCGGCCCAACGGCCTTGCGTTCTCGCCCGATGAGTCGATCCTCTACGTCGCCGACAGCGCCGCGAGCTTTGGCGGCGACCGGCCCCACCACATCCGGCAGTACAAGGTCGGCGCCGGCAACAAGCTGAGCGGGGGCAAGGTCTTCGTTGACATCAACCCCGGCATTCCCGACGGCTTCCGCGTCGATACCGACGGCAACATCTGGACCAGCGCCGGCGACGGCGTCCACGTCTACAATTCCTCGGGCGCGCTGCTCGGCAAGATCCTGATCCCGAAGGCCGTCGCCAACGTCACCTTCGGCGGCCCCAAGAAGAACTGGCTCTTCATCTGCGGGACCGACAGCGTCTACCTCATCCACACCAAGGCCAACGGCGCGCAGAAGCCCTGAGCTCAGTCAGGCTCCCCTGCCCTTCACCTCCTGCCGAGGTCGGGTCAGTGCCGGACGGGCGTTGTGGCGTCCTGCTGGAAGGGGTCCACCGTCCAGTCGATGGTGGTGATGATCAGGTGGCCGCTCACCGGATCGCGACGGAGCGCCATCCGACGCCTGTCAGTGGTCCAGCCGGCAAGAGCGACGATCTCACCGGGCTGCGCGCGGTTGGGGTCGCGCGGCGGTGCAGCGGGGTGGTGCAAGGCTCTTGCCGGCATGGCCACTCTCCCTTGACTAGGCGCGACGGGCGAATCGCTCGACGCTCCCTGCATGGTTGGCCTAGGCCGGAAATG
>DASSPO010000452.1:0-8685 GCA_035699585.1 Bauldia sp.
GCGGCGGAGGCCACCGGAGCGATCGCCAGCATCGATACGGCCGCCGGCACGGTGACCCTCGATAGCGGTCAGACCTTCATGCTGCCTAGCTCGGTCGATGCTGCCTCGCTGCAGGTCGGCCAGCAGGTGACGGTCACCTACGAAGAGGGTTCGGACGGCACCATGTCCGCAACCCAGATCGCCCCGGCGCAGCAGTAGCGGCGGACCTCAAAATGGCGGCGGTCGCGGCGACGCGGCCGCCGCTCATGCTTGTCAGTCCGCAATCGCCTTGAGATAGCGCGCGACGGAGCGCGCAAGCGCCGCCTTGCCGTCCGCCCGCACCACTAGGTCCCACCACGCGCCGAAGATCGCGTCGAAACGGTACGGCTCGAGCTTTGCCGCAATCGCCTCGACGGCGCGGCGGTTGAGCGGAACGTAGTTGGGATAACTGTACATGAAGGTGACCCACCGCCGGTCGGTCGCCACCATGACGATGTCGCCCGACATCAGGGCGCCCCGGCCGCCGAGGGCGGCGCCCCAGTGCAGCACCTGGCCGCCGGGAAAGTGTCCGCCACAACGGATGAGGGTCATCTCCGCGTTGAGCGCCAGCATCTCGCCTTCCCAGTGGCGGATCAGCGGGCTTGGCCGCATCACCCATTGCCGGTCGTCGGCGTGGAGATAGATCGGCACGCCGCCGAAGGCTTCGCTCCACTCGACCATGCTCGTATAGAAGTGCGGGTGCGAGATGGCGATAGCGGTCAACCCGCCGCGCTTCCCGATCTCGGCGATGCCCTCGTCGGTGACCACTGCCTGGCAGTCCCACATCACGTTGCCGGCGGGGGACTGGAGGAGGAGCGCCCTTTGGCGGATCGCGAAGTCGGGTTCGGCGCCGATCCCGACGATCCCGTCGGCCTCGTCCGCGATCCTGAGCGTGTGGGTCTTGCGCAGTTCGTCCGTGGTCGTCCAGGCTTGGCCGTCCCAGCCGATATACTGACGCTCGTCCTCGCAGATCGGGCATCCCTTCGGTGGCGCGGCGCTTTCGGCGAACTGGGTGCCGCACTGGACGCAGGTGAAGCAGAAGCAGGCCACGTCAGAATACCCCTTTGGTCGAGATGATCTGGGATCCGGGTTCCTTCCCGGCTCGCAGCACCTTGCCGTGAGCACCGGCGATGGTCCAGTGTGCCGACTTGCGTGACCTGGAGCGCGCGAGCGCGGGGGGTCGTCATGGAACGCCGGACATTCCTCAAGGCCGGCCTTGCCCTTGCCGGCAGCGCCGCCGGCGCTTTCCTCGTTCGGGGGGCGGAGGCGGCGCTGTCCGCCGGCACCGCGAGCCGGCTCGAGGCCTTGGCGAAGCGGCTCCGGGGCGAGGTCGTGTTTGCCGGCGACCCACGCTACGCAATGCTCGGCCAGCCGTGGAACGCGGAGTTCGCCGCGGTGCGGCCGGCGGCTGTGGTCCTTGCGGCGGACGAGAACGACGTAGCCGCGGCTCTCGCCTTGGCCCGCGACGAGGGACTGCCGTTCGTCGCGCGGAACGGGGGGCATAGCTTCGCCGGGTTCTCGGCGACGGAGGGAATGGTGATCGACGTGCGGGCGCTCAACGCCGTCACGGTTGATCCCGCCGCCGAGACGGCAACAGTCGGCGCCGGCCAGACCAACCTCCCCCTCTACGAGGCGCTCTGGCCGCACCGCAAGGTGGTGCCGGCGGGGACCTGCCCGACGGTCGGCGTGACCGGGCTTGTGCTCGGCGGCGGCATCGGGCGGCTCTCGCCGCTCTACGGGCTCACCAGCGATAACCTTCTCGGCGTGAGGATGGTCACCGCGGAGGGGCGGATCATGACCGCCAATGCCGACGAGCACCCCGACCTCCTGTGGGCTTGCCGTGGCGGCGGTGGCGGGAACTTCGGCATCGTGACCGAACTCACGTTCCGGCTCAGGCCGGTAGACATGCCGTTCACGGTGACCACCTACAGCTTCGCGTGGCCGTCGGCACTCAAGGTGCTCCGCGCCTTTCAGGCGTGGTCCGCCAACCGGCCGCCGGGAAGCCATGGCGACATGCAGCTCGTCACCGGCACCCCGGCGGACGGCGCGAGGATCGACGTCGAGATCTCCTGGGCCGGAGAGCCGGAGCGGGGGCGGACGATCGCCCGCGACTTCGTGGCCGCAACCGGCGCGGATCCGGTGAAGACGGACGAGGACACGGGAGCTTTCCTCTCGACCGAGCGCGACTGGATCTGCGCCGGACTGCGGGCCGACGAATGCGGCTTCGCGGGGCTTACACCCAACGGCAAGCTCAACCGGTACGCGCTGTCAGCCAAGTCCGACTTCGTCTTCGCGCCGTGGCCGGACGATGGGCTCGCCCCGCTGATCGAGGCGATCGAGCGCCGCCAGGCGGACCGTGCGCTCACGCCGACGGACTTCCACGGCGACACCGACGTCGGCAAGGTGCTGATCGAGGTCTGCGGCGGTGCAATCGACGACACGGCGCCGGACGCCACGGCGTTCGCGCACCGCGGCGCGCTCTACCTCACACAGTACCAGTCGCGATGGCGGCCGAACGCGGGAGCGGCCGTGGTCGAAGCCAACGTCGCCTGGCTGCGCGAGATGTATGACGCGGTCGCCGCCCACCGGTCCGGCGCAAGCTACGTCAATTACGCGGACGCCGACCTCACCGACTGGGGACGGGCCTACTACGGCGCCAATCTCGATCGGCTCCGGCAGATCAAGGGCAGGATCGATCCGGACAACGTCTTCCGGTTTCCGCAATCGATCCCGCCGGCGTAAGCCTCACGCCGGCCTTGCGCGCCGGGGACTTGCGCCGACGTTCGGCAGGAAGACCGTGACCAGCCCGATCGCCGGCAGATACGAGCAGACCTTGAAGACGAACTCGATGCTGGTTGCGTCGGCGAGCACGCCCAGTGCCGCCGCGCCGATGCCGCTCATGCCGAAAGCGAATCCGAAGAAGAGGCCGGAGACCATCCCGATACGCGAGGGCAGCAGCGCGTGGCCCATCACCACGATCGCCGAGAAGGCCGAGGCCAGGACGACGCCGATCACCACGGTGAGCACCACGGTCCCGAAGAGATTGGCGTAGGGGAGGAGGAGCGTGAAGGGGAGTGAGCCGAGGATCGACGCCCAGATCACGACCTTGCGGCCGAAGCGATCGCCGATCGGGCCGCCGATCACGGTTCCCGCGGCGACGGCGGCGAGGAACACGAACAGCAGGATCTGCGAGGTCTGCACACCGACTCCGAAACGCTCGATGACGTAGAACGTGTAGAACGTCGTCAGGCATGCCATGTAGAGGAACTTGGAGAAAACCAGCACGGCGAGGACGAGAAGCGCCGCGGCGACCCGGCCGTGCGGCAGCTCCACCCCGCCCACCACCGCCCGCCTCGCCGGCGGCGGCGGCACCGGCAGGCGCTGGCGGTACCAGGTCCCGACATTGAACAACACGATCATGCCGAGGAGCGCCGCCGCCGAGAACCACGCGATGCTCGACTGCCCGTAAGGGACGACGATGAGCGCCGCAAGCAGCGGCCCGATCGCCGAGCCGACGTTGCCGCCGACCTGGAAGACGGCCTGGGCCAGACCGTATCGGCCGCCCGAGGCGAGCCGGGCGACGCGCGAGGACTCCGGGTGGAACACCGCCGAGCCGAGGCCGACCATCGCCGCGCCGCCGACGAGCACCGGGTAGGTCGGGGCCGCCGCGAGCACGAGCAGGCCGCACAAGGTGAGCCCCATCCCGATCGTCAACGAGAACGGCTTCGGGTAGCGGTCGGTATAGAGGCCGACCACCGGCTGGAGCAGCGAGGCGGTAATGTTGAAGGCGAGCGTGATGATGCCGATCTGCGTGAAGTCGAGGGCGAAGGACGCCTTGAGGACGGGATAGATCGCCGACAGCAACGACTGGATCATGTCGTTGAGGAAATGGGCGAGGCTGATCGCTGCCAGCGTGGCAACGGCGGTCGTCTCGAACCGGCCGGTTTCGGCCTTGCTGGCACTGGAGGAGGTCATGGCGGTCGCGAGGCTTGGCGGCGCGTGATCGCGCGCCGGAATGCGGAAGGCGGCGACTTTAATCACACAATCGGCGGCGAGAACAGGCTGGATCGGGGAAACACCCGCCCGCCCGTCACTGGACGGCGAGAGCGTGGAATTTTGAGAATGCCGAGTGTAACCCCGATTGCCAGAATCGAATCGAGAAGGGCGCGAAATGGCGGACAAGGTGGCAATCGTCGTCGCCGGCGGGAGCGGCATCGGGGCCGCGGCGGCAAGGCGTCTCGCGCGCGACGGCTACAAGGTGGCGATCCTGTCTTCTTCGGGAAAGGGCGAGGCGCTCGCCGTTCAGCTCGGCGGCGTCGGCGTCACCGGCTCCAACCAGTCCAACGACGACCTCAGGCGGCTGGTCGATTCCGCCATGGCGCGCTGGGGCAGGATCGACGTTCTCGTCAACGGCGCCGGCCACGGCCCGCGCGCGCCGATCCTTGAGATCACCGACGAGGACTGGCACAGGGGCCTCGACGTCTATCTCATGAATGTCGTGCGGCCGACGCGGCTCGTCGCGCCGATCATGGTCGGCCAGAAAGGCGGCGCGATCGTCAACATCTCGACCGCTTGGGCCTTCGAGCCGAGCCCCGGCTTCCCGACCTCGGCGGTGTTCCGCTCGGGCCTCGCCGCCTATGCCAAGATCTTCGCCGACACCTATGCCGCCGACAACGTGCGGATGAACAACATCCTGCCCGGCTGGATCGACAGCCTGCCGCAGACCGAGGAGCGTCGGCAGAGCGTGCCGATGAAGCGCTACGGGACGGTCGAGGAGATCGCCGCCACGGTCGCCTTCCTCGCCTCCGACGAAGCAGGCTACATCACGGGCCAGAACATCCGGGTCGATGGCGGTCTGATGCGCTCGGTGTGAGGCCTGCCCCCAAGCACGCGAAAGCCCGGGCGGTTCAGGCCCGGGCTCCAGGTGGAAGAAGCGCTCAGTTGATTCGGAGCGCCTCGACCACCCGGCCGCAATGACCTTCGGTCCATACGTCGACGCCTCCGAGCCTGTTGATCCACTTTGGCTCGGTTAGGTCGGCGCATTTCCGGTTTACGGCGTTGAGGTAGGTGTCGAAGAGCAGAGCCAGATTCTCGAAGCCGGTCTCTGATGCGATGGCCATGAAATCGACGGTCTGGAGCGCAGTCTGGGCGTTGGCGATGATGTCCTGCATATAGGCCTTCTGCACCTCGACGTCCTGGCGCGTGGCGAGCCGGCCGAAGTGACCCGAGACCAGCCAGTCGAAATCGTAGGAGAGAATGACGTCCTGGGCCTTCAGCCAGCCCGGCACGTTTTCCGAGACCGCCAGATCCATGAATGGCGACCATCCCGGAAAGACGATGTCGACCTTCATCAGCACCTTCTGCTTCGGCGCGTAGATGTAGATGTTTCCGGGTTCATGGTCGTCGCCGCGGTAGGCGAGCTCCAGGGTCTGGTTGCCGACGGTCAGCGTGTGGATGTCGTCGAAGGTGACGGTCGGAAGCGGCACCGGAGCACCGCCGAGAAATGCGCCGAAAGGCCCGAGCCGGTCGGTTCCGGCGAGGCGCGCCTTGGTGTCGGCGTGGGCGATATAGGTCGCGGAGGCCGGGTACTGGCCCGCTCCGGCGATGTGGTCGGCATGGGAATGGCCGTAGATGACGTGAGTGATCGGCTCGTCGGTCACCGTGGCGATCGCCTTGACCAGCTTGTCGCCGAAGGTGGGTGGCGCGTCGACGACGATGACGCCCTCGCCGGTGGTGAGGAACATTGTCGTATAAGCGCCCTCGGTCGCGAAGAAGAGGCCATCGGCGACCTCCTTCACATAGAAGCCTGTGTCCTCGGGGATCGGCACGCCCTTGGCGGCCTCCGGCAATGGAGCGGCGGCGAGGCCGGCGACGGTCGAGCCGGCGATGAACAGAAGGGACGCGAGTGCTTGCTTGAACATCGGATATCTCCAGATTCGGGATGCGCCAGCCGTCGCCCGCGCGGCGCGGCGCGGGCGCTTGTGGAAGCTTGGTCTTGTCGTTAGATGACCGGACGTGGGGGAGGTGCCCCTGACGGCGCCCGCGCCGTGTTCCGAGTCGCTTTGAGCTTCAGGCCCTGGTTGCGAACCAGATCGTCGGCGCACCGAGCACGCCGGCCGCCTGCATTGCCTTCTTCAGGTCGGGGTTGATGGCGAAGGCCTGGGCCGCGGCGACCGAGGGAAACTCGTGCGTGACCGTGACGTCGTTGGGATTCTCTGCCGACTGATAGACCGCCTGCCCGGTCACGCCCATTTTCGGCAGATTCGACCCGAAGTCGTCGTAAATCTTCCGCCAAGCCCTGTAATCGGAGACGGTGTGCCTTACGAACATGGTCGCCATGATTTCCTCCTTTTGGCAATTTGCTCTTCGACGCCGAGGCGAAGAGACTAGGATCAAACCCGGCGACCGCGAATTCGCAAAAGCCGCCCAGCTCCGGTGCAGGAATGCACAGCCTTGATTGGAATGACCTCCGCTACTTCCTCGCCATCGGCGAGGCCGGAACGCTCGCCGGGGCGGCGCGCATTCTCGGCGTCCAGCATTCGACCGTCGGGCGGCGCCTTGGTGCGGTCGAGGGTGCGCTCGGCGTCAGCCTCTTCACCCGCACGCCGGACGGGCTGATCCTGACGGACGCCGGGAGAGAAATCCTGCCGCTCGCGCAGGAAGCCGGAAGAGCGCTTGCCGCCATCGAGCTTCGGGTCGGCGGCGGCGACAAGCGGATCGAGGGCAACGTGCGGCTCGCGACCTCCGAGGCCTTCAGCGGCCTCATGATCCGCATCCTGTCGGAGCTGAAGGAACGCCACCCGGCGCTGACGGTCGACATCCTCAGCGGCAATCGGCCCCTCGACCTGACGCGCGGCGAAGCCGATATCGCCGTCCGCCTGATGGCGACGCCGCAGCCCGACCTGATCTCGCGAAAGATCGGCGAGAGCGGCTGGTCGCTATACGCCTCGGAGAGTTACCTCCGCCGCTCCGGCATTCTCCGGGACGCCTCGGAGCTCGCCGGCCTCGATCTCATCGATTTCGATGAAGCCATGGCGAGCGTTCCCGGCGCCCAGTGGTTGCGGAAGCATGGCAAGGGAGCCCGCGTCGTTCTCCGCGGCAACAGCATCATCGCCGTGCTCAATGCCGCGGTCGCGGGAATGGGCGTCGCCGGGCTCCCTTGTGTCATCGCCGACGTCGAACCCGGCCTTCGGCGGCTGACACCCGCCATCATCGGCAGCCGCGACGTTTGCCTCGTCTACATGCCCGCGGCAGCCCGGATCGCGCGCGTTCGTGCGGTGATCGACTTCATCGCCGAGAGCCTGTCCCGACGGTCGGCGCTCCTCCGCGGCGATGCCGGTGCCGGGGGTGCCGGGGACTGAACTCGCGCCCGGCGGACCCGGCCCTCACATCACGGCGCCGATCTGCCAGGGCACGAACTCGTTGTCGCCATAGCCGAGCTCTTCCGACTTCGACTTCTCTCCGCTCGCGACCGCGATCACCTTCTCGAAGATCTCCCTGCCCTTCTCCTCGATGGTGACGCCGTCGAGGATGTCGCCGCAGTTGATGTCCATGTCCTCTTCCTGGCGGAAGTAGGTGTCGCTGTTGGTGGCGAGCTTGATCGACGGCGCCGGCTTGAAGCCGAAGGCGGAGCCGCGGCCGGTGGTGAAGCAGATGACGTTGCAGCCCGAGGCCACCTGGCCGGTGACGCCGACCGGGTCGTAGCCCGGCGAATCCATGAAGACGAAGCCCCGCGTCCTGATCGGCTCGGCGTAGTGGTAGACGCCGCGGAGCGTGGTCGTTCCGCCCTTGGCGGCCGCGCCGAGGGACTTCTCGAGGATGGTGGTGAGCCCGCCGGCCTTGTTGCCGGGTGAGGGATTGTTGTTCATCTCGCCGTGATTCCGCGCGGTATAGTCCTCCCACCACTTGATGATTCCGACCAGTTTCTCGCCGATCTCCCTGGTCGCGGCGCGGCGCGTAAGGAGATGCTCGGCGCCGTATATTTCCGGGGTCTCGCAAAGCACGGCCGTGCCGCCCTGCTCGACGAGGAGGTCGGCGGCTTTGCCGAGCGCGGGATTGGCGGTGATGCCGGAATAGCCGTCGGAGCCGCCGCATTGGAGCGCCAGCATGATCTCCGACACCGGCACCGTCTCGCGCTTCACGTTGGCGACGCGCGGCAGCATCTCCCTGATCATCTCGACGCCGCGCTCGACCGTCTTCCGCGTGCCGCCGGTCGCCTGGATGGTCATGGTGTGGAAATTCTCGCTCTCCCTGAGGCCATACTCCTCCATGAGACCGGGAATCTGCATCACCTCGCAGCCGAGGCCGACGAGCAGCGCCCCGCCGATGTTGGGATGCGTGGCATAGCCCCACTCGGTCCGCTGCATCACCTCGAAGCCTTCGCTGCCCTTCCCCGCCATGCCGCAGCCGGTGCCGTGGACGAAGGGGACGACGCCGTCGATCGCCGGGTAGTCGTCGAGGATGCCGGAGCGGTTGAAGGCGTCGGCGATGAAGCGGGCGACCGAGGCCGAGCAGTTCACCGAGGTGAGGATGCCGATGTAGTTGCGCGTGCCGACCCGGCCGTCGGCGCGCACGATGCCCTGGAAGGTCGCCGGCGTGGCGAAGGCCTCGGTCGGGCGCGCGAGGGTGCCGAACTCGTATTCGCGCGTGAACTCGCGCAGCTCGACG
>DASSPO010000453.1:0-9887 GCA_035699585.1 Bauldia sp.
ACCCGGAACCGCAGGAGGTCGCCCGGTTTCAGGCCGAGTTGCTGACGCACCGACTTCGGGCTGACGACCTGGCTTTTCGCCGATACCTTGCCGTAGTCAACTTGGTCCACCGGCCACCTGTAAGATATTCCTAGTGTCCTACGGTAAGCCGACAAGCGGTGGCAAAGTCTTCTACACCCCCGCCGCGGCCCGGATGAGCGCCTTGGCGTCGTCGGAGTCCCACTTGGCCGGGCCTTCGAGGACTCCGATGCGGCATCCCTTGCCGTCGACGAGGATCGTGGTGGGGAGGCCGATGGCGAGGCCGCGGCGCTTGAGGTCCTGGAAAAGCCGGCCTGAGGGGTCGGAATAGAAGGGCAGACTGGCTACGCCGATCTCCTCGAGGAAGGCCTTGGCGCGCTCGGTGGCGTTGAGGTCGATGTTGATCGGGATCACGGCGAAATCCTCACCGCCCAGCTCCATCTCGAGCCGGTCCAGCGTCGGCATCTCCTCCCGGCAAGGCACGCACCATGTGGCCCAGATGTTGATGAGCGAGACCTTGCCAGCCAGTGCCGCGAGCGTCACCGGCTTGCCGTCGGGCCCGGTGAAGGCAAGGTCGGCGAGGCTTTGCGGCTCGGTCGCGACGCGGAAGGCGGCGACCTCGCCCCTGGCATGCGGCGCGGCACGCTCGGCCGCGGCGATGGCCGCTTCGCATTCGGCCGCCGCCACGTCGCCGTTGCCATTGCGGGAGGCCATGACATATACCGCGACCGCACCGGCGAGGACGCCGGCAAGGGCCGCGCCGATAAGGACGGTACGCGGGCGGCGCGGGCGGGACGTCGATTCGGGCATTTCTCACGAGACTCCGGAGCTGGCATGACTAGCCGCATGTGGGGCGGGCGCTTCGCCGGACGCCCCGACGCCATCATGGAAGAGATCAACGCGTCGATCGACTTCGACAGGCACCTCTTCCGCCAGGACATCGCGGCGTCGAAGGCCCATGCCCGCATGCTTGCGGCGCAAGGCATCATCGCGCCCGAGCTAGCCGAGAAGATCGCGGGCGGTCTAGACACGATCCTGCGAGAAATCGAAGCGGGCGAGTTCACCTTCACGCGCGAACTCGAGGACATCCACACCCATGTCGAGGCGCGGCTGATCGAGCTGATCGGCCCGGAGGCCGGGCGCCTCCACACCGCACGGTCGCGGAACGACCAGGTCGCCACCGACTTCCGCCTCTTCATCCGCGACGCAATCGACGGGATCGACGCCTCCCTTCGCGACCTCCAGCAGGCGCTTACCGAGAAGGCGCTCGAGCATGCCGGCACCGTCATGCCCGGCTTCACCCATCTCCAGACGGCGCAGCCGGTCACCTTCGGCCATCACCTCATGGCCTATGTGGAGATGATTTCGCGCGACCGCGGCCGCTTCGCCGACGCGCGGAAGCGGCTGAACGAGTCGCCGCTTGGCTCCGCCGCGCTCGCCGGCACCTCGTTTCCGGTCGACCGGGAGATGACGGCGAAGGCGCTCGGCTTCGACCGGCCGACGGCCAATTCGCTCGACGCCGTCTCCGACCGCGACTTCGTGGTCGAGACGCTTGCCGCGGCAAGCCTGTGCGCCGTCCACCTCTCCCGCTTCGCCGAGGAGATCGTCATCTGGTCGTCGGCCGGTTTCGGCTTCGTCCGCCTCTCCGACCGGTTCACCACCGGCTCCTCGATCATGCCCCAGAAGCGGAACCCGGACGCGGCCGAGCTGGTGCGCGCCAAGACCGGACGGATCGTCGGGGCTATGACCGCGCTCCTCATCGTGCTCAAGGGCCTGCCGCTCGCCTATCAGAAGGACATGCAGGAGGACAAGGAGCAGGCCTTCGACGCGCTCGCATCCCTGGAGCTGGCGATCGCCGCGACTGCGGGGATGGTGCGCGACATGGAGCCGGACAAGGCGACGATGCGGAAGGCGGCGGGCGCGGCCTTCTCGACCGCAACCGACCTCGCCGACTGGCTGGTGCAGGCGCTCGGCCTCACCTTCCGCCAGGCCCACGAGGCGACGGGACGGATCGTCCGCCTCGCCGAGGAGCGGCGGGTTCCCCTCCACCGCTTGAGCCTGGCGGAACTCCGCTCGGTCGAGCCGGGGATCACCGAGGCGGTCTATGGCCGGCTCGGGGTGTCCCAATCCGTCGCAAGCCGCGTGAGCTACGGCGGCACGGCGCCGCAAAACGTGCGGCGCGAGGCGCGGAAGTGGCTGCGGCGGCTGGAGAAAGAGGCGGCCGGCCAAGCTGGCGCGAGGCCGCCTTCGCGTCAGAGCGACTCGAGCCGGACGTGATCATCGCCTGGATCGAGATCCGGCACGGCGGCGAAATCCTTCGCGCCCGGCCGATGGACGACGCTGCGGGCTCGCCTCAGCCGCTCGCGCTCTCCGGCAGACCCATCGCACGGAGCGGAGCGATGAGGCGCTCCTCGTCCTTCTCGTAACGGAACGGCCAGTAGACGCGCATCTCCTCGATCGTCGCATCGGGCGTGCCGCCGACGTAGAACGCGAGCGCCGCCTTGGCCTTGGCGCGGTGAGCCTCGGCGGTCTCGCCCGTGGCCGCCTCGGCGAGATGCCAATAAGCGGCGGCGAGCGGCGCCGCGGGCCCGAAGTCCTCCGGGTTCCGCGCGAGCGCGTCCTCGAAGAGGGCGATCGCCTCGGGGTACATCTCCTCGCCGAAGAAGGCCATGCCGAGGACCCAGACATTGTAGGGCGGTGGCTGCCTCGTGGCGTCGCGGCCGAGCCGGTTCGCCGCCTCGACCCACGGGATCGCCTCCCCCGGCCGACCGCCATAGATGAGCGCCTCGGCCATCACCATGTGGCTCGCCGGGTCGCTCGGCGCGAACTCGACGGCGAGGCGCGCGAAGTCGAGCGAATCGTCGAACTTCCGCGCATAGAGGTGGATGTCGGAAGCCAGCTGATAGGCGGTCGCGGTCGGCCGCTCGAGCGCGCGGGCGAGATATTGCTGCGCCAGGCCCGGCGCTGTGGCTTCGGTCTCGTCGAGGCTCGATTCCCAGCCCCAGACCCAGGCGTTCCAATAGACCTGTCCCATGCCGGCATAAGCCTGGCTGTAGGCCGGGTCGGCGCTGATCGCCTCGCGAAAGGCGGCAAGCGCCACCGGCAGGTTCTCCGGCGTCTTGAGAAGGAGCGCCGCCTGGCCGCGGCGGAAGGCTTCGTAGGCCGGCACGCTGGTCGTCTCGCGGGCGAGGACGCGTCCCCGCTCGGCCTCGCTCACGGTAATCGCGAGCGAGCTCACGATGTTCTCCACCATGTCGTCCTGGAACTTGAAGATATCGGTGAGCGGGCCGGAATAGCTCTGCGCCCAGGCGTTCCTGCGTTCGCGGCTGTCGATCAGGCGGACGTTGATGCGGAGGTCTTCCCTCACCTGCCGGACCGAGCCTTCGAGCACGTAGCGGACGGCGAGCTCGTCGGCGACGGCAAGCGGCGCGACGTCGCGGCCGCGGTAGCCGTTGACCGAATGGGCGGCAAGCACCGTCAGCTCATTCAGCTTGGAGAGGTCGGTGATGAGGTCGTCGAACACGCCCTCGACGATCAGCGCCGAATCGGATTCCGCGCCGAGGTCGACGAAGGGCAGGACCGCGATCGAATCGTCGCGCGGCGGCGGCGGCGCGATCGCGACTTGGGGCGGCGCCTCGCCGCCGTCGCGAACCAGGAACCACCAGCCGGCGACCATCGCGGCGACCACGGTCGCCGCCGCGACGCCGGCAATCAGGAGACGACGCAGGGTCTTGCGCGGCGCCGCGCGGAGCCGCATCGACTCGCCCGGTGCGGACGCAACGGCGGCAAAGACCTCGACCGGCTCGGCGATGTTCTTGAGCGCGACCTTGCCGACCGGCTCGAAGCGGGCCGCGACCTTACCGCGCGCCTGGTCGACGGCGGCGCGGGAGACATAGACCGCGCCGCTCTTGGCGATCTCCTGAAGGCGGACAGCGATGTTGACCCCTTGGCCGTAGACATCGCCGCCGTCGAGGATCACATCGCCGAGATTGACGCCGATCCTGAGGTTGAGCCGCTGCCCTTCGGGCGCGTCCGCGGGCCGCTCGCCGAGCTCGCGCTGCGCCTCGAGGGCACAGTCGACGGCATCGACGACGCTGTCGAAGGTGACGAGCGCGCCGTCCCCGGTGGTCTTGACGATGCGGCCGCCGCGGCGGGCGATCAGCGCCTTGAGCGCATCGATCAGCGCCATGACCCGGCCATGGGTGCCGGCCTCATCGAGGTCGATGAGCCGGCTGTATCCGACGATATCGGCCGAGACGATGGCGGCCAGCCTGCGCTCCATCCGCCGCTCCTCGGAATAGGCTGGGCTTGTCACCCGCATAGCTAAAGGAGTCGGCGACACTCTGCAAATTTTCGCGATGGCGCCGCCGATTGAGGGAGAAATCGCCTCGCGTGTGGGATTCCTCACCTTCGCGCCGGATCCTCCGGCGTAGCTTCACATCGATGAGCCGGGAAAGAGGCTCCGGTTCACCCTGTACGAGGAGGAACCAACGATGCGCACCCTGATCTTCATCCTGTCGCTGCTCTCCGCCGCCGTGGTCTTCACCGCGACGCCGGCGGCGGCATGTCCCGAAGGCTACCGGCCCTGCGGCGATTTCTGCTGCGGCGCGCCGCCACCGACGCAATAGGGGGCGGCCATGGCCAGAAAACCGAGAAGCAAGGCCCGGTCGGGCTTCAACCTAAAGACTTTCGGCATTGTGATCGCGGTGGCGGCAGTACTAACCCCGCTTGCCGTGCTCGGCGGGCGCGCCGTCTTCGTCACGAGAAGCGAGTTCGAGCGCCTGATCCAGGAGGCCGGGTTCTACCCCTTGAGCCCGCCGTCGAACCTCGTCATGCCCGGCTCGATCTACCAGGTGAGCAAGGACGGCCGCTTCTACACGACCATCTGTCGGGCAAACGCAGCCGACGTCCTTTCCGCCACGCAGGAGTCGAAAACCCAGGACGTCGTGGCAAGCTCGCTCCAGGGCGGCACGTTCGACCTCGACGCCAAGGCGGCGGAGGCGGTCAACGCCCGCCTCAACGGCAACCTCGTGCGCGCCGTGCAGTTCACGCTTCGCGACGTGGCGGTGATCGAGATTCCGGTCGACCGAAACGAAGAAATCTTCGTCAAGCTTACCAGCCAGAAGCCCTGCCACGACGCGGTCCGTCGGCTCCTTGAACGGGGCGACCTCGTCTGCCAGGGGCAGTCCGTGCTCCGCGCCACGGTCGAGTACCGCCTGGTGACGGCAGGGAGTGCCGAGGCGGTGGCGGAGCTGATCGGCACCGCGATCAAGTCGGCTCTCGAAGGGGCCCTCAAGACGAGTCTGGTCTATGACGACGGACGTCTCGTCTCAGGCGTCAATCTGCACTACGGGGTCAAGGTCAACCCGATCTGCGTGACGCTCCCCACCGACGAGATGCCGCGCACCCTCCCCCCAGTCCGGTCGGCCCAGGTCGCGATGCTGGCGCCATGACCGGGACTTGGCGGCCGGCGCGCTCCCGCCGGCCGCCATTTTCCTTCACGCCGGTGCCGCCGGCAGCAAGTCGTTGGTGAAGCGGGTCATATCGAGAATCACCAACTGCCGCCGGCCGAGTTCGAGATAGCCGCGCGCCTCGAGATGGTTCAATTCGCGGGTCACCGCTTCGCGGTGAGAGCCGATCCGCGCGGCGATCTCGTAGTGGGTCGGGGCCGGCCGGATCATGACGCGCTCGCCGTCTCGCACGCCGGCCCCGGCGAGCCGGACGAGTTCGAAGCATATGCGGTCCCTGGCATTGAGCGCGATCAGCTCGAATATCCGGTCGGAGAGGCCGCGTGCCTTGCCGGTCAGCAGGCGGAGCAGGCGGAGCGTCAGATCGAAGTCCGAGCGGAGAAGCGCGAGGAAGTCCGGCGCCCTCATCCTGGCAATGACCGAGTCCTCCATCGCGACGACCGAGGCCGACCGGGGCAGCCCGTCGAGCGCCGAAAACTCGCCGAAAATTTGACCTCCACCGATCTCCGAGAAGATGAACTCGCGCCCATGCTCGGAGTAGTTCTTCACCTGAAGCCGGCCTTCGAGGATGAAGAAGACGTCGTTCGACTCGTCGCGGACCGAGAGGATCTGGCTGTTGCGCGGGCGGGTGGTCACGGTCGAGCGTGCGACGACGCGCTCGAGCGCTTCGTCGGTGAGCTGTTCGAAAAGCCCGATCCGCCGGAACTGGGCGAGGACTGCCGGAGTGGCCAAGACGACTTTCCCCGCGATTCCATCGGATGGTGCTGCCGATTGGGGCCGGTGTCAAACGTGCCGGCGCGCCGCGCGTCCATGCCTCCCTGAAAAAACCCTTCCGCCATGTCGATATCCGCGACAGGCGCTCGTCGTGCCGGTAACGACAAACGAGCGAAAGGAAACAGACGATGTTCCGCAGCTTGCTCATTGCCACTGCCGCCGCCCTCACGGCAAGCGCGCCGGCCGAGGCCGAACCGGCCGGGAATCGCGTCCCCGTCAATGGCATGGAAATGTACTACGAGGTCTCCGGCGAGGGCGATCCCCTGATCGTCCTCCACGGCGCCTACATGAGCATCGAAAGCATGGGCGAGATCATCCCGAGGCTCGCGGAGAACCATAAGGTCTATGCCCTGGAGATGCAGGGTCACGGCCGTACCACCGACATCGACCGGCCGATCACCTATCCCAATCTTGCGGACGACGTCGCCGCCTTCATGGATGCGGTGGGACTCGAGAAGGCCGATGTCTTCGGCTACTCGATGGGAGCGGTGGCCGGGCTCCAGCTCGCCATCCGCCACCCGGAGAAGGTCGACCAGCTGATATTCGCCTCCGGTGCCTACGACATCGAGGGCTGGCAACCGGAATTCAGGGAGTTCATCCCGCAGATGACGGTCGAGATGTTCGTCAACATGCCGTTTGCCGAGGAGTACAAGAAGCTCGCCGCCAACCCCGACGGCTTCCCGGCGCTGGTCGAGAAGCTGATCCAGCTCGAGAAAGAGCCGATGGCGTGGGAGGAAGAAGTAAAAGCGATCAAGGCGCCCGTGCTGATCATCGCCGGCGATGCCGACGTCGCGACACTCGAGCATCTGGTGGAGATGTTCCATCTGCTCGGCGGCGGCGTGATGGGCGACATGGGCAAGCCGCTTCCCGCTTCGCGCCTCGCCGTCATGCCAGCCACGTCCCATACCGCCGTGATCAGCCAGCCCGACCTACTCATCGCCTTCATCGAGCCGTTCCTCAAGGGCGAGACGCCCAAGGGATTCTTCGAGCAGTAGCGTTTGCACCTATTCGTCACCGATTTCCGCCGTGCACCATCATTCCCCGGCGGAGACCGGCATGACGCGCGGCACAGACTCCCCAGCTTAATCCAGGAAAGGGGGATGCCCATCGTACCGCGCCGGAAGGGTCATCCCATTCCGAAGCAGGCACGCGAACCAGCGCTACTGCCAGATGTTTATGGTGGCGAGCGTCCGCATCAAGTGGTCGGAGATCAGCTCCTCGGCCTTCTTCGCCTTCCGCTCGGCGATCGCCTCAACCACGGCCCGGAGTTCCCGATGGGTCTGCTCGCGGACGGCAAGCGGCGCCGGCTTGTCGGTGTCCTTGCCGTCGAAGAGCACGGCGCGCCGGTCGGCCACGATCTCGTCCATGATCTGGATGAGGAAGCGATTCTTGGTAGCGGCGAAGATGAGCTGGTGAAGCGCGTAGATGCGCTCCTTGAACTCACGCCAGGTCGGGGCGTCGAGGATGTCCTGAAGAGTGGCGCGCATCTCGTCGAGCTCGCGTTCTTCGACGCGATTGACGACCAAATGCATCATCGCCGGCTCGAAGAGCAGGCGCCCCTCGATGATCTCGACGAAACTCGGGACGTTGTCGTGCGGCACGACCGCCGTCTGGTCCATCTTCTCGAAGACCTGGTCGGCGTCGTCGGTGAGGAAGGTGCCGCTGCCGACCCGGCGGCGGACGAGGCCCTGACTCTCCATCATCTGGAGGGCGGAGCGCACGGCGGTGCGGCTGGTGTTGAGCTGGCGGGCAATGTCGCGCTCATTGGGGAGCTTCGCACCAGGAACGATTCGCCCGTCATGGATGCTCTTGAGCAGCGAGCGGTAGACCAGCGAGGGAGTCGCCCGTTCATGGGCCGAGATGGCGGCGAGCGGCTCGCTGTTCGCGCGCGTTGACATGTGCCTGTCCCTAATCCTGGATTGCGGCGAGGTTCCGCCTAATAGCAACTAATCCGTATCTTAACAAACCTTTCGGCCCCCTCGCCGCGCGCGCAGAAATCATGGCAACCCGAGAAGCTGCCGCGAGAGATCCTGCGACGCGACAAGCAGAATCGCCCGAAGCTCGTCGAGCTTCTCGATGCTGTAACGCGATGCCGGGCCCGACAGGCTCATCCCGCCCACCACGATGCCGCCCTTCTCAAAGAGGGGGACGGCGACGCAGCGCATGTCCTCGGCAAACTCCAGGTCGTCATAGGCGTATCCGGCTTCCCTGACCCTGGCGATCTCCGCCGCCAGGCGCGCCGGATCGGTGATCGTGTTCGGCGCAACCCTCGGAAGGCCTGTGGCAACGGTGCGCTCGAAGAGATCCGGCCCATTGAAGGCAAGCAGCACCTTGCCGATCGAGGTGCAGTGGAGCGGCGAGCGGTCGCCGATCTGGAAGTCGACGGCGACGAGCTGGGTCCCCCTGGCGCGATAGACCAGCACCGCCGCATCGCGGTCGAGCACGCTGAAATGAGCGGTCTCCCTGGTTTCACGGGCGACGCGATCAAGGCACGCCAGGATCAGGGACGAGCGCTCCCCCTCGCGAAGCAGCGAGCGGCTGAGCGACAGGAGGCGATACCCCAGCCGGTAGCGCCGGCCCGAGGCCTCCCGGAGAACATATCCCGCCTCCGCCAGCGTGAGCAGCATGCGGTAGGCGGTGCTCCGGTCCGCCCCGATTCCCTCGGCAATGTCGGCAACCGTGACCGGGCCGCCGGCCTCGGCCATGAGTTCGAGGACGCTCAAGGCACGGAGGGCGGTCCGGCTGGTGTTAGGATTTGACACGATCATCTGTGCATTATTTGTATAATTATTTCATACCGCAACGCATATTGCAACAATGACACCGTCGAGTCATTCTGCCGAGGTTGCATCGTCCTCGCGCCAGCCGATATGGTGCGAATTGATCACAAACGATTGCAATTGGTCTAAATCCTGCGCAGACTGAAGCGCAAGGATGGTGCGAGGAGACACGGGATGCTGATGTTGATCGACGGCGCCTGGGTGGGAGCAGCCGACGGCGCCGTGGATGAAATCAGGAGCCCCGCCGACCGCAGCCTGATCGAGACGGTGCCGAGGGCGGGCCATGCCGACGTACAACGCGCGGTAGCTGCCGCTCAGGAAGGAAAGCGGCGGATTGCGGCGGTTCCCGCCCATGAGCGCTGCGCGATCCTGATGCGGACCGCGGACGCCATCGAGAACGAGCAGGACGAACTGAGCCGTCTCCTCACCCGCGAGAACGGCAAGACACACCGTGAGACGGCGAGCGAGATCAGGGCGACAATCCGAATCTTCCGCGGCTACGCCGAGGAGGCGAAGCGTATCTTCGGTCGCGCCCTGCCGCTCGATTCGGTGCCGGGTCGCGAGGCATCGCTGGCGGTAACGATCCGAAAGCCACGCGGCGTGGTGGTCGCGATCGTGCCGTTCAACTACCCGGCCGAACTCTGGTCACACAAGGCGGCGGGCGCGATCGCCGCCGGCAACGCCGTGATCACCAAGCCACCCGAGGAGTGCCCCCTGACGGTGATGCGCATTGCCGCCTTCATGGAGGCGGCCGGGCTGCCGCGCGCTGCGCACCAGGTAGTGACCGGACCGGGCGAAACGGTGGGCGCGGCCCTGGTCAAGGCCGACGGTGTGCAGATGATCGCCA
>DASSPO010000454.1:0-4504 GCA_035699585.1 Bauldia sp.
AATTCTTATTAGGCAACTGCGCAGATGATCATATCGTCAATTGTATCTTCTGTCGTTGGGCGCGGCATCCTAAGGGAGCCCGACGGTCAACCGGGATTGAGCCCATGCGACTCTCCCGGGGCGTGGCCGCAGGATCGGCACATTGCACGCGACATCCGCCCTCTGACGATCCGTGTAATATTCGTTAACAAATTATGAAGGCCAAATAAATCTTGAGGGTGTTCACTTATGAACATCAGAACACGCGGTGATTGCGTAATACAATACTCCTGTCCCTGACAAAGTGGCGGAGCAATCCAGGAAAATACCTCTCTTAAACGCGCTCCGAATTAGGAACAATACTAAATAATATCGCGATTCAACGCGCTGCTGGCATGCAGATAAAGCCAGGCCACACAAATCTGCACAGTCGCCGCGGCGTCCCGCGAGAGCAGTAAAACAGATGCGAACGCGGTGGAAGAAGTGTCAGCCACTTCTTTGCCGTCTCCGCGAAGGAGACTCAAATGGCAAACCTGACCGTTGGCCCGAATTCTACATACCCCACCATCGCGGCAGCAATGGCTGCGGCGGCCGCGGGTGACATCGTCATCCTTGAGGCCGGCTATAGTAACGAGACCACGACCGTCACGCAGACGGGCATGACCGTCACCGGCGACGCGACATCGACGGGCATCTCGCTCCAGCTCGGCGCCGGCGTGGCCACCTTCACCCTTGGCGGCACCGCGCCGATCAATGTCCTCGACGCCCTGGATGGAGACGCCATCGTTGGCAACGACGGCGCCAACGTCATCACCGTCACCGGCGGCGCCGACTCAGTCACCGGCGGTCTCGGCGACGATCGGCTGGTCGTCGACTACCACCTTGCCACCGGCGCTGTGACCGGCAATTCGACTTCCAACTTCACGGAAGCTCCGGGCCTGAACTCCGTGACGATCGGCACCGGGTTCGAGCACTTCACCGTCCTCACTGGAGCGGGCGCAGACACGATTACAACCGGCGCCGGCAATGACATCATCATGGCGGGCGACGGCGCGAACACCATTACCGCCGGTCAGGGTGCAAACTTCATCACCGGCGGCAGCGGCGCCGACGTGGTCGTGGCCCTCGATGGCGGCAACTTCATCGACGGCGGTGACGGCTCCAATACCCTCACCTCCGGCGGCGGAAATGACGTCATCACTGGCGGCATCGGCGCCGACACCATCGTCGCCGGCGGCGGCAACGATGTGAGCACGGCGCGTGGCGGCGCAGACAACGTTGATAGCGGCGCCGGCACCGACCGGCTGGTCGTCGACTATTCTGCTTTCGGCACCTCTGTGACCGGAGGCGTCACCGGGGGCTCTCTCGCCGCCGGCTATAGCGGCCAGGTGACGACTCTCGGCGGAAACGTGGTGGATTTCACCTTCACCGAGAATTTCACGATCACCGGCGGCAGCGGCGCTGACGTCCTGGTGGTGGGTGACGGCACCGACGCGCTCGCCGGCGGGGCGGGCAACGATCGCTTCACCGGTGCCGGCGGTGACGACGCCCTCGACGGCGGGGCCGACGTCGATACGGCGGTCTTCTCCGGAGCAAGGTCGAACTACACGCTCCTAGTCCTGTCGGAGAACAGCATTCGCGTCATCGACAACCGCCCCGGAAGCCCGGACGGGACCGATACCCTCACCGACATCGAATTCCTCGAATTCAGTGACCAGACTCTGGAGGTCGTGATCGCTCCGATCGACGACGACTTCACGCTGGCCGAAAACGGAGTAAACGCCGGCGCGGTTTCGTTCCAGGACCTCAACGGCCAGTCGGTCACCTACGCCATCGCCGCCGGCGCCGACGGCGCGTTCTTTGCCATCGATCCAACGACGGGCGCCCTCACCTTCAAGGCCGGTCCGGACTTCGAGGAGCCCACCGATGGAGGACCGAACAACGTCTACAACATCAACGTGTCGGGAACCCACTCGGGCGGTGCCGTCGAGACCCGGACGATCCAGGTCACCGTAACCAACGTCGACGGTAACGACATCAACGGGACCAAACACAAGGATGTTGTCAACGCCAACAGGACGGTCAACGGGCAGCTCAAGGCTACCGGCGAGGAAGATTTGATCGTTGGCCGCAAGGGAAATGACAAGCTGTCAGGCCTCGGCGGCAACGACACCATCAAGGGCGGTCAGGGCAAGGACAAGCTCAAGGGCAACGACGGCGACGATCTGCTTCAAGGCAGCGGTGGCAATGACAAGCTCGTCGGCCACAAGGGCAACGACGATCTTGCCGGCGGTAACGGCGGCGACAAGCTCCTCGGCAAGGAAGGCAACGATGTCCTCCGCAGCGGCGGCGGCACCGACGTGATGTCCGGCGGAAAGGGGAGCGACACCTTCTTCTTCGGCGGCAACCTGAAGCAGGCCGACAAGGTAAAGGATTTCGGCGCCGGAGACCTCGTCTTGCTCGACCAGAGGAGCTTCAGCAGTCTTAATGCCGGACCGCTCTCGCAAGCGGACTTCAACCAGTACTTCACCTACAAGAACGGCAAGCTCTCCTACGACGCCGACGGCTCTGGTGGCGACAAGGGGTTCGTTTTCGCGATCTTCGCCAACAAGGCCGACATCGGCGCGTCCGATATCATGCTGGGCTAGCCTGCAAAAAAGCCGATCGCCATCCGCAGACGGATGATCCTGAAAGAGCCGCTCGCCCGATGAGGGCAGGCGGCTCTTCCGCATTGATGCGACGGTGACGGTATCGACGCTTCCGGCTCGGGGCATCCCTGCGAACGTCAGATGTCCCGGATCTTGGCCCCGTTGAGCTCGGCGAGGACGCCGGGGAGGACCGGCAGCATGCGGTCGGCGTGGCCCTGGTTGACCACGGTCCGGAATTGCTGGTTTACCGCCTGCGCCACCGGGATCGCCACGCCGGCATCCTCGGCCATGCGCGCGTACGTGCGGATATCCTTGGCGCCGGTACGGACGGTGGCGAGCAGGCCGCCGACGTCGCCGTCCAGAATCCAGGGCTTGAGCGCCCGCCACATCCCGCTGTTGACCCCGCCGGCAGAGAGCACCTCCGAGAAGGCGGTGAGATCGACGCCGAGCTTGGCCGCCGTGGCGAAGGTTTCCGAGATCATCATCAGCATGCCGATGCTGATCGAGTTGTTGAGAAGCTTGCAAGTGGTGCCGGCGCCAAGCGCCCCGCAGATCACGATTGTGTCGGCATAGGACTCGAGGATCGGCCGGACCCTCGCAATATCCGCAGGATCGCCGCCGACATAGGTGCTGGCCTTCCCCTCCTCCGCCTCCTTCGGCGTGCGGCCGAGAGCGGCATCGACCAGCGCACAGCCCGCGGCGGCGAGCGCCGCGCCGACCTTCCGCGTCGCGTTCGGGTCGTTGGTGGTGGCGTCGACGAACACCAGGCCGGACCGTGCGCCCGACAGAAGTCCGCTCGGACCGAGATACACCGCTTCCATCTCGACCGCGGAGGGAAGGCAGGTGAAGACGACGTCGCTCGCCGCGAGGAGCGCCGCTGTGTCCCTCACCTCGCGGGCGCCACGCCGGACGAGATCCTCGACCGGCTCGCGGTTGCGGTGGCCGAGGACGGTGAGCGGGTAGCCGCCCTTCTCGAGCATATTCTTCGCCATACCGTGGCCCATGAGGCCCACGCCGACAAACCCGATCCGCTCTTTTCCGACTGCCATGTGTCGTCCCTCTTGGAAGTGTCCGGGCCCCATACTGCGTTCCAGGCATGCAAGGCGAGTCCCAGCGGCGTCTGGACGGAGCACCAATGGTGCATGCTTACCCCTACCCACGAAGTCGAGCCCCACCCCCAAACCTTCGTTCGGTCCGGACCAGAGCCTGTCCCCCGCAATTACCGCACGGGGAGCACGTTGGTGTATTTCACCTGTTCCAGCGCGAAGCTCGATTCGATCGAGGCGATGCCGTCGAGACGAGTGAGCTTCTGCTTCAGAAAGCGTTCATAGGCGCCGAGGTCTTCGGCGACCACGCGGAGAAGGTAATCGCGCGGACCGGTCATCAGATAGCACTCGAGCACCTCCGGCCATTTGGCGATCGACTTGGCGAACGCGTTGAGCGCCTCTTCGCGCTGGCTCGAGAGCTTGATCGAGACGAAGACACTGACCGGAAGCCCGACGGCATTCTGGTTCACAACCGCGATGTAGCGGTCGATCACCCCGGCCGCCTCCAGGATTCCCACCCGCCGCGCGCAGGGCGACGGCGACAGGCCGACCTCGGCGGCGAGGTCGGCCATGCTCATGCGCCCGTCGCGCTGGAGCGCGGCAATGATCTTGCGGTCGATTTCGTCAAGGACGCGCCCAGCCATGGTCGGCTCCAATGATTGGTGGAATCAGCCAATGTCGGCGCTCTTTCTGCCGAAGAATGCCGGAAACCGCCAGAAAAGTTGCGGTAGAATCCTCAAGACAGATGGAGGCATGAGATGGCCGACAGGCTGACCATTCTCTCGGCGCTCGAGAAGAAGGTGCTGTGGCTGTCGTCGTGGATGATCCACA
>DASSPO010000455.1:0-2618 GCA_035699585.1 Bauldia sp.
GGATGCCGGTCACCTCGGCCATGCCGGCAATCCCGGCGACAGCGCCGCCGGCGACGAGCGCCCAAAACAGGTATCGCCCGACGGGGATACCGCTCCGCTCAGCGGCGAGCGGGTTCCCGCCAACGACCCGCGCTTCATAGCCGACCCGGGTGTAGCGGAGGATGAGCCATAGGGCGGCAAGGCCGATGGCGACAAAAATGATTGCGGCCGATACCCGATCGCCCCACACCACCGGCAGCATGGCGGAACCCGGGAACTGGGCGGAAAAGGGCCAGTTTGGGCCGTCGGGGTCCTTCCAGGGGCCATAGACGAAGTAGTTGACGAACTGGATCGCCACGAAGTTCAAGAGAAGCGATGAGATCGCTTCGTTGACTCCGCCCTTCACACGGAGGAGAGCAACGATGCCGGCCCAGGCGCCGCCGCCGACGGCGGCTGCCGTGAACGCCAACGGGAGCAGCGCCCACGCCGGCGCGCCGCTGTAGAGGATTGCCCCGGAAGCGGCCCAGGCACCGAAATAGAATTGCCCTTCGCCGCCCACATTGATGAGACCGACGCGCGCGGGTATGGCTACTGCCAGGGCACAGAGGCCGAACGGAATCAACTTGACGAGGACTTCGTTGCGGCCGAATTCGGTGCCGACGGACGCATCCCACATGATCTGAACCGTATCGAGCGGGTTGGTGCCATCGACAATGAGAATGAGCGCAAATACACCGACGGCGACCCCGATGGCGACGCCGAAGCGAAGCACGGTCGCGACGCTCACCGGCCCGACGCTCAGGAGCGGCACCCCGCCGAGGCGCGTGCGTATGTTCTCTGCGGTGGTCACGCGGACCGTCCTCCTGTCATCAGCCGCCCAACATCCATCGGGTCGATCGAGCCACGCTGGAATTCACCGACGATCTCGCCGTGATAGAGGACGACGACATCGTCCGACAGTGCTTCTAGTTCGTCGAAATCCTCGGAGATGAGGAGAATGGCAGCGCCTTCGGAACGGAGGTCGACCAGAATCTGTTGCACCGCGCGGGAGCTTGCGACGTCGAGACCTCGCGACGGGTAGTACGCGAGCAGGTAACGACAATGGGTCTGGAGTTCACGGACGATGACGACGCGCTGGATATTGCCGCCCGAAAGTGTCTCGAGGGTCCGGCTTAAGGCAGGCATCGGGAAAGGTGAGCGGGCGACGATGGCCCGGGTTGCGGCCAGGAGCCGCCGAGGATTGAGGATGCGCCCTTTGCCCTGGAGCGGGGCGCGGGTCAGCATGAAGTTTTCGCCGACGGACATGGGACCAACGGCCGAATGGGCGACAGGGTCCTCCGAGATAACGCAAAGGCCAGCGGCCAGTCGCGTGGCCGGCGACGCCTTGGTCATGTCTTTCGCCCCGAAGGCGACCGAGCCGGATCGAAGGTCGGCGAGTCCAATCAGAACGTCAGCGAAGCCAGCCTGGCCGTTTCCGGCGACTGCGGCGACCCCAACGATCCGGCCCGCCGGGATGGTGAGTGTGACGTCGTGGAGGGAACTTCGACCGTCATGTCCGGCGGTGGTGACGCCCTTGAGCTGGATGCCCGGGCCCTGAGCGGGAGCCGGGAGTGAAACGACGGGTGCGGTCTCGCTCTGGCGTTCGCCGAGCATCATCTGGAGGAGCGATTCGTGACTGAACTCTGCAATCGGCCCACCACCGATCACCTTTCCGCGGCGGAGCACGGTCACCCGGTCGGCACAGGCAAAGACTTCGCGCATCTTGTGGGTGATCAGGAGGATCGTGTAACCGTCGTCGCGGAGGTGCCGCAGGATGTCGAGCAGGTTGTCAACTTCCTGGGGTGCGAGAACGCTCGTTGGCTCGTCCAGGATGAGGATGCGCGCGCCACTCGCGAGAACCTTGAGGATTTCGGCGCGCTGGCGCTCGCCGACCGAGAGGTCGCGAACCATGGCGGTTGGCCGTACTTCGAGCCCATACCGCCCGGAAAGTTGCGTGATTCGGAGTGATAGCGCGCGACGGTTAAGTCGAAGCCCCCGGCCAGGTTGAACGAGGGCGATGTTTTCGGCGACGGACAGGGCCGGGATCAGCGTGAAATTCTGAAAGACCATACCGATGCCGCAAGCGCGTGCATCGGCGGGCGAGTCGAAGCTAACGGACTCGCCCTCGATCTCAAGATGCCCAGCATCCGGCTCGTAGTAGCCGTAGAGCATCTTCATGAGCGTGCTCTTGCCGGCGCCGTTCTCACCGAGAATGGCGAGGATCTCGCCACGATTGGCATCGAGGTCGATGTCATCGGCGGCGATAACGTCGGCGAAGTGTTTGCGCAGCCCGCGGGCGGACAGCATCGGTGCGGCGCTCGCCAGGAGCTCGCGAGGGGCGGTTTCTGCGAGCATCGTCACCCGACGGACTCCGCCGACCGCATACTGGCGCAGACGAAGTCGTAGCTCTGCCAGATGTGAGCGCGCAGCAGGCTGGCGGCGAGTCGTGCGTCGCCCTTCATCAGGGCCTGCAAGATCGCCATGTGCTGTTCGTACGTCCGAAGCACCCGGGCGGGGTCGATGAAGTCGCGCATCCTGAGCGCGTGCAGCCGGTTGTTGATGTTCCGCAGCATCGGCGCCAGGACAGTGCTTCCACTGGC
>DASSPO010000456.1:0-16763 GCA_035699585.1 Bauldia sp.
GACGGCGGCGGCGGCAGAGACACGCTCAACGGTGGACGCGGCAATGACATGCTGGCCGGCGAAACCGGCCGTGACGGCTTCCTTTTCAGTGTCGCGCCCGGCAAGGCGGACTGCGATCGCATCCTCGGCTTCCGCCCAGACAAGGACGAGATCCGCCTCGACAGCGACGCGTTCGGCGGTCTTCTCCCGGGGACGCTCAGGAAGGGCGCCTTTTTCGCCCGCGACGGCGCCCGCAAGGCCGCGGGGGGCAACGACCGCATCATCTACGACACCGACTCGGGCAAGCTCCGCTATGACGGTGACGGAAAGGGCGGAGAGAAGGCCCTGCTCTTCGCGGTCCTCGACAACCACCCCGACGGGCTCGATCATGGTGACTTCGCGATCATCGCCTGAAGCCGGGGCGCTTCCCCGTACGTCGGCTGGCATGGCGGCCCGGGGAGCGGGTAAGGATGAGGAATGCATGCGCCGATTCCTCACCACGACGATGCCGGAGAAAACGTCGCCCCGGCGCTCCTCGCCTGGTACGATCGCCACGCGCGGCGCCTCCCGTGGCGGGTCGGTCCCAAGGATCGCGTTCGCGGCGTCGCTCCAGACCCCTACCGGGTGTGGCTTTCCGAGGTGATGCTCCAGCAGACCACGGTTGCCACCGTCAAATCCTACTTTGAGGCCTTCACCTCGGCGTGGCCCACGATCCACGACCTCGCCGCCGCACCCCGCGACGACGTGATGAGGGCCTGGGCCGGGCTCGGCTACTACGCCCGCGCCCGCAACGTTCACGCCTGCGCCCAGGTCGTGGTCCGCGACCATGGAGGGCGTTTTCCCGGCACGGTCGCGGGGCTCCGGGCTCTCCCCGGCATCGGCGACTACACGGCGGCAGCCGTGGCTGCGATCGCCTTCGATGAGCCTGCCGCGGTGGTCGACGGCAATGTCGAACGGGTGATCGCCCGGCTCTTCGCGATCGACACACCGCTCCCAGAGGCCAAGAAGATCATCCGCGACCGCCAGTCCCGGCTGACCCCCGCGGCCCGCCCCGGGGACTACGCCCAGGCGATGATGGATCTGGGCGCCGGCATCTGCACGCCGAGGCGACCGGCCTGCCCCCTGTGCCCGTTAAGCACGGCCTGTCTCGCTCATGCTCGCGGTGCGGAAGAGCGGTACCCGATCAGACCCGAGCGGGGCGAGCGGCCAACCCGTTATGGCGTTGTCTTCGTGGCGATCCGCGCCGACGGGGCGGTCCTCCTTGGCCGGCGACCGGACGACGGGCTGCTCGGCGGCATGACCGAGGTGCCAGGAAGCGAATGGGCGAGTCGTCCGAACGGGTTGGACGCGGTTGCTCATGCGCCGATTCAAGCCGCTTGGCGGCGCGTGCCCGGAACGGTGACGCATGTCTTCACCCATTTCAGGCTGGAACTGAACGTGTATTGCGCGCGCCTTCCGGCAATGGAAGAAGCGCCCGCCGGATTCCGGTGGTCGCCGCCCGCCGCGCTTCCCGGCGAAGCACTGCCGAGCGTCATGAAAAAGGTCATCGAGGCAGCGCTTCCCGGCGCCACCCGCAAACGCCCGAACAAGGACTAGGCCGCGTGACCGACATCCGCCATATCGTCTTCGACATCGGCAAAGTGATCCTCGAGTGGGACCCCGAGATCCCCTATCGCCGGCTCATCCCCGACGACGCAGAGCGCCGGCGCTTCCTCACTGAGATCTGCTCGTTCGATTGGAACGCCGAGCAGGACCGCGGACGCACCTGGCGGGAGGCCGAGGATCTGCTCATCGCCGAGCATCCCGAGCTCGAGCCGCTGATCCGCGCCTATTTTCTGAACCACGGCGACATGATCAGGGGTCCGGTCCCAGGGACCGCGGCGATAATCGAGGCGCTCGCTGACGCAGGTTGGGACATCACCGCGCTCACCAACTACTCCGCCGAGACCTTCCCCAGGGCCGAGGCGACCTACCCCATCCTCGGCCGCTTCCGTGGCATCACCGTTTCGGGTCGCGTCCGCATGATGAAGCCCGATCTCGCCATTTACCGCCACCACGCCGAGACCTTCGGCCTCGAGCCCTCGGCCACGCTCTTCTTCGACGACAGCCAGAAGAACGTCGAAGGCGCGCGCGCGGCGGGCTGGAACGCGGAGGTCTTCATCTCACCGGAGAAGATGCGCGAGGACTTGACGCGGTACGGGGTCAAGGTCGACTGACCACCGACGACGCGACAACGCCTACGCGCCCGCCGACGCGAGTTCGTTCCGCACCACGCGTCTGAGTTCATCGATCGGCGCGAGCCGGTCAGCCCGCGGGATGTGCCAGAAGGTCCACCCGTTGCACGCCGGCAGCCCCTGCACGAGCGCACCCACGCGATGGATCGAGCCGACATGGCTACCCGCCCGGAGCGAGCCGTCCGCCCGCACCTCGGCTTCATGGCGGGCCCGCGCATCGGTGAGGATTGCGCCAGGCGAGATCAGCCCGGTCTCGATCAGGGTGCCGAACGGAATTCGCGGCTCGTTCCGCTTGCCGGTCGTCGGCTCGAGCGCCGAGGTCGGGGCCGGTGTCACGGCCGCGATCCGGGCCTCGGCCGCGGCAATGTAGGTCGGCTCGCGCTCGACGCCGACGAAGTGACGGCCGAGCCGCTTGGCGACGGCTCCCGTGGTGCCGCTGCCGAAAAACGGATCCAGCACCACGTCGCCGGGCTTGCTGGATGCTGTGAGGATGCGATGGAGCAGCGCCTCTGGCTTTTGCGTCGGATGCGCCTTCCGCCCGTTCGCATCCTTGAGCCGCTCGGCGCCGGTGCAGATCGGGAACAGCCAGTCGGAGCGGACCTGCAGGTCGTCGTTGCCGGCCTTGAGCGCGTCGTAGTTGAAGGTGTAGCCCTTGGCCTCCGGGTCGCGGCTCGCCCAGATCAGCGTCTCGTGCGCGTTTTGGAAGCGCCGTCCGCGAAAGTTCGGCATCGGGTTGGTCTTGCGCCATACGATGTCGTTGAGGATCCAGAAGCCGAGGTCCTGGAGGATGGCGCCGACACGGAAGATGTTGTGATATGAGCCGATCACCCAGAGCGTGCCGTTCGGCTTGAGCACACGGCGACAGGCGAGAAGCCAGGCGCGCGTAAAGTCGTCATAGGCGGAGAAGCTCGCGAACTTGTCCCAGTCCTCATCGACCGCGTCGACCTCCGACTGGTCTGGCCGGGTGAGGCGCCCGTCGAGTTGAAGGTTATAGGGCGGGTCAGCGAAGACGACGTCGATCGAGGCCGGCGGCAGCCGATCAAGCGCCGCTACGCAGTCCCCTCGCAGGATCGTGTCGAGCCATTCGCTCTCCCTGACGACCGCACGCAAACGCCCCATCACCCCACCCGTACGCACGTGAACGATGGGGCGATGCTCGCGCCTTAGGGTAAAGGCGGACTCAAGGGACATGGTTAGCGTTTGGTGACCATGGCCGCCCTGCATAGCCGCCCTGCGGAATTTCGGCCTTTCCCTGGAGGTCGATGGCCGCTAGAGAGGCCGGTCACGGAAGCGCAGAGGACGCCGCCGGTCGGCGAAAGAGAATGCTCTACATGTTCGATTGCGACGGCGTCCTGGTTGATTCCGAGGTCATTGCAGCGGTGGTCGATTCGGAGCACCTCGCCGAGGTCGGCTTCCGGATTTCCCCGCAGGACGTCATTCGCCGTTTCGCCGGGTTGACCAGCGTCGACATCGTCGAGATCGTCCAATCCGAGATCGGGCGCCCCCTCGCCCCCGATTTTCTCAAGGAACAGAAGGAGGAGCTCGATCGGCGGCTCGCGGCCGAAGTCGAGGCCGTGCCCGGCGCCCATGAGTTGCTCGACCGGATCGACGGTCCGATCTGCGTCTGCTCCAACTCATCGACGGAAAGACTCAGGATCACGATGGGCCGCACCCGGCTCTGGGACCGTTTCAAGCCCTACATCTTTTCCGCCGGCGAGGTCGGAACCAGGAAGCCCAAGCCGGACCCGAACGTCTACCGATACGCGCTGGAGCAGTTCCGTTGCGACCCGCGTGACGCCGTGGTCATCGAGGATTCCGTCTTCGGGGTCACCGCCGCCCGCGAGGCGGGAGCGCGGGTGATCGGCTTCACCGGAGCCTCGCACGCCTGGCCGGGACTCGCGGATCTCCTCACCGAGGCCGGCGCCGAGACCGTCGTGCATCGGCTCGCCGACATCCCGAAGGTGACCGAAGCGCTGGCGGCCTGGGACGGCGTCGGCGGCTAGGCCGCGCCTGACCTTCGCCGGCGTGTGACGAGGGTCACAGATACCGGCTTGCCGAAGACCGGCGGCGCGCGCAGCATGCCTTGGCTGTGGAGCTTCTGAACGGGAGGCCGCCATGAAACGCGTCTTCGGAATCCTTGCCGGCGTCGTCATGCTCGCGACGGCTGGCGCCGCGCGGGCCGACCAGGCGATCATCGTCCTTGATGCCTCGGGGTCGATGTGGGGCCAGATCGCGGGGGAGGCGAAGATCGCAATCGCCCGCGACACGCTGGGCCGCGTGCTTCAGTCGGTACCGGAAAATCTTGAGCTCGGCCTCATGGCCTATGGCCACCGCGACAAGGGAAGCTGTGCCGATATCGAGTTGATCGTCGCGCCGGCGGCTGGCACCGCCGCCGCCATCAGCCAGGCCGCGAACGCCCTGTCGCCCAAGGGCAAGACGCCGATCAGCGACGCGGTCCGGCAGGCTGCCGAGAACCTTCGCTACACCGAGGAAAAGGCCACCGTCATCCTCATCACCGACGGCATCGAAACCTGCGATGCCGACCCTTGCGCCGTGGCCTCGGAGCTGGAGGAGGCGGGCATCGATTTCACCGCTCACGTCGTCGGCTTCGGCCTGTCGAGCGATGAAGGCCAGCAGGTTGCCTGCCTCGCCGAGAACACCGGCGGCAAGTATATCTTCGCCGACAATGCCGCCTCGCTCGGGGAGGCGCTGACCGCCACGGTCATCGAGACGCCTCCGCCACCGGCCGAGGAGCCCCGGCCCGACAAGAACCTCCAAGTCACGTCGCGCCCGGCTCCGAACGCCGAGCCGTTCACCGGCGCCGAAACGATCCGCTACGACGTGTACAAGGCGATCGGTGGCGGCGATCATGAGGATGCTGCGACCGAGACGAACTACGGCGGCGAGGGCTCGCTCGCCGAGTTCGCGCTGCCGGCGGGCAACTATGTTGTGATTGCCAGCAAGGACCTCGCCATGGCGACCGCCGAGGTCACCGTCACGGAGGATAAGGCGACGGCCCTCGACGTGGTCTTCAATGCCGGCTTCATCGAAGCGCGCGCCATGGCGACCGAGACCGAACCGTCGAACGATGGCGGCGTCCGCTGGGACATTACCGATTCGACCGGCGATACCGACACGAGCTACGGGCCGACGCGCCGTCTCCTCGTCGAAGCGGGCGAGGCTACGGTTGCTGCAAGCCTCGGCACCGCCACCGCGACCGTCCCGGTCGTGGTCGAGCCCGGCGCCACGGTGACGGTCGACGTGGTTCTCGGCTCCGGTCAGCTCGTTCTCCGCGGCAAACGGAGCGAAGAGGCCTCCGACTTCGACAACGGCATCCGATGGGACGTGACGGGCAGCTCGGGCGAGACGGTCACGACCTATGGCGGTGAGGTCACCCTCGATCTCGCCGCCGGTGACTATACTGTCAGGGCGAGCCTTGGCGAGGCGGCGGCCGAAGTTTCGGTATCGGTCCCGGCCGGAAAGACGGTCGAGAAGTTGGTGATCGTGGCGACCGGCAGGGTCATCGCCCACGCTCTCTTCGCTGAAGGCGGACCCCTTGTCACTCAAGGCCCGCGCTTCGACGTGATGGAGAGTGAACCCGGCGCTGACGGCGAACGGCGGACGATTGCCACGTCCTACAATGACGGCGCAAGTTTCGATCTGCCTCCCGGCAAATATCTGCTTCGTGCGAGTGCCGACATCGCGACGGCGGAGGTCGCCTTCGAACTGAAGTCCGGCCCGCCGGTCGAGGTATCGGTCGTGCTCAACGCTGGCCTGCTTGCGGTCGCTGCCCCGGGCGGGGATCGGCTCGACCTGCTCTCGGCCGAGAAGGACATTTACGGCGAGCAGAAGATCGTCGCGACGGGATACGGCGAGGATTGGTCGGTCACGGTTCCGGTAGGGGAATACGTTCTCAAGGTGACCAAATCCGACCAGTCGGAGTCGACCACGCCCGTATCGATCAAGGCCGGGCAGCGGACTGAAGTTACGGCGAACTAGGGATGACGCTCTTGCCTACGAAAAGGATGGCTGTGCGTTCTGTGGCGGCGACAATTTTCTGTGTCGTCACGACGGCGTCTGCCTGCGCGTTTGAGATCGCGCTGCCCGTCGATTGCACGCTCGGTGTCGACTGCGTGGTGCAGCACTACGTCGACCGCGATCCCGGCGGCGATCGCGTCGACTACATGTGCGGCCACCAGACCTACGACGGCCACGACGGGATCGACATTCGCGTTCCCACCTTGCGCGCCATGGAAGCCGGCGTCGCCGTGCTCGCCGCAGCCGAGGGCACCGTAAAGGCGACGCGAGATGGAATGGACGACCGGAACGTCGCGGAGACTGGTGTCGACGCCGTCGCCGACCGCGAGTGCGGCAACGGGGTCCTGGTCGACCATGGCGACGGCTGGCAGACGCAGTATTGCCACATGAAGAAGGGGAGCATCCTCGTCGCCGAGGGCGACAAGGTCCCCCTTGGCACCCCGCTCGGTGAAATCGGCCTGTCCGGCATGACCGAGTTCCCGCACGTCCACTTCACCGTGCGAAAGGGCGATGTGGAGGTGGATCCGTTTGCCCTGGAACCCGCCACGGCATCATCCTCGTGCGCCTTCGCCGGCGACCCGGCGACGTCGCTCTGGACGCCGGAGGCCAAGGCCGCCCTCGCCTACCGTCCCGCCTTCGTGCTCAACGCCGGATTTGCCGACGCCGCCGTTGAGACGGAACAGGTCGAGTCGGGAGAACTCGAGAACGTGAGGATGACGCCACAATCGCCGGCCCTCGTTTTCTATGGCCGCGCCATCGGCATTGAGACCGGCGACGTCCAGCGTGTGGTCATCCACGCTCCCGACGGCGCGGTCTTCGCGGAAAACGAGGTCGAGCCGGTCGACCGGCCGAAGGCCCAGTACTTCGCCTTTGCCGGCCGCAAGCTCAAAGGCTCGGCCTGGCCCGCCGGTACCTGGCGCGGCAGATACTCGGTGATCCGGAACGGCGAGGAGGTCGCCTTCCGCGAAGTCGAGCTCGAAATGCCCGAGTAGCCGCGGATCAGGCGAGTTCGAAGAGAATGTCCTGGGCGCCTTGCCAGAGGGTGAGCTTGCCCAGGGCGGCGAGGTTCTCGCGTCCCTTGGTGACGGTCAGGAAGTGGTTGCCGGCGAGCTGCCCGACCTTGCTCGCGAAGCGCACGCCGCCATAAGCGAGCAGGATCTCGGTTTCGCTGATCCCGCCCGGATAGAGGATAAAATCGCCCGGCGCGGGGAAGCTGGTGTGGTTTTCGAAGCCGAGACCGAGGTCGAGGTCGCCGAGCGGAATCCAGCAGCCCTCGCCGCTCCAACGGACGTGGATGATGCGCTCCTTGTAGGGGAGGAGTGACTTGAACTTCGCGCAGGTTTTCGGCGCGTTCTGTTCCTCCATCACCGCCTCGAAGTCGTAAGGCCCGGCCTTGATATGCAGCGTCGTCACGATTGCCCCCGGAAGTGAAGCCTCGAGATGTAACCTTATTCGGCCGCCTGGACAAAGGGCTCCGGCGGCGCCCACCGCAGCTTCGGCTGTCGGGCCGCGCGCGTCTCGTCGAGCCTCCGGCGCGGGGCAAGCATGGGCGCCTGGCGGAAGCGATCCGCCTCGCCTGCCTTAGCCCGCATCGCAAGGTCGCGGAGCGTGGCGATGAACAGGTCGAGGGAAGCGAGCGACTCCGACTCGGTCGGCTCGATCAGCATCGCCCCGTGCACCACCAGCGGGAAATACATGGTCATCGGGTGATACCCCTCGTCGATCATCGCCTTGGCGAAGTCGAGCGTGGTCACCCCGGTGCCTTCGAGGAAGCGGTCGTCGAACAGCACCTCGTGCATGCAGGGCTTGTCGCCGAAAGGCTGGCTGAACAGGTCACGGAGCGAGGCGCGGACGTAGTTGGCGTTGAGCACGGCGTCCTCGGACGCCTGCCGCATGCCGTCGGCGCCGTGGGCGAGCATGTAGCTCATGGCGCGGACGAACATGCCCATCTGGCCGTGGAAGGCCGTCATGCGGCCGAAGGGTGTCGCCGTGTCACCGGCCTGCGCCCGCGTCTCGACGAACTCGGCGCCCTCGGGCGTAAGCCGCACGAAAGGCACCGGGGCGAACGGGGCGAGCTTCGCTGAAAACACCACCGGCCCGGCCCCCGGCCCGCCGCCGCCATGCGGCGTCGAGAAGGTCTTGTGGAGGTTGATGTGCATGGCGTCGACGCCGAGATCGCCGGGCTTCACCTTGCCAACGATCGCGTTGAAGTTGGCGCCGTCGGCATAGAAGTAGGCACCGGCTTCGTGCACCGCCTCGGCGATCGCGACCACGTCGCGTTCGAACAGCCCGCAGGTGTTGGGGTTGGTGAGCATGATCGCCGCGACGTCGGGGCCGAGGCGTTCGCGCACCGTCGCCGGGTCCACCGTCCCGTCGGCGCGCGCCGGCACGTCGACCACCCGGTAGCCGAGAAGGGCCGCCGTCGCCGGGTTGGTTCCGTGCGCGGATTCAGGGACCAGCACCGTCGTCCGCCTATCACCCCGGGCCTCCAGTGCCGCCTTGATCGCCATCATGCCGCACAATTCGCCATGCGCGCCGGCCTTCGGGCTCATCGCCACCGAGGCCATGCCGGTCATTTCGAGGAGCCAGCGGCCGAGCTCGGCGATCAGCTCGATGGCGCCGGGCACCGTCGACAGCGGCTGCAGCGGGTGGATGTCGCCGAAACCCGGAAGCCGCGCCATCTTCTCGTTGAGCCGCGGGTTGTGCTTCATGGTGCAGGAGCCAAGGGGATAGAGCCCGCTGTCGATGGCGTAATTCTTCTGCGAAAGGCGCACGAAGTGACGCACCGCCTCCGGCTCAGTGAGACCGGGGAGGTCGATCGGCGCCTTCCGCGCGTGCTTGCCGAGGCGCGAGGCGGCCTTCGGCGCTTCCGGCAGGTCGACGCCGGTCACGTCATTCCGGCCGGTCTCAAAGATCAGCGCCTCCTCGATCTGCAGGCCGCGATTGCCGGTGAAGGTCTCAGGCGCCGCATCGTCCGCGGCGTCGGGTCTGGTCGGGCGCCCCTTGTCGTTCAGCATCACACTACCTCCCGCAGCGCCGCTACGAAGGCCTTTCGGTCCTCGTCGGTGTTGACCTCGGTCGAGGCGACCACGATCAGGTCGTTGAGTTCTGGCCGGCTCGGCTCGAGCCGCGACACCGGCACGCCGCCGAGGATGCCGTCGCGCGCGAGCGCCTCGATCACCTCGGCCGCGTTCCCGGGAATGCGGATGGTGAATTCGTTGAAGAACGAGTCGTTGAGGACACTTACGCCGGGAACTTGAGACAATGATTCCGCGAGGCTGACCGCATTGGCGTGGTTGAGCGCCGCGAGCCTACGGAGCCCGGTCTCGCCGAGCAGCGTCATGTGGATGGTGAAGGCGAGGCAGCAAAGCCCCGAATTCGTGCAGATGTTGGAGGTCGCCTTGTCGCGGCGGATGTGCTGCTCCCGGGTCGACAGCGTCAGCACGAAGCCGCGGCGGCCGTCGGCGTCCACCGTCTCGCCGCAGAGGCGCCCCGGCATCTGGCGGATGAACTTCTGGCGGGTCGCGAAGAGCCCGACATAGGGACCGCCGAAGCTGAGCGGATTGCCGATCGACTGCCCTTCGCCGACCACGATGTCGGCGCCTTGCGCCCCGGGCGGTTCGATCGCCCCCAGCGATACGACCTCGGTGATCACCGCGACCAGCAGCGCGCCGACCGCGTGCGCCTTCTCGGCGATGGGCGCGAGGTCGATGAGGTGGCCATAGAAGGAAGGCGACTGGACGACGACGCACGACGTCTCGGCATCGATCGCATCGAGAATCGCCTCGGTCCCGGTCGGATCGGGCGGGAGTGCCACCAGGGCGTCATCGGCCATGTGCGACACCGTCTCGACCACGCCGCGATACTGGGGATGGAGGCCGCCGGAAAGCACCGCCTTCCGCCGCTTGGTGACACGGTGCGCCATCAGAACCGCCTCGGCCGTGGCCGTCGAGCCGTCGTACATCGAGGCGTTGGCGACCTCCATGGCGGTCAGGTTCGCGACCTGGGTCTGGAACTCGAAGAGATACTGGAGCGTCCCCTGACTCACCTCCGGTTGATAGGGCGTGTAGGAGGTGAGGAACTCCGAACGCTGGATCAGGTGATCGACGCTTGCCGGGACATGATGCCGGTAGGCGCCGGCGCCGACAAAGAACGGCACTGAGCCGGCGGGCGTGTTCCGGGCTGCCATCCGGCCGAGATGCCGCTCGACCTCGATCTCGCTCCTGCTCGTCGGCAGTTCGAGCAGGCCGGTGAGCCGCTTGTCGGCGGGGATGTCGACGAAGAGATCGTCGATCGAGCCGACACCGATTCTGCGGAGCATGGCGGCGCGGTCGGCCTCGGTATGGGGGAGGTAGCGCATCAGAAGCCTTCCACTGTGACGTCCGTCTTGACCGAATTGGCGATGAAGCATTCCTCGTGCGCACTGTGGTGCAGGCGCGCAAGGTCGTCGTGCGACGGCTGTTTCTCGCCCGACCAGGTGATCCGCGGCTGGAGCGTCACCCGCGAAACCCAGTATTTCCCGTGGGCGTTCTTCTCCATGACGCCCTCCGCCTCGTCCTCATAGGCGTCGACGACGAAGCCGGCACGCCGCGCGAGGTCGATGAAGGTGAGCATGTGACAGGAGGAGAGCGAGGCGACGAACGCCTCCTCGGGATCGACCGCCGCCTCGACGGCATAGGGTTTGGGCACCACCTGCGGCGAGGCCGAGGCAGTCACATCGATGCCGCCGTCGAAGCGCCAGACATGGCCGCGCGAGTAGCGGCCCTTCGCGAAATCCCCCTCGCCGCGGCGCCAGGAAACCGTCGCCCTGTAGATATGTTCGGCCATGCTCAGATCGTCTCGAGGTAGGCCTTGTAAGCGGCCTCATCCATGAGTCCGTCGATGTCCGCCTTGTTCGCGGGCCTCATCTTGATCAGCCATCCCGTCCCCTCCGGAGACTCGTTGACCGCTCCCGGCTGATCGCCGAGGGCGGTGTTCGCTTCGGTCACCTCGCCGGCGATCGGCGCGAAGACCTCGCTCGCCGCCTTGACCGACTCGACGACGCAGAACTCGCCGCCCTTCTCGAGCTTCCTGCCCGGTTCCGGCAGCTCGACATAGACGATGTCGCCGAGCTGCTCCTGGGCGTAGTCGGTGATGCCCACGACGGCGATGTCGCCGTCGAGCCTTATCCATTCGTGGTCGCGGGTGTAGCGGGTGGCCATCGTCGCTCCTTGGTCAGACCGTCTTCCTGAAATAGCGATGGGGCACGAAGGGCAGCGGCACGATGGTCGCCGGGAGCTCCTTGCCCCGCACCTCGATCGTCACCGCCCTGCCGGGTTCGGCATGGGGCGCGTCGACGTAGCCCATGGCGATCGGCCCGCCGACCGTCGGGCCGAAGCCGCCGGAGGTGACCGAGCCGAGATGACGGCCGGCCGCATCCTTGATCGCCGCGCCCTCGCGCGCCGGCACCCTCCCGTCGAGCCGCAGGCCGACGCGCTTGCGCGGCGGCCCCTCGTTGATCTGTCGCAGGATGTGGCTCGCGCCGGGGAAGCCACCCTCCTCGCGACGCCGCTTCGGGATGGCAAACAACAGGTCGGCCTCGACCGGAGTCGTCGTCACGTCGATGTCGTGGCCGTAAAGACAAAGGCCGGCCTCTAGGCGAAGCGAGTCGCGCGCGCCGAGCCCGATGGGCTTCACCTCGGGCTCGGCAAGGAGCGCGCGCGCCACTTGTTCGGCCCGCTCGGCGGCAACCGATATCTCGAAGCCGTCCTCCCCGGTGTAGCCGGAGCGAAAGACATGGACGGGAATGCCGTCGAAGGCGGCCGGCCGCGCCGTCATGAAGGCCGGCTCGCCGAGGTCGGGCACATGCCGGGCGAGGACCGCCGGCGCCTTTGGTCCCTGGAGCGCGAGCAGTGCGCGCTCGGTCATCGTCTCGAGCCGCACATTCCCGGGAAGCCGCGCGCGGAGGTCGGCGTAGTCGATCTCCTTCCGTGCGGCGTTGACCACGAGCATCAGCGTGCCGTCGCCCGCCGCTTCGCTCGGCCGGGTCACCATCATGTCGTCGATGATGCCGCCGTTCTCGGTGAGGAGCAGCGTGTAACGCTCGCGCCCCCGGCCGAGACCGACGAAGTCGCCGGGGGTCAGCGCCTCCAGCGCCCGCGCCGTCGTCTCGTGATCCGGACCGGTGATCGCCGCCTGCCCCATATGGGAGACGTCGAACAGGCCGGCCGCATTCCGGACCTGGTTGTGCTCGGCGATGATGCCGGTCGGGAATTGCACCGGCATGGAATAGCCGGCAAAGGGCACCATCCGGGCGCCAAGCTCGCGGTGCAACGCTGCGAGTGGCGTCTCGAGAAGCCTGTCGGTAGCGGCATCTGTCATGAAACGGCCCGGACAAGAAGCGACGGCGACGCCACGGCCCTCACCGGAACCGCAGCGCGCCCCCTCTGTCCGAGGACCTGAGAGATTTCCCGCGTACGTTACGCGCGGTTACTCCTTCGGTGAGTCGGCGACGGCAGCCGCCGGCTTCTTTCCAGAGCGTCGCCGACCGTCCGGTCCGTTCGCCTGAGAGTTTCCGGGGCGGTTGCTCCTTCGGCGCCGGACCGCGGAAGCGGTCCGGACTCTCCCGGCGGTCGTGTCTTCGCCGTCAGCCTTGCGACGACAGCGGCCGGGGCGCGACGATGCCCCGACGCGGCGAGCATAGGCGTGGCTGCGGGCGAGTCAATCGCCGAGGCCTACGCCTTTGGCCCCTCATCGAATCCGACATAGATGATCAGGTTCCGGTCGTTCGGCCCCGCCGTCACCGTTACCTGGTCGAAGACCTGGTTGTAGTTGGCGCCAAAGGTCGGCGCCGTTAGGCTTACCGGAATCTTGAAGAGTTCCGAGTAGAGCGGCCCGGTTCCGCCGAACTGCTTGGCCACGGCGATGCGAAGCGGCAGGGTGATATTGGCGGCCGACCCCTTGGGCCCGGCGACGACCCGCCCGGCGATTCCGACCTTTATGGTGAGGGTGTCCCCGACCATCGTGCATTCCCGCGCCGTCTGGCTGATCGAGGCGAGATAGCGCACGTAGGCTGACTCGTTCTCATGACCGCGCTCGTAGACGGTCATCGTAGCGGTCCCGGCACGGATCTGGATCGGCGGACAATAGCTTGATTTCATTACAAAATCAGCCGCCGTCGCTTCCGATTTCGGGGCGCTCACCCCGCTATTGTCGGCAATCGTCTTCTCGTCGACGGCGGCGCAGGCGGCAAGTCCGGCCGCCATCAGGGCGACGAGAGCGTGTTCGGTCTTGCGCAGGCTCGGGCGTTTCAAGAAGGTTCTCCCCGTCTCTGTGGGGCGCCCGCTATACCAAAACATCAGGCCTTTTTGCGACTCGCCCGCCCCTTTTCGGCGACTTGCCCGGTGGTTACAAGGAAGGCTAGGGTCGCCGGAGCCGCTTCGGCTTCCGCCTCGCCCTTCCGAAGGCATCGCTACGTGAGATATGTCAGTACGCGCGGATCAGCGCCCGCGCTAGGTTTCGCCGAAGTGCTCCTTGCCGGCCTCGCCGAGGACGGCGGACTGTATGTTCCGGAATCGTGGCCGCGGCTGTCGCCCGAGGCGATCGCCGCCTTTGCGGGCCGTCCCTATGCCGACGTCGCGCAGGATGTGATCGCCCCGTTCGTCGGTGCCGACATCGGCGAGGCCGACCTCCGGCGGATGTGCGCCGAGGCCTATGCCGGGTTCCGTCACCGCGCCACCGCTCCGCTCACCCAGATTGGGCCCGGCGAATGGGTCCTGGAACTTTTCCACGGCCCGACGCTGGCCTTCAAGGACTTCGCCATGCAGTTGCTGGCGCGGGTGATGGACCATGTCCTTGCCCGCCGCGGCGAACGCATCACGCTGATTGCCGCGACCTCGGGCGACACCGGCGGAGCTGCGGTGGAGGCCTTTGCCGGGCGCAAGAACATCGACCTCTTCGTGCTCTTCCCGGAGGGCCGCGTCTCTCCTTTTCAACAGCGCCAGATGACGACGACCGGCGCAGCCAATGTGCACGCGGTCGCGGTCACCGGCACCTTCGATGACTGCCAGGCGATGGTGAAGGCGGCATTCAACAGCCGCGAGATTCGCCGCCGCCTCGCAATCACCGGCGTGAACTCGATCAACTGGGCCCGGATCGTCGCCCAGGCGGTTTATTACTTCACGGCCGCGGTCGCCCTCGGCGCGCCACGTGTCCCGGTCGCCTTCAGCGTACCCACCGGTAATTTCGGCGATGTTTTCGCCGGCTATGTTGCGAAGCAGATGGGATTGCCGGTTGCCCGGCTGATCGTCGCAACCAACGTCAATGACATCCTCGCCCGTGCCCTCGCGACCGGCCGGTACGAGACCCGCAGCGTCCACGCCACGACTTCGCCGTCGATGGACATACAGGTCTCCTCCAACTTCGAGCGGCTGCTGTTCGAAGTCTACGGGCGCGACGCCGCGGTGGTCCGCAGGCTGATGGGTGACCTCGCCAAAACGGGTGCATTCATCATCGATGAGCGCCCGCTCGCGGCGATCCGTGAAGATTTCGCCGGGGGCGCCGCGAGCGAAGCCGAGGTCGCTTCCATGATCGCACGGACGCTCCGCGAGTCCGGCCTTCTTCCCGATCCGCACACCGCGGTCGGACTTGCGGTCGGCCGGCGCCTCAGCGAGCCCGGCGTGCCGCTCGTGTCGCTTGCAACGGCCCATCCGGCCAAGTTCGCCGCCGCGGTTGAGGCCGCCACCGGCCGCATCCCCGAGGTGCCCGAGGGCTTCCGCGATGTGATGAGCGGCAAGGAGATGCTCACCGTCATCCCGAACGACCAGCGACGCTTCGAGGACTATCTCCTCGCCCATGCCGGCGCGGTGAAGAGCGAGGTTTGAGCATGTCGGTCCGCGTCAGCACTCTTCCCTCCGGCCTTCGGATTGTGACGCACGACATGCCGCACCTCGAGAGCGCCGCGATCGGCGTCTGGGTCGGCGCTGGTTCGCGCTCCGAGCGGGACGACGAACACGGCCTGTCGCATCTTCTCGAGCACATGGCCTTCAAGGGCACCAAGACCCGCTCGGCCGCCGATATCGCCGAGGAGATCGAGGCGGTCGGCGGCGAGGTCAACGCCGCAACAAGCGTCGAGACGACCTCCTACTACGCCCGTATTCTCAAGGCCGACGTGCCGCTCGCCCTCGATATCCTTTCCGACATACTCAGGAACTCGGTGTTCGATCCCGAGGAGCTCGAACGCGAGCAGCACGTCATACTGCAGGAGATCGGTGCCGCGCTCGACGCGCCGGAAGACCGCGTCTACGACATTTTCGCCGAGTCGGCCTTCCCCGGTCAGCCGATCGGCCGCAACATCCTCGGCACGGCGGAGACGGTCAAAGCGGCGGCCTCGCCGATGCTCGGCTCGTATCTCGACCGCCATTACCGCGGGCCGTCGATGGTGATCGCCGCGGCCGGGGCCGTCGACCATGACCAGCTGGTTGACCTCGCCTCCCGCTCGCTTGCCGACCTTGCCGGTGTGGCAGGACCCGCCCCGGTCGCCGCGACTTACAAGGGCGGCGAAACGCGCGAGGAACGCGACCTGATGGAAACTCAGATCATGCTGGGCTTCCAGGGCATCCCCTACGGCGGCGACGACTTCTACACCGCCCAGGTTCTCTCCTCGATCATCGGCGGCGGCATGTCGTCGCGCCTGTTCCAGGAGGTGCGCGAGAAGCGTGGCCTCTGCTACTCGATCTACGCCTTCCATTGGAGCTTCGCCGACACCGGCGTCTTCGGTGTGCATGCCGCGACCGGGCCCGAGGATGTGAACCAGCTGATGCCGGTGATCGTCGATGAGCTTGGGCGCGCCATTGACACCATTTCTGACAAGGAAGTGAGGCGCGCTCGCGCCCAGCTCCGCGCCGGCTTGCTGATGACGCTGGAAAGTCCGGCCGCCCGCGCCGGCCAGCTCGCCCGTCAGCTCCTCCTCTTCGGCCGGGTCATACCGCCTGAGGAGCTCGTCGCCCGGATCGAAGCGATCGATGCGGCCCAGGTCCGCGACCTGGCGGCGCGGATCTTCAGCGGTGCGCCGACGCTTGCGAGCGTCGGACCGGTCAATGGAATGATGGACCGCGACAGGATCGCCGCCCGCTTCGGCTCGAAACTGCACAGCTAGGTTTGGGCCATGGCTTTCCTGCGGTCGATCTCGACGCACACCTCGAACCCGACCATCCGTGCCGAACGCGTGCTCCTTCGCGTGCCGCTCCTCGCCGATTATCCGCAATGGGCCAAGCTCCGCGAGGATAGCCGGGCCTTTCTCGCTCCCTGGGAGCCGATCTGGCCCGCGGATGATCTCACCAAGCTCGCCTTCCGCCGGCGAATTCGGCGCTACCAGCGCGAGATCAGGAATGGATCGGGCTATCCCTTCTTCATCTTCTCGCCTGACGGCGAGACTCTCCTCGGCGGCCTGACCTTGAGCCACGTCCAGCGCGGCGTCGCTCAGTCGGCCTCCCTTGGCTACTGGATGGGCTCGCCCTTCGCGGGCAGGGGCTA
>DASSPO010000457.1:0-7404 GCA_035699585.1 Bauldia sp.
GTCGAACAGGTTGAGTTCCTGGTGAACGAACGCGATGCCGGCGCGGATTGCATCGGAGACCGTGAAGCCCCGTCGCTCGACCCCGTCGACGCGGATAACGCCGCCGCTCGGTTCCGCGACGCCCCCGAGAAGCTTCATCAACGTCGACTTGCCGGCACCGTTCTCGCCGATCAGGCCCACTACCTCGCCGTGGGCGACCGACAGCGAGACGCGGTCGAGAGCGGTCACGCCCGGGTAGGTCTTGGTGACCTCGACGAGTTCAAGGAACGGTTCGGCCATGTGCGCCGGTCTCGGGTCGGGCGCCGCTGGCGGTCGGACACCGCGGCGGTCAAGGGAAGGCCGGCGCGGATGTCCGCGCCGGCCCGGATGCGCAATGGATCGGACTAGCCGCCCATCATGGCCTTCATGTCGGCCATGAACTGGTCGACGTTGGACTGGTCGATGACCTTGCCGGGAACGATGATGAGGCCGTCCGCCGGAATGCCGGACTTGTCGCCTTCGAGGTACTTGGCCATCAGCTTCATGCCCTGGTAACCCCACTCGAAGGGCTGCTGGACGACGGTGCCGACGATGTTGCCCTCCTTGACGCCGCCGAGGGTGATCGGGTCCTCGTCGAAGCCGATGACCTTGATCTGGCCGAGCTTGCCGCTCTCCTTCAACACCTCGTAGATGCGCGGGGTGTTGTACGAGTAGAAGCCGACGAGGCAGGCGACATCCGGCGTGGCGGCGAGCGCGTCCTCGACGTTCCGCTTGGCGCGGCCCTGATCGATCTCGTCGCCGCGCACGTCGATCAGCTCGACCTTGGAGCCGGCAATGACTTCCTTGACGCCGTTGATGCGTTCGACGGCATTGTCGGCGCCGAGGAGGCCGACGAAACCGATGCACTTGCCGCCGTCGGGCAACGCCTTGAGCATGAGCTTTCCGGCGTCCTTGCCGAGCTCGGTGTTGGACGAGCCGATATAGGCGATGCGGCCCGATTGCGCCGCGTCGCTGTCGGTGGTGAAGAGCGGGACCTGCGAAGAGATCTTCTTGAGCCCGTCGGTCTGGTTTTTGGGGTCGACCGCACTCACCATGATCGCGGCAACGCCGGCGGCGACCAGATCCTCGAGCACGCGCTGCTGCACGGCCGCCGCAGCCTGCTCGGGATAGACGAGTTGCATGTCGTAGTTGGGCAGTTCGGCTTGCGCCTTGGCGACGCCCGCCTCGGCGATCTTCCAGAAGTCCGAGGCGCCGTTGACGACGAAGGCGAGTCGGGGCTTGTCCTGTGCCATCGCCACCGATGCCGCCAGCGTCAGCGCCACGGTGAATCCAGCAATCATCGTACGCTTCATGGGGTTTTCTCCTCCCGAGTTGACCGGGTCCGATCGGACCGATTCGAAAGTTCCAGCACCCGACGCCGGTAAAACGTCACCGCGGCAGTGGCGCGCATGTCGCGGCCCCACCCCTGATTCGACAAGCGGTGTCGATCCCGCTCTTTTTGGCTGATATCCGTCCCTCAGACAGGTCCTCCCTTTGCGGGGTTCGAACGGCCGGACGGCCTTGCCCGTTCGCCCCGATCCGATGATGCGGACCGCCCCCGCCGAGCAGGTTCCCGACGGGCGCTAATCCCTATCGCCGATAATATTAGCACGATACCGGAACCCCGGTCATCGGGCAATCCGCCGCGACGCGATCGGCTTTCGCATTGTCCAGTCGCGAAACTCGCCCATGACAAAAGCCTGCGCGCTTCATCCGGAGACCACTATATTCTTTCATCCTACGATTGGCCAGAGCACGGGTTCGGTTCCTTAGGCATCCGGAAAGCCTCATTCGGTCGCGATGCGATGAGCCTCTGGAATTCCATTCGGAATCGCGCTTAGATTACATCCTGTCGGCGAAGCCATGGGGCATGGCCGGCACGCCGCCGATTTTGCGAAAAGCAAAAAAAGACCCATGGGAGGCGGCAAACAGGCAGGTCCGCAGCTTGCCAGGGGCAGGCACATGCGGTGAACAGGGGGGAGGCTCGCGCCTAGTCCGGGTGATTGCCTGACCGACCGAGGGTGCCCGCGTTTTTGTCGGCGCCGACAGGGGGATGGCCAAGGATGAAAAGGCTCAAGCCGGCTCGGACTCCCCCCGCCTGTCTGGAACAGCTTCGAGGATCAGCGACCTTCCGCACCCGGGCTCGCGCCCAGCGCCTCGCGTGAGGATGCCGGCAGCGCGAGCAAGGCATCGATGATCGTCGTCTGCAGACTGCTGACCATCGCGGTCTGCTCGGCCCTGATCTCCGCCAGCTTGGAATCGATCGCTGCCCGGTCGGGCTCGGGCACCGCCGCCAGTGCGGCGATCTCCTGGCGCAGGGCGCGGAGCCGGGCGATGTGACGCTCCGCATCGGGCCGCGCTGCGGCGACGGCCGAAGCGACGACGGAGAAGTCCTTCTCCGCCAGACGCTCCTCGATCCAGCGGAGCTCGAAATTGACGTGCGGCTTTCCGGCGGCCGAGAAGCGGAAGACCTCGGTCGCGATTGCCCCGAGGAAGAAGGCGTTGAGGACGAGCGAAGCGGCGAAGCCGATGAACAGCCACGGAATCCGTCGCCTCCGTGGAACCACGATATCGGTCATGGCGCCCCCGTTCCGGCCGGGCCGAACGCAAGCGGATCGAGGATCACGACCTCGATCGGCCGGCTGCCGGCGGGCGCAAGGATCGTGACATCGGCCAGCGCCCCGAGGGCCGCCGCGACGAGCACCGCCGCAGCGACCAGCGCCCAGCGGCGCGTGTGACGGTGGGGCGGCAGCGCCGCAAATACCGCGGCCTGCACCCTGCCGGCAGCGCCCGCCGCGGCGATCTCCGCGTCGATCTGATCGCGCACCGCCGCAAGCCCCATCGCAAGAGACGCCGCGGCGTCGATCCGAGCGCGAAAATCCCGGTCGGCCAGGGCCCTTCTCCGCGCTTCGTTGGCAAGCGAGGGGTCGGGCCAGGACGCGAGGTCCGCGCCGTAGCGGTCGAGTGCTTCGGCAAGTTCGTGACGATCGTTGGCCATCCAGGCCTCCTGCTATTTCTCGGCAAGCAGCGCCCTGAGACGCCGCCGTGCCCGTGCCAGAAGCGACTCATAGGCCGCTTCACTCACCTCCATCACCGCTGCCGCTTCGACCTGGCTCAGGCCCTGGAAGTGGCAGAGGGCAATCGCCGTCCGCTGACGTTCGGGCAGGCTGTCGATGGCCCTGCGAAGCGCCTTCGCGTCCTCGAAATGGATCAGCCGCGCCTCGGGCTCCGGCCCGGCATCTTCCAGCGTCTCCACGACCGACTCGATGTCGACCGAGGGTCTCCGGCGACGGAGCACATCGATCGCCAGCCGGTAGGTGACGCGGTGAAGCCAGGTCGAGATGCGGCCGTCCGGTTGCCAGGTTTCGGCCTGCCGCCAGAGGCGGATCAGCGCCTCCTGCACCAGTTCCTCGGCCTCGCCTTGGCCTGACCCCAGGATCGAGGCGGCAAAGCGGAGGAGCCGCGGCGTCTCCTCGGCGACGATCTCGGCGAAGGCCGCTTCGTCGCCCGCGGCTGTCCGCGCGAGACGAACCCGGTCGCGCGCGATGCCGTCGCCGTCACGCGGGCCGTTCGATTGCACCAAGCTGAAGCTCCAGCGACATGGCTCCGTGACACGGCAAGGCAACTGCGGCAGCGCGATGACGACGGCAGGCGACGCCCGGCGACGATAGCCGATAATGGCCCGCCCGCGCGAACCGCCAGCCGTCCGCTCACCGGCGGGCGAGCCGCGATCGAGCCTTCGCGCCGTCGCTCGGCGCGAAAGCGCCCATCCTCCGCGTAGGCGGGCACAAGCAACGGGTAAGGGCGAGGAACCGGATGACATCGCCTCACTCCGCCGGGATACGCGCCGACGCCACCTCGCCCAGCTCCTCGGCCGTCGGAGTCATGCCGCGCGGTCCGTCGGCCTCGCTGAGCTCGCGTTCGAGTCGCTGTTCCTCGGCGGCGCGCGGCCGCGAGAAGCGGGCGAGCACGCTGAATACGACGGGCGTCACGAACAGCGTGGCGACGGTCGCGATGCCGAGGCCCCCGACCACCACCCAGCCCAACGACTGCCGGGCTTCGGAACCGGCGCCCCCGGTCAGGATCAGCGGCAAGCCGCCCAGGATGGTGGCGATCATGGTCATCACCACGGGGCGAAGACGGATGATGCTCGCGTTGCGGATTGCGTCGCGAACCGATTGTCCCTGGTCGCGGAGCTGGTTGGCGAACTCGACGATGAGGATGCCGTTCTTGGCCATGAGACCGACCAGAAGGATGAGCCCGATCTGGCTGTAGATGTTGAGCGAGCCGCCGGTGAGGAGCATGGCGAAGACGGCGGCCGCCAGGCCGAAAGGCACGGTCGCGACCAGGATCACGGCGCTGATGAAGCTTTCGAACTGCGCCGCGAGCACGAGGAGCACGACAAGCAGGGCGAAGGCGAAGGTCTGGGCCACTCCACTCGACGCGGCGTTCAGCTCCTTCGCCTCGCCGGTGAAGATCAGCCCCATGCCGGGCGGCAGCACTTCGGCGGCGATCTCCTGGACGCGATCCATGGCCTCGCGAAGGTCGATGCCTTCGCCGAGCGTCGCCGACATCGGCACGGCGCGCCTCTGGTCCTGGCGCTGCAGGTTCGGGGCGACCGCCACCTCCTCGAAGGTGACCAGCGAGGAGAGCGGCACCATCTTGTCGGTGTTGGTCCGCAGCTGGATGCGGTCGAGGCCGGTGGGATCCTGTATCATGCCCTCCGGTGCCATGGCGCGGATATCGATCCGCTCGTCGCCCATGTTGAAGGTGCCGAGATCGCGCCCCTCGAGGAGGGTCTGGATCACCGCCGAGATGTTCTGCACCGGCACGCCCACGTCGGCGGCGCGGTCGCGGTCGATGCGGATCGAGAGCTGCGGCTGGGTGGTGTCGTAGTTGATGCGGACGCTGTCGTAGGCGGGGTCGTCCTGCATCGCGCGCATGAGGTCGGTCGCGGCGGCGGCAATCTGGTCATAGTCGGGGCCAGTGACGGCGAACTGCATGCCCTGGCCGCCGCCACGGATACCGAGGCTGTTCGGTTGAAAGGCGGTGACCTGGATGCCCGGGACTTCCTGGAGCCGCCGGTTGAGATCGGCCGTGATCTCCTGCTGTGAACGCTCGCGCTCCTGCCACGGCGCCAGTGTCAGGAACATGAAACCGCCACCGCCGAAGCCCTGTGCCGTGGCGAAGACGTTGACGATCTCGCCGCGATCGACGAACTCCTGAACGATCGCCTCGGCGCGCTGGACCTGTTCGGCGGTGTAGTCGACCGTCGCGCCCTGCGGCGCGCGGATTGAGATCGGGATGAAGCCGCGGTCTTCCGTCGGGGTCAGCTCGTTGGGGAGGAGCGGATAGGCGACCGCCGCCGCCCCGGCGAAGAGAAGCGCCGCGGTGATCACCACGATCGGCGCGTTGAGACTTGCATCGAGGAGGCGGGCATAGAGGCGCTCGAGCCCGGTGCCGAAGGCCGAGACTGCGCGGCCGATGGGGTTGCGGCTCGGCGCATGGCGGCCGCTTCCGATCCAGCGCGAGGCGAGCATCGGCACGAGCGTCAGCGCGACGAAGGCCGAGAGCGTCACGGCGAAGGCGAGCACGAAGCCGAACTCGGAGAAGAGCCGGCCGGCGGCGCCGGGGAAGAATGAAATCGGGATGAAGACCGCGGCGAGGGTTACGGTGGTCGACAGCACCGCGAAGAACACCTGGCGCGTACCGAGCACGGCGGCGGCGCGCGGTCCGAGCCCGAGCGTGCGCTGGCGGGAGATATTCTCGATCACGACGATCGCGTCATCGACGACGAGACCGGTCGCAAGGACGAGCGCGAGCAGCGTCAGGATGTTGATCGAGAACCCGGCCAGGTAGATCGCGGCAATCGTGCCGATCAGCGCGATCGGCACGGTGACCGCCGGGATGAAGGTGATGCGGACCGAGCGCAGGAAGACGTAAATGATACCGACGACGATGAGCGTGGCGATGGCGAGATCGAAAAGCACGGCTTCGATCGCGGTCCGGATGAACACCGCGTCGTCCGACGTGATGGCGACCGTGACGTCCTCGGGGAGCGCGGCGTTGAGCTCGTCGACGGCGGCGCGGATTCCGGATGAGATCTCGAGGACGTTCGACTTCGCCTGGCGCACGATGCCCAGGCCGATGCCGGTTTCCCCGTTCATGCGAAGCGAAGTGCTTCGCTCGGCGGGACCGAAGACCACGTCGGCAATGTCGCCGACGCGGGTATTTGGGTTGATCTCGATCGCCGCGATCTCCTCGGCCGTCTTGGCGCTCGCGTCCGCGCGGACGAGCAGGGTCTGGGTCTGGTCGGAGACCCGTCCGGCGGGCGCGTCGAGGGTGACGCTGCCAAGCGCCGCGGTGAGGTCGTTGACGGCGAGGCCGCGGGCGGTGAGCGCATCCGGATCGATGATGATGCGGACGAGAGGCTCGCGATCGCCTCGCACCTCGACGTCGGCCACGCCCTCGACCGCGGCAAGGCGGTCGACGATCTGATCGTTGACCAGCGCCGTCAGCCGCTCGATGGGCATGGTGGGCGACGTCACGGACAGCCGGATGATGGCATCGGAATTGGTGTCGGCCTTGACGATGGTCGGAGCGTCGGCGTCGTCGGGCAGGCTGCGAAGGGCACCGATGGCGTCGCGGAGGTCGTTGGCGGCGGCGTTGAGGTCGGTGGACGGGTCGAACTCGATGGTGATCCGGCTTTGGCCGGCGCTGCTTTGCGAGCTGATCGAGACGACGCCCGGGGTGCGCGCGACCGCCCCCTCGATCACTGCCGTGATCTCCTTGTCGATCGTGTCGGGCGTGGCGCCGTCGTAGCTGGTACGGATGGTGATGACCGGCCGGTCGATATTCGGGAGTTCGCGGATCTCGACGCCGCCGAGCGCGGCAATGCCGGCCACCACGATGAGGAGGTTGAGAACGATCGCAAGCACCGGCCGGCTGACGAACAGCGTGGCGATGCCGGCGCCGTTCGTCAGCGAACCTCCCTGCTTCGCTTCGGCCATGATCGACTCCCTACCCCGCTTCCTTCACCCGCGCCGCAGCGCGGGGCGCCGCCGGCGCCTCCGAGCCGCTTACCGGGCCGGGCTCAAGAACGGCGGGTGCGGTGCCGGAGGCCGGCTTTGGCGGTCCGTCTTCGCTCGCCTTCACCACGGTTTCACCCTCGCGGAGGCGGAGAACGCCTTCGACCACGACCTCGTCGCCGGGCGCGATGCCGCCCGCGACCGTCACGGTGCCGCTTCGCCGGGCCACGATCTGGACGCCGACCCTGTGGACCTTGTCGCCGTCGAGCTTCCAGACGAAGGAGCCGTCGCGATCCCACTGAATGGCGAGCGACGGGACCGAAGGCCGCGTCTCGCCGGCGACGGAGAGATCCGTGGT
>DASSPO010000458.1:0-2986 GCA_035699585.1 Bauldia sp.
GGTCCGCGTAGAGCCGCCTCTGCATCCGCCCGGCGAGATAGGACAGCCGCCCGGCCTCGACCGCTCGGGCCATCGCCTGGGCCATCAGCACCGGGTCCTTCGCCTCCGCGATCGCGGTGTTCATCAGCACTCCGTCGCAGCCCAATTCCATCGCCACCGCAGCGTCGCTCGCCGTTCCGACGCCCGCATCGACCAGCACCGGAACGCCCGCGCCCTCGACGATCAGCCGGATGGTCACGCGGTTCTGGATCCCGAGCCCCGATCCGATCGGCGCGCCCAGCGGCATGATCGCGACCGCCCCGGCCTCCTCGAGCTGGCGCGCGGCGATGGGATCGTCGACGCAATAGACCATCGGCTCGAACCCCTCCCCGACCAGCACTTCGGTCGCTTTCAGAGTCTCGCGCATGTCGGGGTAGAGGGTCTTCGCCTCGCCGAGCACCTCCAGCTTGACGAGCGTCCAGCCGCCGGCCTCGCGCGCGAGCCTCAGCGTCCGGATCGCCTCGTCGGCGGTGAAGCAGCCGGCGGTGTTGGGCAGATAGGTGACCGTCTTGGGGTCGATATGGTCGGTCAGCATCGGCTCGTCGGGGTTGGAGATGTTGACCCGCCGCACCGCGACGGTGACGATCTCGGCTCCCGACGCAGCGACCGCCGCCGCATTCTCCTCGAGGCTCCGGTACTTGCCGGTGCCGACGATCAGGCGTGAAGTGAACGTGCGCCCGGCGACGGTCCACCTGTCCCTCTCGACCGGCGCTTGCACGTTCATCAGCCGCCTCCCACGAAGCGCACGATCTCGAGCTCGTCGCCGTCCTCGACCCGCACCTCGCCGAGGCTCGAGCGCGGCACGACCGCGAGGTTGCGCTCGACCGCGACCCGCGCCGGATCGAAGCCGAGCTCGCGGACGAGCTCCGCGATGGAGAGGCCCTGGCTCACCCGGCGATGCTCGCCGTTGACGCGGACCTGCAGGGTGGTGTCGGTCGCCATTTCAGACAGCGCAGATAGGAACCCCGGCGCCGCCACGCAAACCGCTTTCACTGGCCGCTTTGACTGGACGAAGCCGCAACAGGCGGTAAGGAGCGGCGGCACGGACCTTTCACCGGGGCCAGTAAGGGGAGTTTCGATGGCCGAGAAGAAGGAGCCCGCGCCTCGCGCGGCGGCCGGCGCAAGCGGAAGCGGCTCGATGCGCATCGATCCCGCTCTCGTGCGCGAGCTTGCCGAGCTGCTGACCGCGAACGCGCTCACCGAGATCGAGGTCGAGGACGGCGACCGCAAGATCAAGGTTCGCCGCGACGCTCCGCCCGCTCATGCCGCCGCTCCGGCGCCGGTTGCGGCCGCGGCACCCGCCGCTCATCCGGCGGCGCCTGCGGCGGCCGCCGCGCCGGCGGCGCCCCAGGAAGCCGAAATCGCGGGCGAGACGGTCAAGTCGCCGATGGTCGGCACGGCCTTCCTCTCGCCCGAGCCCGGGGCCAAGCCGTTCGTCTCGGTCGGCGACGCGGTCAAGGCCGGCGACACGCTCCTCATCGTCGAGGCGATGAAGGTGATGAACCCGATCACCGCGCCGTCGGGCGGCATCGTCAAGAAGATCCTCGTTGGGGACGGCCAGCCGGTCGAGTTCGACCAGCCGCTCGTCGTCCTTGGCTGAGCGATGGCGATCAACAAGCTCCTGATCGCCAACCGCGGCGAGATCGCGCTCCGCATCCACCGCGCCTGCCACGAAATGGGCATCAAGACGGTCGCGGTCCACTCGACCGCCGATGCCGACGCGATGCACGTCCGGCTCGCCGACGAGACCGTCTGCATCGGCCCTCCGGCTGCGACCGACAGCTACCTCAACATCCCCAACATCATCTCCGCGGCCGAGATCGTGCACGCCGACGCGATCCATCCCGGCTACGGCTTCCTGTCCGAAAATGCCCAGTTCGCGGAGATCGTCGAGAGCCACGGCATCGTCTGGGTCGGCCCCAAGCCCGACCACATCCGGATCATGGGCGACAAGATCGAGGCCAAGCGCACCGCCGCCCGGCTCGGCCTGCCGCTCGTCCCCGGCTCGGACGGCCCGATCGAGTCGGTCGCCGAGGCGCACGCGCTGGCCGAGGCGATCGGCTATCCGGTGCTGATCAAGGCGGCCTCGGGCGGCGGCGGCCGCGGCATGAAGGTCGTCGAAGCGGACGACCAGCTCGAAAGCCTGATGAGCCAGGCCGCGTCCGAGGCGCGCTCGGCCTTCGGCGACGACACCGTGTACATGGAGAAATATCTCTCCAACCCGCGCCACATCGAGTTCCAGGTGTTCGGCGACGGCAACGGCCATGCGATCCATCTCGGCGAGCGCGACTGCTCGCTGCAGCGCAGCCACCAGAAGGTGCTCGAGGAAGCGCCCTCGCCGGTGATCACGGCCGAGCAGCGCTTCGCAATGGGCTCGGTCGTCGCCAACGCGATGAGCGAGATGGGCTATCGCGGCGCCGGCACCATCGAGTTCCTCTACGAGGACGGCGAGTTCTACTTCATCGAGATGAACACGCGGCTGCAGGTCGAGCATCCGGTCACCGAGATGATCACCGGCCTCGACCTGGTGCGCGAGCAGATCCGGGTCGCGCAGGGGGAAGGCCTGTCCTGCACGCAGGAGCAGCTCAACCTCCACGGCCATGCGATCGAGTGCCGGATCAACGCCGAGGACCCGATGACCTTCGCCCCCTCGCCCGGCATCGTGAAGAATTATGTCGCGCCCGGCGGCATGCACGTGCGGGTCGATAGCGGCCTCTACACCGGCTACAAGGTGCCGCCCTATTACGACAGCATGATCGCCAAGCTGATCGTTTACGGCACCACCCGCGAGCGCTGCATCATGCGCCTCAAGCGCGCGCTCGAGGAGTTCGTGATCGAGGGGATGAAGACCACCATCCCGCTCCACCAGAACCTGGTGCGCGACGAGGAATTCCTCGCCGGCGACTATACGATCAAATGGCTCGAGCAATGGCTCGAGAAGCAGCGC
>DASSPO010000459.1:0-5935 GCA_035699585.1 Bauldia sp.
ACGAGGCTCGCGCCATAGCCGATGAAGCCAACGAGTCCGGCGACCGCGAGGGGGCCGGCTGTCGGCAGGAGGTCTCCGGAAGAAAGAGCGAGGGCGGTGTTGACGGCGCCGGCGACAAGCCCCTTGATCATGGCGATCTGGACCGGGTCCGCTGCGGACAGTCTCCGGGTCAGGTTGTTGTCGATCCCCCAGGCGACGCACGCGCCGATGATCGCAAGGGCGCCGAACCCGAGCGTTCCGGTATCGCGCTGCCAGGAGAGTACGACCGCGCCGGCAAGGATCGCGAACGCGCCGACAAGCAGGCGGCGGTCGACCGATTCGCGCACAACGATCCAGGCGATGGCCATCGTGGCGAGGCCTTCGACATTGAGAAGGAGCGCCGCCGCCGACCCTGACGTCGTCGCGAGGCCGATCATCAGGAGGACCGGGCCCGCGACGCCGCCGAAGAAGACGACGAGGGCGAGCCACGGCAGATCCGATCGGCGGAGCGGCGCCTCGGTGGAGCCACCCCGGATCATCCGCCGCGCCAGGGTGAGTGCGGCCAGTCCGATCCCCGATCCGAGATAGAAAAGGCCCGCAAGCAGGACCGGCGAAATCCCCTCGCCGAGGAGGAGTTTCGCAAACGGCGTGCTTGCGCCGAACAGCACCGCCGAGCAGAGCGCTATCGCCGGGGCGGCCCTTGCCGTGACCATGGCCGGACGTTAGGGCGACGCCCGCCTGGGCTCAAGCATCGCAGAAGATGTGCCGCTCAGGGCAGGCGCGTGGTGCGGACGCCTCGTGGCCCTCCAGGTCAGGCAAATCTCTCGCTTCGTCGCCCTTGGTCCTTGTCGTGCGGCGGTGGCAAGGTGAGCGCGAGACATCCCGGGCATTGTCGACCCGCCGGCGGCGACGAAGATTCCAAGGATTGCATTGTCGATTTCGGGCCTTCGGGACGACCATTGAGGTACCCCGCTGGGAGAAGCAGGATGAAATACCTTTGCCTGGTCTATTGCGAAGCGTCGACGCTCGAGGGCCTCTCACCCGAGGATAAGCGCAACCTCGACAGGGACTCGCTCGCCTATGACCGCGAACTTGAGCGAAGCGGGCATTTCATCGCCGCCGATGCGCTCAAGTCGGTCAACGAGGCGGCAACGGTGCGGGTGAGAGACGGCAGGATGTCGGTGGCGGACGGTCCCTTCGCCGAAACCAAGGAACAGCTCGGCGGCTTCATCCTGGTCGAGGCGCGGGACATGAACGAGGCGATCCGGCTTGCCGCTGGAATACCGCTGGCGAGGCTCGGCGCGATTGAAGTGCGGCCGATCCACGTGATCGAGGCGTGACGGATGGTCGGGCCGCCATGAACCAAGCCGGAATCGAGGCCGTCTATCGCGCGGAGTCGCGGCGCGTGCTGGCGACGCTGATCCGGCTTCTCCGGGACTTTGATCTCGCCGAGGAGGCGATGCACGAGGCCTTCGCGGCAGCGGCGGTGCAGTGGCCACGCGGGGGTACGCCGAAGAACCCGCGCGCCTGGCTGGTCTCGGCGGGACGCTTCAAAGGGATCGACCGGCTCCGTCGCCGTGCCCGCTTCGAGGCCATTGAGCCGGAGCTTGCGATGCAGATCGAGGCCGACGCCGAGGCTGTTTCGGAAGTGGACGATGACAGCATTCCAGACGATCGCCTCCGCCTGATCTTCACCTGCTGTCATCCGACGCTCGCGCCGGACGCTCAGGTCGCACTCACGCTTCGCGAGGTCTGCGGCCTCACTACAGAGGAGATCGCCCGCGCCTTTCTTGTGCCGACCCCGACCGTCGCGCAGCGCATCGTTCGCGCCAAGGCGAAGATCAGGGAGGCACGCATTCCCTACATGGTCCCGCCCCCGCGGGAACTGCCGGAACGGCTCGATGCCGTCCTCCGCGTGATCTATCTGGTCTTCAACGAGGGCTACTCGGCCACCAGTGGCGACTCCGTCACGCGCGGCGAACTTTCGGCGGAAGCCATTCGCCTCGGCCGCCTCGTCGTCGCGCTGCTCCCCGAGCCCGAGGCAATGGGGCTGCTCGCCCTGATGCTGCTCCACGAATCGCGTCGCGCCACGCGCATGTCTCCCGACGGCGAGATCGTCCTTCTCCCCGATCAGGACCGATCGCTCTGGGACCGGGGACAGATCGCCGAGGGATGCGCCCTGGTCGCGACCGCGCGCGCGGCGAACCGACCCGGTCCGTACGTCCTGCAGGCAGCCATCGCCGCAGCGCATGCCTCTGCGCGAAGTCCCGAGGAAACGGATTGGATGGCGGTGGCACGGCTCTACGCCGAGCTTCTCCAGGTCGAGCCGTCGCCCATAGTCGCGCTGAACCATGCCGCCGCGGTCTCGATCCAGGCCGGACCAAATGCCGGCCTCGAGCTCGTCGACCGGATCGTCGAGTCGGGCGATATCCCCGACTATTACCTTCTCCATTCGGCGCGCGCCGACATGCTCCGCCGGCTTGGCCGATTTCCCGAGGCCGAATCCGCCTACGCCCGTGCTTTCGAACTTGCGCGACAGGAACCGGAGCGGCGCTTTCTCGCCCGCCGGCTCGCGGAAATCCGCGGGATTCTGGGCGGCCCGACTTGATCTCGGGGGCTTCGGCGGACACTATCCGTTGGCCTCGAGCCGAACGGAGCGGCTGTGCCTCGACCCAAGATTAAAGAAGATCACTGGCTCGCCCGGCCGCAGACGATCAGGATTCTCTGGATCTCGTTCGTCGTCATCCTGGCGTCGACCGTCATCGCCGACTTCTTCGTTCATCACGATGCAAGGTTCGGCATCGAGGGAACCTTCGGCTTCTACGCCTGGTACGGCTTCCTCAGCTGCGTTGTGCTGATCTTCATTTCGCGGGCGCTGGGCGTCTTCCTGAAGCGTCCGGATGACTACTATGACCGCTAGCCTCGGCGGCCTCGGCTATCTGCTGATGCCCGGCGTGGTCATGATGGCCGCGGGTTTCGTCCTCTTCTTCCTCCGGGGCCCCGGCCGTAACGCATTGATCTTCCTTGCACCGCTGGCCGTTCTTTCCCTCGTCTGGCTCCTCCCGGAAGGGCGATCCGAGCCGATTCGCTGGCTCGGCTACGAACTTGTCCCCTTCCATTCTGACGCGCTCGGCCGGCTTTTCGGCACCGTATTTGCCTTTACCGCCTTCGCCGCCGGCATCTATGCCCTTCGCCAGGAGCGACGCGCCGAGATCCCGGTCGCCTTCATCTACGCCGGCGCCGCCCTCGGCGTGGTCTTCGCCGCTGATTTGATCACGCTTTTTGTCTTCTGGGAGATGATGGCGGTCGGCTCGGCGCTGATCGTCTGGATGGGTGGGTCCGGTGCCCGTGGCGCTGGCTTGCGATACATCGTGATCCACCTTCTCGGCGGCGTCCTGCTCATGGCCGGAATCGCCGGCCAGGTGGCCGAGACGGGCACGATCGCTTTTCAGGCGATGCATGCGGACTCACCGGCGAAATGGTTGATCCTGAGCGGCTTTTTGATCAACGCCGGCGCCTGGCCGATGTCCGCCTGGCTGCCCGATTCTTATCCTGAGGCGTCGTGGTCGGGCATGGTGTTCCTGTCGGCCTTCACCACCAAGACGGCGGTCCTCGTTCTTCTCCGCGGCTTTCCCGGCGAGGACATCCTGATCGTCGTGGGCCTGATCATGGTCTTCTACGGGATCGTCTATGCGATCCTTGAAAATGATATGCGCCGAATTCTTGCCTATTCGATCGTCAACCAGGTCGGGTTCATGGTGGCGGCGATCGGGATCGGCTCGGAGCTGGCGCTGAACGGCGCCGCCGCGCACGCTTTCGTCCACATCATCTACAAGGCGCTGCTTCTCATGTCGGCTGGCTCGGTCCTTCTGATGACCGGACGGCGCAAGTGCAGCGAACTCGGCGGCCTCTTCCGGACCATGCCACTCACCACCATTTGCGGACTCGTCGGCGCGCTGTCGATCTCGGCCTTTCCTCTCACCTCCGGATTTGTCGCAAAGTCGATGATTTCCGACGGCGCCTGGGATGATGGTCTGGCCGTCGTCTGGTTCCTGCTCACCACCGCGTCGGCCGGCGTGTTCCTCCATGCCGGCATCAAGTTTCCCTGGTTCGTCTTCTTTCAGAAGGACTCCGGCCTCCGTCCGCCGGACCCGCCGTGGAATATGCGTGCGGCGATGCTGCTGATGTCGTTCGTCAGCATCGGGATCGGAATATTTCCCGCACCTTTCTACCGACTATTGCCGTATCCCGTCGATTTCGTGCCTTACACGGGAGCGCACGTGGTCTCGCAGCTACAGTTGCTCCTCTTTTCCGGCCTTGCCTTCTTCCTGCTGCTTGGATGGCTCAAGCGCACGGATACGATCACGCTCGACATCGATTGGCTATGGCGCCGCCTCGGCCCGATGATTTACGGGATGCTGGACAGTGGTTCCGACCGGGCTTGGCAGGCGCTCGTCCGGCGTTCGCAGCGCAGCGGCGAACGCCTCATGCGGACGATCTACCGCCACCACGGTCCCCAAGGCGTGCTGGCCCGGGCCTGGCCCACAGGAAGCATCGCGCTCTGGGCGGTCTTTCTGCTCGGCGCCTACCTGATCTTCTACTACTTCTGATAATTCCACGAGCGGCGCCAGCCCATTCGCCCTTTACCGGCAGCGGCGGCAATCTGTCGCTCCGGATCGGGCAAGTCATCCTGTATACAAAACCGGTGCGCTTCGTGCGAAGGTCTTCCGGTCCACGCCCGTCTCGCCTTTATGACAAGGTTTCCCAGTAGAATTGTGATCTCTAGGATTGTCTCTTGTTTTTCGTATTCGTGGATCATATAGGAGTGAAAGTAACGGATTCGGGTGGCATCAATCGATCGGGAACAGACTCGGGTTTGATAGGTGAGGGGGCGTACAATATGCGTTCCGCGCTGCCGCCCGTTACGAGACTTATGTTTTCACCCAAACCTCAGCAAGGTGCATCATGAACGACCAAACCGCCGGCTCCGATCTGATTGATCTGGCAGCTGAAATCGTATCGGCTTATGTCAGCAACAATTCGGTGCCCTCCGCTGAACTGCCGACGCTGATTGCCGAAGTCCATCGCGCATTGAGCAGCACTCAGCTCGGCCTGACCAAGCCGGAGCCAGAGCCGCTCAAGCCGGCGGTCAATCCGAAGAAGTCTGTGTTTCCGGATTACATCGTCTGTCTCGAGGACGGCAAGAAGTTCAAGTCGCTCAAGCGGCATCTGCGAACCCATTACGATCTCTCGCCAGAGGAATACCGTGAGAAGTGGGGCCTTCCCGCCGATTATCCGATGGTCGCGCCGAACTACGCTGCGGCGCGCTCCGCGCTCGCCAAGAAGATGGGGCTCGGGCAGCAGCGTCGGCGCCGCTCCTAAGCGCTTACCGATTGGTTGCCAAGCGCCGGCCCCCGGGCCGGCGCTTTTGTTTTTTGGGATGCGGCGGTCACGAAGACTGCTTGAGGAGACGCTGCTCGGCGGCATATGCCTGATGCAGTCCGATGTGCCGGTTGAGGTCATAGGTCCAGTGGCCGGCCCGGCCCCGGTTTCGCTCGGCGCGGAGCGCCCGAGAAAGCTTGGCGAGAATCGAGCGGCGGCCGAGCAGGCTGCCGTCCGCCACTTCCTCCGGACCCACCGGAATCAGTCTCGGCAGGTGCCTGCTTCGCTCATAGTCGAGCCGCCCGATGTCGATCGCGCGTGCCACCGAATCCCTTGCCCGCCTTTCGATGTCCCCAGGGCGCTTTTCGCCCCGTCGCACCGGACCAGCGTTTGCCTCTCCTTTGCGGATCTCCATGGAAACCATGCTCTCGAAACTCCTCCGTCTTGGGTGAGGCAAGTTTCCATGGGTTACGGGCTGCGGGGATAACCGGACCTTCTGTCCCCGGTCATGCGGACAATCCTCGATAGCGTCCTGCGAAAAGTTATCCCCTCCCGATGAGGGCTACCGTATGCT
>DASSPO010000460.1:0-4135 GCA_035699585.1 Bauldia sp.
GATGATGCGGAACTTCGGCTGCATCGAATAGGGAACCCTATGCGGTCGCCAGAGCCACGGCGATCTCGGCAGCGAGCCGCGCGTTGTTCTTGATCAGGGCGATGTTGGTGACGAGGCTTCGCCCGCCGGTGCGCTTGAGGATTGCATCGAGGAGGAATGGGGTCACCGCCTTGCCGGAAATCCCGGCACCGAGGCTGTCCCGGTAGGCGGCATCGATATGGGCCACGATCTCCGCGGCTTTGATTTCATCCTTCTCCGGAACGGGATTGGCGACGAGGATGCCGCCGCCCAACGCGAGCGCCTCGCGGGCGCGGACGAAGGCGGCGATCGCTGCCGCATCGTCGAGGCGAAGCGGCGCCTTGAGGCCGCTCTCGCGCGACCAGAAGGCGGGAAATTCGTCCGTGCCGAAGCAAACCACCGGCACGCCCAGCGTCTCCAGCATTTCGAGTGTCTTCGGAAGGTCGAGAAGCGCCTTGGCGCCGGCGGCCACAACGGTCACATCCGTCCGGGCGAGTTCGGCAAGATCGGCGGAGATATCGAAACTCTTCTCGGCGCCGCGGTGGACCCCGCCGATGCCGCCCGTGGCGAACACCCTGATTCCGGTGCGCGCCGCGACGATCATCGTGGCGGCGACCGTGGTTGCGCCCGGTACGCCCGAGACCAGGGCCCAGGCCAGGTCGGCACGCGACAGCTTGGCGACGTTGTCGGACTTTGCCAGCCGCTCGAGATCCTGCCGCTCGAGTCCGACCCTGATTCTGCCGTCGAGCACCGCGATCGTAGCCGGTACCGCCCCGGCCGCGCGGACGACCGCCTCGACCGCCATCGCCGTCTCGACGTTTTCGGGCCACGGCATGCCGTGGCTGACGATGGTCGTCTCGAGAGCCACCACGGGCGCGCCGCCGGCGAGCGCGTCCCGGACCTCTGGGCTGACCAGGAGCGTCATGCCACGATCCTCGCTTTTGCGATGCGCGCTTCGACTTCGGCAGGGGCGAGGCCGGCGGCGACGGTATCGTCCTCTTCCACGGTGATCGCCGCGGCGGCAAGGCCCGCAAGCACCGCATCGAAGAAGGAGCGCCCCTCCGCGAGGCCGTGGAGAGTCCCCGCCGCGAGCGCATCGCCGGCGCCGTTGACGCTTCGTACCGCGGCAGGGAAGGGCGCGAAGAGATGGGCTTCGCCGGCGGTCGCCGCGGCGAGGGGGTCGCCCGAATTGGTGACGATCACGTGCGCCACGCCACGCGCGGCGAGAAGCGTCGCAAGCGACAACGTCGGCAGCGCGGGATCGTCGTCGCGTCCGAGCATCGCCGCCGCCTCGCGCCGCGTGGCGAAGAGAAGCGTCAGCCGGCCGAGGAGCGGCGCGAGCCTGACCGCCTTCGCCGGCGAGACCGACACCGCGGCAACCGGCCGTCCGCGGCGCGCGGCGGCGTCGACGAGAAAGGCGAGCGTCCCGGCAGGCAGGTTCGCGTCGATGACGTGGGTTTCTTCTTCGGCAGCTTCGGCAACCGCGCCACTCGCGCCGGCGACCGTGACCTCGTCCATCACTGCCATGTCGGCGATGCCGATGATCAATCCACCGGCATCGTCAAAGGACGCCCGGTATGTCGCTGTCCGGGCGGTCGTTGAAACCGAGATCCGGCTTGCATCGATCCCGTCGGCTTCCGCCGCGGCAACGATTGCCTCGCCGTCGCTGTCGGCCCCGACCCGCGTCACCAGCCGCACCCGCCGGCCGAGCCGGGCAAGGTCGCGCGCGACGTTGAGGGCAACGCCGCCCGGAGACACGCGCGAGGTCCCGGGATTGGACGCGCCGATGACCGGCGGGCCGAGGGTGAACGCGGCGTGATCCATGTTCGCGCCGCCGAACACGGCGAAGGAAGTGTTTCGAAAGGGGGAGGGCGTCATCTTGTTCCCGACGGCGATCGTGCCCGGATCATCGGTATTCGCGGCGGCGCGTGCAATGCCACGGCGTGGGACGGTTGCCGCGACGCCCGCAACGTCTCTCGCCCCGCACCGAGCGCCGCGCCGCGCCGGTCGTGATCGGAATGTCCTGGACACTGACCCGGCGCGCTTGCATTTGAGAACAAAACGTGTACATTGTCCGGCGGCGGGACATTCATCGGGCTGTGGGCCGCAAGGCGATCCCCAAGACCCCGAGAGGTTTGAACGACTCCCGCCCGTGTGGAATAAGGAGCGCGACAGACGATGGCCACCGCCAATCTCCGCCTGATCGAGGGGCATGCAATGGACAAGTCGAAGGCGCTGGATGCGGCGCTCAGCCAGATCGAGCGCGCCTTCGGCAAAGGGTCGATCATGCGCCTCGGCAAGAACGAGGCGCCGGTCGAGGTTGCAACCGTCCCGACCGGATCGCTCGGCCTCGATATAGCCCTCGGCATCGGGGGCCTGCCGCGCGGCCGGATCGTCGAGATCTACGGGCCCGAATCCTCGGGCAAGACGACGCTCGCCCTTCACGCCATCGCGGAGGCCCAGAAGAACGGCGGCATCTGCGGCTTCATCGACGCCGAGCATGCGCTCGATGCGGTCTATGCCCGGAAGCTGGGGGTCAATCTCGACGATCTCCTCATCTCGCAGCCCGATACCGGCGAACAGGCGCTCGAGATCGCCGACACTCTCGTCCGCTCCGGGGCGATCGACGTGCTGGTGATCGATTCGGTCGCCGCGTTGACCCCGCGGGCCGAGATCGAGGGCGAGATGGGCGACCAGCTCCCCGGCCTTCAGGCGCGGCTGATGAGCCAGGCGCTTCGCAAGCTCACCGCCTCCATCAACCGCTCCAACACCATGGTGATCTTCATCAACCAGATCCGGATGAAGATCGGCATCATGTTCGGCAACCCCGAGACGACCACCGGCGGCAACGCCCTCAAGTTCTACGCCTCGGTCCGCCTCGACATCCGCCGGATCGGCGCCATCAAGGAGCGCGACGAGGTGGTCGGCAACCAGACCCGCGTCAAGGTGGTCAAGAACAAGCTTGCTCCGCCGTTCAAGCAGGTCGAGTTCGACATCATGTACGGCGAGGGGATCTCCAAGACCGGCGAGCTGATCGACCTCGGCGTCAAGGCCGGTATCGTCGAGAAATCGGGCGCCTGGTTTTCTTTCGACAGCCAGCGCCTGGGGCAGGGCCGGGAGAACGCGAAGCTGTTCCTCAAGGAGAACCCCGGCATCGCCGCCCAGATCGAGCAGGCGATTCGCCAGAACGCCGGACTCATCGCGGAGAAGTTTCTCGACAAGGGTGCCGCCGACGAGGACGGCCCCGGCCCGGACGACGCCATGGAGGCATGAGAGGTTCCGGTAGAACCTTCAGTCGGCAGCATGGTGCGGAGTTCCAGCCGTGGATCAGCGTCTCAGTCTCGTCACCCTCGGGGTCGCCGACCTCGCCCGTGCCCGCCGGTTCTACGAGGACGGGCTCGGCTGGAAGCGCGGCAACGACAACGCCGACGTGGCTTTCTACCAGTTGCCCGGCATGATCCTGGCGCTGTGGTCGCGGGCGGCGCTCGCCGAGGATGCCGGCGTCGCGGATTCGGGTGCGGCGTTTAGCGGCATGGCGCTTGCCTTCAACGCAAGAAGCCGCGAGGAGGTCGATGCCGTTCTGGCGGAGGCGGTCGCGGCCGGGGCGACGCTGGTGAAGGCCGCCCACGAGACCTTCTGGGGCGGCTATTCCGGCTATTTTGCCGACCCCAACAATCACCTCTGGGAGGTCGCCCACAACCCCTTCTGGACCATCGCCGCGGACGGTTCCGTCCGACTCGCCTGATCGGAGCCGTTCCAGACTGCACGGTTTTGGTTGAGCCGGGGGGCCGCACTCAGTAACCTCCGCCCGCAAATCGGGTCAGGAGGCCGGCGGCGATGGACAAGACTCAGGCCGTGCAGGAGCAGCGGGGCGCCATCGGCAGCGCCTTCATGCGGCTGGGGCGGAAGTTCGTCTGGGGGATGGACCGCTACTTCGGCCGCAATTCGAAGGTCGGCGACCACGCCTTTTTCGACGTCAAGGATTTCCCGTGGGTGCCAGCCGTCGAAGCCGACTGGAAAAAGGTTCGCGCAGAGCTCGACGCGCTCCTTCCCTATGCGGCGCACATGCCGAACTTCCAGGACATCTCAAAGGAACAGAAGAACCTCTCGCAGGACG
>DASSPO010000461.1:0-6999 GCA_035699585.1 Bauldia sp.
ACGGCGAGGAAGCCATCGAATCGTACCACCTGACCGGTGGCGCGGAGGCCCACTTTCCGCTCGCCGGTGCCGGCGTCGATGTCGACGCTGGTCCGCTCGATCTCGGCCGAGGCCATCTGGCTTGCGACCATGCGCTTCCAGATGAGTTCAAAAAGGCGAGCCTGTTCGGGTTCGAGCGATCCGGCGAGCGATGCCGGCGACCGCGACACGTCGGTGGGACGGATGGCCTCATGGGCCTCCTGCGCGTTCCTGGTCTTGACCTGGTAATGACGCGGCTTCTCGGGGAGGTATTTCTCGCCAAAATTGCTGGCGATCGCGGCGCGGGTCGCTGCCAGGGCCTCCGGCGCGACGTCGACGCCGTCGGTCCGCATATAGGTGATGTAGCCGTCCTCGTAGAGCCGCTGCGCGATCTGCATGGTGCGGGCGGCCGCGAAGCCGAGCTTCCGCGATGCCTCCTGCTGGAGCGACGAGGTGGTGAAGGGCGGCGGCGGGTTCCGCTTGATCGGCTTCGCCTCGACCGAGGCGACGCGGTATACACCGGAGCGGAGCGCGGCCTCGATCGCGCGCGCCGTGGCTTCGTCCGGGATGTCGAGCCGGCCGAGCTTCTTGCCGTCGAAACCGACGGCACGGGCAACGAAACGGCCACCTTCCGGGGTCTCGAGCGTGACCTCGACGCTCCAGTATTCCTGGGGCTTGAAGGTCTCGATCTCGTTCTCGCGGTCGCAGACGAGCCTGAGGGCGACTGACTGAACGCGGCCCGCCGATCGCGCACCCGGCAGCTTCCGCCACAGGACCGGGGAGAGTGTGAAACCGACAAGATAGTCGAGCGCGCGGCGGGCGAGATAGGCATCGACAAGATCGGCGTCTATCTGGCGCGGATGGCGCATCGCGTCGAGGACGGCATCCTTGGTGATGGCGTTGAAGACGACCCGCTCTACCGGTTTGTCCTTCACCGCGCGCTTCGCCCTGAGCACCTCCAGCACGTGCCACGAGATGGCTTCGCCCTCGCGGTCGGGGTCGGTGGCCAGGATCAGGCGGTCGGCGTCCTTAACGGCGGCGGCGATCTCGGACAGACGTTTGCCCGACTTGGCATCGACCTCCCAGTGCATGGCGAAATCCTGCTCTGGATCGACCGAGCCGTTCTTGGACGGCAGATCGCGGACGTGACCGTAAGACGCCAGCACCTGATAGCCGGGGCCGAGGTACTTGTTGATGGTCTTCGCTTTGGCAGGCGATTCGACGATGACGATGTTCATGGACGCCTGAGCGCTGGCCTCGATAACGGATCGGGTCGATTAGATGGGCGCGATCCGGCGATCTTCCAAGCGTGTCGCCGCCGGACCGGACGGGCCGCGACAATCCGAGAATCGGCTGGGCGTGTCAATTGGCGCCGGAAATCGCAGGATTCCGCCGTAATCGCGGGATTGTGCTTGCGTCCTTATACTCTCTATGATTACATATCTGTATGATATATATCTTAGGTTGTATCAAGTTGCGCGTCGACTCCGCGCTCGCCGGTTGCCTATGAAGATCGAAACGGAACTGCCGGAGCCGCCGACGAACGCCCGGGAGACAGCCCGATACATCGAAGTCCTGGCGAAAGAACTGAGACGCCTCGCGCTCGCGGCCGACCTCGGCTTTCTCGCCTACCTTTTGGCGATGGTTGAGGACGACGCCGCGGCAACTTCACGGAAGCTGGTCAGACGGGCCGGCGGCGAGAATGGTTGAATCCCGGGGCGCCCAGACCGAATCGGCCAGGCGTGGCGGACATTTGACGCAAACGCTGCTCGCCCTTTTCACGGCGGCGCTAGTCCTTGTCGGGGCGCTTCAGTTCTGCACGCTCAAGTCGCAAACAGCGGTCCAGCGTGGGACCGCACAGGCCAATCTCGCGCCCACCTTTTCCAAGGAGAACGAAAACGAGCGCTACATCGTGTCGTTCACAAATACCGGTACGACACCGGCCCGCGACGTTCGAATCTACAAGGTTTCTGGACCCCCGGGGAACCTTTCACTTGATTCCTTCTGCTCCAAGGCGAGCGAGGAGACCACTGCCCTGACGGTTCACCCCGGAGCAAGCATAGAAACACACTTCCCCATGACCACGCCTGATGAGGAAGGGCAGCCGTTCACGATGTGCGGCTGGGTGAACTACCGCGATGTCTTCGACGAATCGCATCGCTCGATGTTCTGTTTTTCGCTCACCGCCCGAGAGGCAACATCGGAGCACGACTACTCGATATGCCCGTCCGCGGAGCAGGACTACTGACCGGAGAGCTTCTCCGGCGAACCTGATCGGGTCGTCGGGGGGCCGCTCCGTCAGGGAGAAGGTTCACTGCATTGAGACGCGCTGACCGGGATGCCGTTCCAACCGCCCGGCCAGGTCAAGTTCGAGCAGCACGAGATGCACCACCGCCGGGCGTACGCCGGTGAAGCGGATGATCTCGTCGATCTCGACGGGCGTCGGACCGAGTGCGGCGATGACCCGGTCGCGCTCGTCCTCGCCGATGTCGTCGGGCTGCATGGCCTCCTCGGTCGGCTCCTTCGCCTCCTCCGGTCCTTCCAGACGGCGGGCGAGCATCGGCTCCAGCTCGGCGATAACGTCATCGGCCGAGGTGACAATGTGGGCGCCGTCCTTGAGCAGGCGATTCGAACCCGCGGCTCGCGGATCGAGCGGCGATCCGGGAGCGGCGAAGACGATGCGGCCCTGGTCCGCCGCGCGGCGGGCGGTGATCAGCGAACCCGACCGCTCCGCGGCTTCGACGACCACGACGGCGAGCGACACGCCGGAGATGATCCGGTTGCGCCGGGGAAAGTCCCGCCCGCGCGGCTCGTGGCCGATCGGCATTTCCGTGACGAGCGCACCCCCCTGTGACGCAATGCGTTGGGCGAGATCGCCATGCTCGGGCGGATAGATGTGGTCGAGGCCCCCCGCCAGGACCGCCACTGTCCCGGTCGCAAGGGCGCCCTCGTGGGCGGCGCCATCGATGCCTCGCGCCAGGCCCGAGGTGACGACATAGCCGGCCTCACCGAGTCCGCGCGCGACGAGGGCTGCGAACTTGCGACCGGCGACGGAGGCATTGCGGGAACCGACGATGGCAACCATCGGTCGCGCCATGACGGCAACCTCGCCGACAACGGCGATCAACGGCGGAGCGTCGGCTATGTGGCGAAGGGATGCCGGATAGTCTCCCTCTCCCATCGCGACCAGCCGCCCGCCGTATCGGGCCACCGCTTCGATCTCACGCCGCGCATCGTCCTCCGGGAGAATGCGGATCGACCGGCCTCCCCGCCTGGCGAGCTCCGGGGCCGCCGCCAGCGCCGCCACCCCGCTGCCGAAATGGTTGATCAGTTCGCGGAAGGTGACCGGTCCGACATTCTCGCTCCGAATCAGGCGGAGCCAGGCAAGGCGTTGCTCGTCGCTCAGCCTTATCCCGCTCCCGCGGCGTTCCGCGGTCATTGGCGCGTGCCGATTCGCGATTCGGTACCGGCAAGAAGGCGGCGGATGTTGTCGGCGTGACGCCACCAGAGGATGGCGGTGAGCACGACAAAAAGTCCGCCGGTCCGGTCGTGGAAAACGAAAATGAGAACAAGCGGCGTGATCAACGTCGCCACCAGCGCGCTCAGCGACGAGTAGCGCGTGAAATACGCCGTCGCGAGCCAGGCGGCGGCGAAAACCAGCACCGCGGGCCAGGACGGGCTCGGCACGGCAAGGCCGATGAGGACGCCCAGATAGGTGGCCACGCCCTTGCCGCCCTTGAACTTGAGCCACACCGGAAAAACGTGGCCAAGGAAGGCGCCGAGGCCGGCAATCATGGCGCCGTCCGGCCCGAACATGGCTGATGCGATGAGGACCGCGATCGTCCCCTTGAGGCAGTCGGCGACCAGCGTCGTCGCGGCAAGATCGCGCCGGCCGGTGCGGAGCACGTTGGTCGCGCCGATATTGCCGGAGCCGATGCTGCGGAGATCGCCCATCCCGGCGAACCGGGTTATCAGGACCCCGAAGGGGATCGAGCCCAAGAGGTAGCCGATCGCGAGCGCCGCGATGAGGCTCAGGCTGGACGGCATTGGAATGGCGCTCCGCTTCGGTCTGGCGGCAACCTATTCAGAGACCGCGCGACGGGCAACTGTCGCCTGTACCGCGCTGCGAAATCGCCTCCCCCGCGGCCTTCCGCCGGCTGCCACGGTCGGATAGCTTCCCGGCGCTTCAAGAGGGAGAGAAGGGATGGCCGAGGGATTCAAGGGGCTTTCGGGCGCGGTCGGAATCGTCACCGGCGCGGCCAAGGGAATCGGCGAGGGCGTGGCGCGAAAGCTCCACGCGGCGGGGATGAAGCTCGCGCTCGCCGACATCGACGAGGACGGCCTCAAGGCGCTTGCCGCCGATCTCGGCGGTGACGTGATGACCGCACGCCTCGACGTGACCGACGGCAGGGCGGTCGAGGCCTTCGTCGCGGAGACCGAGAAGGCCCTCGGCCCGGTCGACCGGCTCGCCCATGTCGTCGGCATCCAGAAGTTCGGCGCGATCGCCGAGATGGCGGAGGCCGACTTCGACGCGATGTTCGCGGTCAACGTCAAGGGCGCGTTCCTGGTGGTGCAGGCGGTGTCGAAGCGGATGATCCCGCGGAAGCGCGGCTCGATCGCCGTGATCGCGTCGACGGCGGCAAGGACCCCGCGAATCCGCCAAGGCGGCTACTGCGCGTCGAAGGCCGCCGTCGCGCAGCTCATGTGCGTCGCCGGCCTCGAGCTCGCGCCGCACAACATCCGCGTCAACTGCGTCTCCCCGGGCGTCACCGATACCGGCATGGTGCAGAGATTGATGGCGACCATGTCGAACACCGATGTCGTCACCCGCGGCGACCTCGACGCCTTCCGCGTCGGCGTGCCGCTGGGCCGGGTCGCACGCTCCGAGGAGATCGCCGACGTGGTCGCGTTCCTGCTCTCGGACCAGTCGAGCTACCTCACCATGCAGGACGTGGTGGTCGACGGCGGCGCGGCGCTGGGGGCCTAGGCGGGCAACGTCAGACCGTCCCCATCGGCCGCGGCGCGTCGAGCATCTCGCGCGGCACGATCTCCTTGCCGACGGGCCAAAGCGCGATCCCGGCGAGCTTGAGGTGCGCCCATGCGAAGGGAATGCCGATGATGGTGATGGCAAGGCCGATGGCCGTGATCAGATGGCCGAGCGCCAGCCACCATCCGGCAAGCACCAGCCAGACGATGTTGCCGACCGTGCCGAGCGGACCGGTTCCGAGATCGCCCTCGCCCCGGAACGCTTCGCGATCCACGGCGGCAAAACCGAAAGGCAGGAACGCGTAGCGGGCGATGTTGAAGGCCGCCCGCGCCCACGGAATGCCGATGATGGTGATCACCATGATCAGCGCGGCGAGGAGCCAGCCGACCGCCATCCACAGGCCGCCGAAGATCACCCAAAGCACGTTGAGGAGCAGGTTCATGGCGTCGCCTCCCGCTGCGGCGGAGAGCGACCGTCCGCATCGCCCAGCGATATGGGTCCGGCGACGTGCAAGCACAAGCACCGGACCGCGGAGCCAGCCACTCCGCGGCCCGGGGCGGCCAACGCCGCGATGCGCTGGTCTTAGCGGCTCACACCTCCGGGAAGCGGCGCTCGCAGGTGACGACGCCGCCGGACCAGCGGACGGTGAGCTCCGCGCGAAGCGAGCCCTTGCGGTCGAAGACCGCGGAGGCGAGCACCGTCGGCTCGCCGGCGACGGCCTCGAAGTCGCCGCTCTGTGAGGATACGGCCGTGCCGCCCTTCGAGATCTTGGACACGGTGAACTCGTACTCACCGGCGAATGACGAAGCCGAGAGGGCGACGGGTTCGACCTCCCAGCCGAGCGCGGTGTCGCTGATCCTGATCTCGCAGGTCATCGGCGCGCTCGTGAGCGTTTCGCTTTCGCCATCCGCCACAGCCGAGCAGCCGGCGGCGGAGAGAAGGAGCACCGGCAGGAGGTAACGCAAACGGGACATCTCGATATCCTCCAGTTCCTGAACCGTCGCCGGGCGCGGGCCACGAAGGCCGGCGCCCGGCGGACGTGACGGGCGTCAGTTGCCCTGAATGACCACGGCCATGTTGCCGTTGCCGTACTGGTTGGTCTCCGCGTCGAGGCCGTTGCCGATCTGGATCGTGGCCGCGACGTTGTTCCGGCCCTGCTGGGTGGCGACGGCGTTGTTGTTCTTGCCCATCTGCGCGATGCCGATCAGGTTGTTGTGGCCGCCCTGATAGGCGAAGGCGTAGTTGAACTTGCCCTGCTGGCCGGCGATCATCCGGTTGCCGTGGCCGTTCTGCTGGGAATTGAGGTTGTTGCCCTTTCCCTTCTGCCAGATGCGGGCGAAGTTGCCCTTGCCGTTCTGGGAGGCCGCAACCGCGTTCCCCTTGCCGAACTGGTCGATGACGACCCGGCTGCCGCCAGCGCTGGCTTCGGTGAGGCCCGCCCCGACGAAAAGCCCGAGCGCGCCAAGGGCGATCGCAAACTTGTTCATTGTCTCATCTCCATCGATTGGCTTCCGATAACCCCTCGCGCTCCGGAAGCTGACGGGACGGAGACTAGGATCGCGCCGATGCACCGGCTCTGAACGGGCTGTTGTCTCCGGTTCAGGTTTGGTGATCGTCAGGCCGCCACGGCACGGGGGCGCAAGGCGCGGCGCGCGCCGGCAATGGACGCCGGTAAGGCGGATCAGCGCGTCGCTCGCTGTAAGGGAACGGGACGACGACCACGTCCCACGCCCCGGGAATGTTAGAGGTCACGGTAGAGTTCGTCGTCCTCGGCCGAGTTCCATTCCGAGAACGTCGCAAAGGGATCGTCCTCGACCTCGCGCCCTTTCTCGATCGTCACCCTCTCGCCGGAGACCCGGAACCGCAGGAGGTCGCCCGGTTTCAGGCCGAGTTGCTGACGCACCGACTTCGGGCTGACGACCTGGCTTTTCGCCGATACCTTGCCGTAGTCAACTTGGTCCACCGGCCACCTGTAAGATATTCCTAGTGTCCTA
>DASSPO010000462.1:0-11470 GCA_035699585.1 Bauldia sp.
GACGCTGATCTCCGGGACCCTGCCGACGCATGGCCCGCGCTGTCAGAGGTGGAACGGACGGGCGCGGTTCTGGTTCGTCCGGACGGACACGTCGCCTGGCGGTCGCCGGCGCTGCCCGATGGGCCGACGGAAGCCCTCGACTCCGCCTTGCGCCGACTCCTCTCCCTGCCGCATATGACGCGGGCGGCCGAAACCGCCTGAGTCAGAAGACGACAGTCCGGGGGAGACGGAATGAGCAGGGTGTTCGTCATCGCCCAAGGGGGTGGGCCGACGGCCGTCATCAATCAGACCGTCGCGGGTGCGGCACTGGCCGCCCGGGAACGACATCCGGGATCCAGGGTGCTCGGCGCCCGTCATGGCGTGCGCGGCATAGCCGCGGGGGATTATGTCGATCTGTCGTTGCTCTCCGAGGCCGACCTTCGGCGCTTCGCGAACACGCCCAATTCCGGTCTCGGCAGTACCCGGGACAAGCCGGATGAGGCCTATTGCGGCCGAATCCTCGATGCGCTCGAGAAAGTGAAAGCAGACGCTTTCATCTACATCGGCGGCAACGATACCGCCGGTACGATGGGAATTCTCGACAAGGCTGCCGGCGGGCGAATGCGCTTCGTGCATGCGCCCAAGACGATCGACAATGACCTCATGGAGAATGACCACACGCCGGGTTTCATTTCGGCGGCTTGGTTCGTGGCCGCGTCTTTTCTGTCGATCGACCTCGATTTCCGCGCCATGCCCGGAATCTACGTCGGTATCGTCATGGGGCGCCACGCCGGTTTCCTGACGGCGGCAGCAGCGGCATGGCGGCGGGATGGGGAGAGGGACGGGCCGCATCTCGTCTATGTGCCCGAGGCCCATTTCTCGCCGGAGAAGCTCATAGCCGACATCCGCGCGGCGCGGGAGACATTCGGACGCTGCGTCGTGGCGATGTCAGAGGGCGTCGCGACCGAGGACGGCATGCCGCTTGCCGAAGGCCTCATCCCCGAGGAGCGCAAGGAGCGCGATGCCCACGGGAACCTCCAGATGTCGGGTGGAGACCTTGGTCTCGCGCTCCAAGCGGCGATCAGCCGTGCTTTCCCGAAGGTCCGGGCCCGGGTCGACACCTTCGGCTACCTGCCTCGCGGCTTTATCGGTCTCATCAGCGATGTCGACCGTCGTGAAGCCTTTGACATCGGCCGCTTCGCCGTCGAGGCCGCGGAGGCCGGCAGCGGCTCGGTGGCGATGCAGTATGAGGGCGGAGCGATTTCTCTGCGGCTGGTGCCCCTCTCGGCTGTCGCCGGGAAGACCAAACACATGCCGAAGGATTTCGTCGCGCCTTCGGGGAACGACATCACCGAGGCTTGCCGGGCTTATCTCGCACGGCTGGTCCCGCCGCGGCCGGAGGCGTGGACCCCGTTTGTCTAGGCGGCGAGAAAGGCCAGGGGATCGTCGGGAACGTCCGGTCGTGGCCCTGAGTGTTTGGTCCACCCCCGGCCTCGCCGGGCGATCGCGCTCCCGCCTCCGGCCGGCAGGGCCGAATCCATTGCGGCCCCACTGCCAAGTCGCTATGAAGGCGCGCCTTGCGGGGCCGACGGTGGTCTTTCGGACGGGAAAATGGCACGTCTGGTGATGAAGTTCGGCGGCACTTCGGTCGCCGACATTGAACGCATTCGCGTCGTCGCCCGCCACGTCAAACGCGAGATTGACGCCGGCCATGAAGTGGCGGTGATCGTCTCGGCCATGGCCGGCGCCACCAACCAGCTCGTTGCCTGGACCCGGGCCGCAGCGTCGTTGCACGATGCGCGGGAATACGACGCCGTGGTCGCCTCGGGGGAGCAGGTCACCGCCGGGCTGCTCGCCATCGTACTCCAGGAGATGGGAATCAATGCCCGGTCATGGCTGGGCTGGCAGATTCCGATCAAGACCGATGGCGCGCACGGCGCCGCCCGCATCGTGGAGATCAACGGCGCGCGCCTGATCGAACGCATGACCCGCGGACAGGTGGCCGTGATCGCCGGCTTTCAGGGGATCGGCCCGGACAACCGGATTTCGACCCTTGGCCGCGGCGGGTCGGATACCACCGCGGTTGCCATTGCCGCTGCGGTGAAGGCCGATCGCTGCGACATCTATACGGACGTCGACGGGGTCTATACCACCGACCCCCGGATCGAATCGCGGGCCCGGCGACTGCCGCGCGTCTCCTATGAGGAGATGCTCGAGATGGCCTCGCTAGGCGCCAAGGTGCTTCAGGTTCGCTCGGTCGAGCTCGCGATGGTGCATAACGTGCGGACCTTTGTCCGCTCCTCCTTCACCGACCCGGACGCGCCCGAACTGCTCGGTGCCAATGATCCGCCGGGCACCCTCATCTGCGACGAGGAAGAGATCGTGGAAAAACAGGTCGTCACGGGAATCGCCTACTCCAAGGACGAGGCGCACATCTCGCTCCGCCGGGTTCCAGACAAGCCGGGCGTTGCTGCGGCCGTCTTCGGTCCTCTGGCGGAAGCGAACATCAACCTCGATATGATCGTCCAAATCGTCTCGGAAGACGGCTCCCTTACCGACATTACCTTTACTGTCACAATCGCCGACTACGAGAAGGCGCGGGCGGTGCTGGAGGGCGTGCGGGAAAAGGTCGGGTACCAGGTGATTCAGGGGTCGACCGGGGTGGCCAAGATTTCGGTGATCGGCATCGGTATGCGAAGCCATGCCGGCGTCGCGGCAAGCGCTTTCAAGGCCCTGGCCTCGCGCGGCATCAACATTCGCGCGATCACTACCTCGGAGATCAAGATTTCCATGCTGATCGATGCGCCGTTCACCGAGCTTGCGGTACGGACTTTGCATTCGTTATACGGGCTCGACGAAGGATAGGAAACGCCGAGCCTCGCGCCGACCAGCCGGAACGGCAGCGGCATCACGGGTTCAATTTCTGGGATAGCGGACAATGCGGGGGCCACCCGCCGGACCGCGCGTCCTGCTCCGCCGCTTGCGCGAGATCATGGCGGAGCCGATCAGCGCGCAGGAACGGCTCGATAAGATCGTGACACAGATCGCGGCCAACATGGTGGCCGAGGTCTGCTCGACCTATGTCCTGCGATCCGACGGCGTGCTCGAGCTCTATGCCACCGAGGGCCTCAAGCGCGAGGCGGTGCACCACGCCCAGCTCCGCATCGGACAAGGGCTGGTGGGCACGATTGCGGCGGAAGCGCGCCCGCTCAACCTTCCCGACGCCCGGTCGCATCCGGCATTCCAGTACCTGCCGGAAACGGGCGAGGAGGAATACTCCTCGTTTCTCGGCGTTCCCATCCTCCGCGCCGGCCGCACACTCGGCGTACTTGTCGTCCAGAACCGCACCCACCGGACTTACTACGACGAAGAAGTCGAGGCGCTGCAAACCACGGCCATGGTCCTCGCCGAAATGCTGGCGGTCGGCGAACTCGAACGGCTCGCGCCCCCCGGCACGCAGATCGACCTCAAGCGACCGGTCACGCTCGCCGGGATCAGCCTCGGCGAGGGGGTTGGCCTTGGCCACGTCGTCCTCCATGAGCCGCGCGTGGTGGTGACGGCGCTGATCGGCGAGGACGCCGAGGCCGAATCGGCCCGGCTCGATGCGGCGATCGCCTCACTTCGCCTGTTCGTCGACGACATGTTGTCGCGCGACGACATAGGCGAGACCGGCGAGCATCGCGATATCCTCGAGGCCTACCGCATGTTCGCCCATGATCGCGGCTGGGTGCGAAGGATGCACGAAGCGATCCGGAACGGTCTTACGGCCGAGGCTGCGGTCGAGAAGGTGCAGAGCGACACCCGCGCGCGGCTCCAGCGCCAGACGGACCCGTTCCTGCGCGACCGGCTCCACGACTTCGACGATCTCGCCAACCGGCTTCTGCGCGTGCTCATGAACAAGCCGCACGGCCTCTCCGGCGAGGAGCTGCCCCGCGATGCGATCATCGTCGCCCGCAACATGGGCGCGGCGGAGCTCCTCGACTACGACCGCGAGCGGATCCGCGGTCTCGTGCTGGAAGAGGGCGGCCCGACCAGCCACGTCACCATCGTCGCACGGGCCCTCGGTATCGCCTCAGTCGGGCGGGCGGGCAATATCGTATCGCTGGTGGAGAACGGCGATCCGATCATCGTCGACGGCATTGCGGGCGAGGTCCACATCCGCCCCCCGGCGGATGTCGAGGCGGCTTATGCCGAGAAGGTGCGGTTCCGCGCGAAGCGGCAGGCGCAGTATCGGCTGCTCCGCGACCAGCCGGCCATCACGCGTGACGGACACCGGATCAGCCTCCTGATGAACGCCGGGCTGCTGGTCGACCTGCCGCACCTCGCGGAATCGGGCGCCGAAGGGATCGGCCTTTTCCGCACAGAGCTTCAGTTCATGATCGCGGCACGGCTCCCAAAGCTCAAGGAACAGCAGGCACTGTATTCCGCGGTGCTCGATGCAGCGGGCGGCCGCCCGGTCACTTTTCGCACCCTCGACATCGGCGGCGACAAGGTCCTTCCGTATCTCCGCACGGCGGAGGAGGAAAATCCGGCGATGGGCTGGCGCGCGATCCGTCTCGGTCTCGACCGGCCGGGTCTGCTTCGAACCCAGATCCGGGCGCTTCTCCAGGCCGCAGCCGGGCGCGAGCTGCGTATCATGCTGCCGATGATCACTGATCTCGACGAGATTCGGCGGACCAAGGCTCTGATCGAACGTGACCTCGCGCATCTTCGCCGCCACAGGCACGAGCCGCCGGCGCAGCTCCTGGTCGGAGCTATGGTGGAGGTTCCGGCACTGCTCTTCGATCTCGACGCGTTGACGAGGGAGGCCGATTTCATCTCAGTCGGCTCCAACGACCTACTCCAGTTCATGACCGCAACCGACCGTGGCAACATGCGGGTGGCGGGCCGCTTCGATCCATTGTCGCGGCCCTTTCTGCGCGCGCTCCGTGAGATCGCAAGGGCAGCCGAACGGGCCAAGCTGCCGGTGACGCTGTGCGGCGAGCTTGCCGGCAATCCGCTTGCGGCCATGGCGTTGATCGGTCTTGGCTACCGGTCGCTGTCGATGTCGGCGGCAGCGATCGGCCCGGTCAAGGCGATGACCAATGCCGTCACGGCCGGGAAGGTTGCTGAAAAGCTCGATGCCGTTCTCAATGACGGCAACGTTGGCGATGGCATCCGGGCGATGCTGACCGACTTTGCCGAGGCGGAGGCAATCCCGCTGTGAGCGCCTTGCCCGAAGCCAAGATCGACGGCCTGGTCGCACGGGTCGCGGCGATCGACGAGAAGCTTGCGACGCCGCTTGACCGGGAGACCCTGGTCAAGCTCAGCCGGGAACGCGCCGAGCTCGAGCCGGTGCACGAGGCAATCATCGCGCTTCGCGCCGCCGAGCGGGAACGCGCCGGGCTCGAAGCCCTTCTCGACGATCCGGAGATGGGGGAGATGGCCTCCGATGAGGCGGCGACTCTCGATGCCCGTATCGAGGCACTGACGGAAAGCGTGCGGAAGCTCCTTCTCCCCAAGGACGCCGCGGATGAGAAGAGCGCAATTCTGGAGATACGCGCCGGCACCGGTGGCAGTGAAGCGGCGCTGTTCGCCGGCGATCTGTTTCGCATGTATGCGCGCTACGCCGACCTCCACGGATGGAAGGTCGAGGTGTTGTCGGAGAGCGAGGGCGAGGCGGGAGGTTACAAGGAGATCATCGCCGAGGTGCGCGGGCGTGGCGTATTCGCGCGGCTCAAGTTCGAATCCGGCGTCCATCGCGTGCAGCGCGTGCCGATCACTGAGGCGAGCGGACGCATCCACACCTCTGCCGCAACCGTGGCCGTTCTCCCGGAAGCGGAGGAAGTCGACGTCGAGATCAGGCCCGAGGAGATCCGTGTCGACACGACCCGGGCTTCGAGCGCCGGTGGCCAGCACGCCAACACCACCGATTCCGGCATCCGCATCCTTCACATCCCGACCGGCATCATCGTCACCGCCGTGTCGCGCTCGCAGCACCAGAACCGGGTGCAGGCGATGCAGATGCTCCGCGCCCGGCTCTTCGACCTTGAACGGCAGAAGGCGGAGCAGGAACGCGCCGCCGCGCGGAAGGGACAGGTCGGCACCGGTGATCGTTCGGAGCGCATCAGGACTTACAATTTCCCGCAAGGGCGGGTCACCGATCACCGCATCAACCTCACCCTCTACAAGCTCGACCAGGTGCTGTCGGGCGAGGCGCTCGACGAAATCATCGAGGCCCTGATCACCGATCATCAGGCGAGCCTGCTCGCCGCGGAAGTGGCATGAGCAGGCACGCCTACCCGGACCCTGGAGCGGATCGCGACCTGAGGGCGGAGGTTTGAGGTCCTGTGTCAATGCCTGACGCGATGTCGCCGTCTCAACCTCGCGTCCCGGGTGACCTAGCCCCGACCGTCGCCTGGCTGCAGAGAGACGCTTCGCGGAGACTCCGGGCTGCCTTTGCCGGCGATGATCGCTCAGCGACAGCCGACCTCGACGCCCGTCTCCTGGTCGCGCATGTCTTGAAACTCGATGCGACCGCCCTTGTCACGCACGCGGATCGACCGGTCGCCGCCGATGCAATGGCGCGTACCCTTGCCCTCGTCGAACGCCGGATAGCCGGTGAGCCGGTTGCGCGAATCCTCAGCAGGAAGGAATTCTGGAACTTCACCCTCCACTTGTCGCCCGAAACGCTCGTCCCGCGGCCGGACACCGAGACAGTCGTTGAGGCAGCGCTGGGCTGGGTGCGGCGCGAGGGGAGACAGGAAAGCCCGCTCGTCCTACTCGACGTTGGCGTCGGAAGTGGCGCAATTCTCTTGGCACTCTTGTCCGAGCTACCGCTCGCCACCGGTTTCGGCGTCGATATTTCTCCGGGCGCGGTGCGCACCGCGCGAGCCAATGCTGAGAGGCTGGGCTTGAACGACCGCACCCGATTCGCGGTTACGGACTGGACGGCTGGGATCGCGGGGCGATTCGACGTGGTCGTCAGCAACCCCCCATACGTCGAAACGGCAAGAATTCCTGCGCTTTCCATTGAAGTCAGGGACTTCGATCCCGATATTGCATTGGATGGCGGCCCTGACGGCCTTGACGGCCATCGCCGTTTGCTCGAAGGGCTTAGTGGACTTCTGGCCGAGGAAGGCGCAGCCTTCTTCGAGGTTGGAGCCGGACAGGCAAGTGCCTTGGGCAGATTGGCCCGATCGAATGGATTGGCGGCCGCTTTCCATAAGGACCTCGCCGGAACCGACAGGGTCGTTGAGCTTTGGCGCGTCAAAACACCGCGCTAAAAAATGGGCTTGGAAATGATCGACGAACGGGATACGTTCCGGGCGCCGTAGAAGACGGGCGGTCCAGTGCTTGAACGCATGGACATGGGATCGCGGCATCGGGCGCTCAGGACTGAAGACACCCCTGACGGCCGATCGTGATCCAAGCCTCGTCCGAAATGTTCGGATCGTCATCAGGTAGTTCGGACAGACCGGGCATAGCGGGATCGCCCGCTTGGGAAACCTTGGCCGCGTGAGTCAACGCCGAAGATTGCCGCTTGCCGGGCCGGCCGCGCCGGAAGTGCGAGATATTGCCATAGAGCTTCAAGGGAAGCCGAAAACGCTGGGGTGAAAGCCGTGTCGTGGAATCGTTCCGGTCAGGGAAGAGATGTTTCGATGAGGCAAGGACAGCAGAACAAGCGTATGCGTGGCCGGAACCGGAAGGGCCCAAACCCGCTCACGCGTTCCTATGAAAGCAACGGTCCCGATGTGAAAGTACGCGGCACCGCGCTTCACATCGCCGAGAAGTACGTCCAGCTCGCACGCGATGCTCAATCGGCCGGCGACCGGGTTCAGGCCGAGAACTATCTCCAGCACGCCGAGCACTATTACCGGATCGTCAGCGCCGCGCAGGCGCAGATGCCTCAGCCGCAGCAGGTCTTCAGGAACGACGTCGAGGGCGACGAGGAAGAGGATCGGGGCCAGATGGCGCCGATGGGCGGCGGCCAGTCCCATTACCAGCAGTTCAGGGGCGATCAGCCGGGCTATGCCTCCGAGCCGCAGCCGTATGTCAACGGCAACGGCCAGGATCGGGGCGATGAGCAGCCCGTCATCGACGACCTCGACGATGGCCAACCCGAATCCCAGCCCGAGACGCAGTTCAGACCTGAAGGCGGCGAGTCGCCGCAGCGCGAAGGCCGCCGGGAAGGCGGCTTCCGCTCACGCCGGCGCCGGCCCTATCGCGATCGCGGCGAGCGGGGCGGGGAAGCTCAGGGCGGCGGGCAGCCTGACGCGGCAGGCGCAGGCAGCGACGAGTAGCACGAGGCTCTGACCGGCCGCGCCGGCGTTCAACGATAGTTCGTGACCTCAGGCGCGTATCGGCAAAGGATTTCCCGATTGTAGGCCGGGTTGGGCCCGTCGAGGGCCACTCCCCATCGGCGATCGCCCCCGAGAACCGGATCGGGGGTTGAGAAAGTGACGACCCGCGGGCAGTCGACGCCCTTGTCGTAGCATTGATTGCCGTAGGCCATCAGCGTCCGCCTGCCGTCCTCCAGCGAGACAAAACCGAAGTTGATGGCGTCGGGATCGGATTCCTCGACCACGTAACGGTCGTGGTTCATGCCCAGATTGTGGCCGATCTCATGGGCAAAACTCAGGTTCGCGGCCGTGCAGCGGTGATCCGAAATTGAGAAGCCGGCTTCGGCGGTGGTCGCCGCATCGGGCTCGACCATCCAGCCGATGCCGCAGGTCCCGTCATCGGCCTGACCTTCGACGATCATGTGAACAAGGTCGGCTCGGTACTTGTCCCTCAGCGCCGGCACTTCAGTCAGGAACCCCGGCTCAAGGCCGGTCAGTCGGTCGAGGTCCACGCCGAGGTTCTCGCCCTCGCGATAGTCGACCTCCTCCATTCCGGCGAGACGAAAGGCCACACCGAAGCGGTCGCCCGGGTGCATCCTCGCGGCCTGGTTCAGTTGGCTCATCGCCTCGGCGACGAGGACGTCGATATCCTGCCGTGCTGCGGCAAGCGGCGTATAGAGGACGAGGATGTCGATCGCGCCGCGGTTCCCGGCGCCTGCGACATCGCAGAGCGGCTCTGTCCTAAGGCTGCGTTCGCTGCGCCGCGGCATGTTGGGTGGCGTTGGGGCGTCGTTGCCGCCTTCGCTCATTCCGCTTGTGCGGACTTCAACGACGGCATGGGCGTTTCCGGAGAGCGGCACGACCCGGTAGCGTTCAGAGCCCACGGCAATATCGCCGGTAACGGCGCCGTCCTTGACGAACAGGGCACACCGGTCGCCGGGGCTTTCGGTGACGGTGCCTTCGATCACCTCGACGCCGTTGATCGGGGTGCCGCGCGTCACCTCGCAGCTGACATCGCTTCCGCCAGGAAGGGAAATGCGCAGGCGCTGGCTGTCGGGGCCACCCGAACGCAGCCGGCTGCCGGCATCGACGGTGATGCTGAACACGTCAATGGCGCCGACCACGCCGGGGAGGAGACCGAGCGCTGAGGCGTCCGTTGGAAGACCGGCACGGTTCGGCCGCTCGGCGGCAAAGAGATCGAACGTCGCCGGCTCCTGGGCGAAGGCTCCCGGAATGAGGGCGACGCCTGAAAGGAGCAGGACGATAGGGAGGGAAAAGCCTGGAGCCCGCCGCAAGAACGTCACCTTCCTATCGTGGCGACGGAGCCGTCGCCCAAGGCGCCGCGCCGTGTCGGCGGGCGAAGCAAGCATAACCATGGGCCGGACGCCGGTCACGTAGGGCCGAAGCGCGCGGAACTATGATCGTGCCCGGGCGGAACTCGGCTGACGTCCCAACTCAAAGTCTATTTCCGCGCCGATCTGCAGTTCCCCGCCTTTGACGACGCGGAGGTAGGCGCCGCAATCGCCGTGACCGTAGAATTCCAGAAGCGTGCGAGGGATAGCGAGGTCCCGTTCTGCCGTGCGGGGGTTCACGTTGGTGGCGGCGCAGCGGGCTATGCTGCCCACGCCTTCGAGGAGGACTTCGCCGGCGCGGATGCACTTGCCTTCGAGGTCCAGTTCCGACCAGGCGGGCAGACCTTCCACATAGATATTGCCCCGGAATCGTAGCGGGTCGACCTCAGTGCCGAGTCGGGCCCCAAGATCGCGGACTGATTCGAGGTTGATCAGAGAGACGACCTTCGCCGCGACATCGGAGAAGGAGAAGCCCGGGACGTGGAGCACTTTCGCCGGTCCGCGCAACTCGTCGGCGGCGAACCCGTCGAAGAAGGCCTCGATGGCGCGGCGGCCCGACGCCGTTTCGAGGTTGCCCTCGGCAACGACGTGACCATCCCGGCGGAGCGTGAGGGTCGTGGTGGCGTCATCGAAGCGGGCGTCGAGGGAGGCCAGGCGCTGGTTCCGCATCAGCATCAGGAAGTTGGCCTTGGGGAGATGGCGCGGGGCGGTGGGATCGAAACCCGAGGGGCCGTTCTCGATGGCGTAGGCACGATCGTTGGGAAAGGTCTCGCCGGGCGCGAGGCGGACACGGTCGAGGGGCTCAGGCGTCAGGCCCTTCACCGGGTAGCGGTAGAGGGCGGCGATGCGGGCGGTTGGGTTGGACATTCTTCACCAAATTGCCGGCGTTGAGCCCGTTCTGCCCCTTTATTCGCGGCAACCGCAACCCCATATCGCTCGCCGGGCGTGCTCCCAAGGAGGCGCTTCGTTTCCGGCCGAAAGGCCGTATTTTACGGTTTGATTTTCGAACGGGCCGCCCGCGCCTGATGGGCGGCGGCACGGGTCAGGAGGGCACATGAATCCCGAACTTTATACCGACCGGGCGCGCGGTTTCATCCAGTCTGCCCAGACCGGGGCGCTGGCGATGGGACACCAGCAGTTCACCCCGGAGCATCTCCTCAAGGTCCTGCTCGACGACCCGGAGGGCCTTGCGGCCGGGCTGATTGCCCGCGCCGGCGGGGATCCACGGGCCGCGCTTCAGGCGACCGGGCAGGCGCTCAATGCGATCCCCAAAGTATCGGGCGGTTCCGGCCAACTCCACCTCGTGCAGCCGACGGCCAAAGTCTTCGACACGGCGGAGAAGATCGCCAAGAAGGCGGGGGATTCCTTTGTCACCGTCGAGCGGCTTCTGCTCGCGCTGGCGATGGAGAAGGACGCCAAGACCGCCGAGATCCTCGCCAAGGCCGGGGTCACGCCGCAGACGCTCAACGCCGCGATCGAGGAGATCCGGAAAGGCCGCACAGCCGATTCCGCCTCGGCCGAGAACCAGTATGACGCGCTCAAGAAATACGCCCGCGACCTCACGTCCGAGGCCCGCGAGGGCAAGCTCGACCCAGTGATCGGCCGCGACGAGGAGATTCGCCGCACCATCCAGGTGCTCGCCCGGCGCACCAAGAACAACCCGGTGCTGATCGGCGAGCCCGGCGTCGGCAAGACAGCGATCGTGGAGGGCCTCGCCAACCGCATCGTCGAGGGTGACGTGCCCGAGGGCCTGCGCGACAAGCGAGTGGTCGCCCTCGACCTGTCCGCCATGGATGCGGGGAACATGATCAAGCCGAT
>DASSPO010000463.1:0-3295 GCA_035699585.1 Bauldia sp.
ATGGAGGCGGGGATTTGGGTCATCGGATCATGCCGGCTGCGGCTGGCTAGGCCGCATCGACGATAGCGTTGACGGGCACTGCCGCCGCAACGGCGGTGGCGCCCCCCGGCAGATCCGCCGATGATGCCCGGTAGACGCTATCGCGCTCGTTGTGCGTCAAGGCGATACGGTAGGTCACGAGGCACCAGCCCTTCTGCCAATTTCGCTCGCTTAAGATCGCCCGGACGCTGCCGGGCGGCAAGTCCTTCCCGGGCGACAAGACGGCGCGTTTCGCGATACGAACTTATGGTGCGAGCCGCGCACCGACACAAGCTCCAACCGTCGCGGTGGAGGCGCTGGAAGATATCCCGGCGGTCGCCAAGCCCCTGAACTCACATTCCGCGATAGTTCGGACCGCCGCCGCCCTCCGGCGGCACCCAGTTGATGTTCTGGTTGGGATCCTTGATGTCGCAGGTCTTGCAGTGGACGCAGTTTGCGGCGTTGATCTGGTAGCGAAGGTCGGCCCCCTCCCCCACCCATTCGTAGACCGCCGCCGGACAGTAGAGCGCCGACGGGCCGCCGAAAACGTCGTGCTCGGACGACTTCTGCAGCGCCGGATCGAGAACCTGGAGATGCGGTGGCTGGTCCTCGTCGTGACCGGTGCCCGAGACGAAGACCGAGGACAGCCGGTCGAAGGTAAGGCTGCCGTCCGGGCGGGCATAGGTCATCGGCCGCGCCGCGGCGGCGGGGACGAGAGCGGCATGGTCGGGCTTGCCGTGACCCAGGGTGAAAGGCGAAATCCCGAGCGTGTTCAGCCACATGTCGAGTCCGCCGAGCGCGATGCCGGCGGCGGTGCCGAACTTCGACCACAGCGGCTTGACGTTGCGGACCGGGTAGAGATCCCTGCCGATCTCCGAGCTTCGCCAGGATTCCTCGTAGCCGGTGAGCTCGTCGTGCTGCCGGCCGGCGGCCAGCGCATCGGCGACATGGTCGGCGGCGAGCATGCCCGAAAGGATGGCGTTGTGGCTGCCTTTGATCCTGGGAACATTGACGAATCCGGCCGAGCAGCCGATCAGCGCGCCGCCGGGAAAGACGAGTCTCGGCACCGACTGCCAGCCGCCCTCGGTGATGGCTCGGGCGCCATAGGAGATCCGGCGCGCACCGGAAAGCAAAGACGAAACAAGCGGATGCGTCTTGAACCGCTGGAACTCGCCGAACGGCGAAAGATGCGGGTTCCGGTAGTTGAGGTGGACGACAAAGCCAATGGAAACAAGGTCTTGGCCGTAGTGATAGACGAAGGAGCCGCCGCCGGTTCGGTTGTCGAGCGGCCAGCCGAAGCTGTGCTGCACCAGGCCGGGACGGTGCTTGTCCGGGGCCACCTGCCATAATTCCTTGATTCCAATACCGTATTTCTGCGGCTCGCGGGCCAGGCCGAAACGCGCGATGAGGCCCTTGGCGAGCGAGCCGCGGGCTCCTTCCGCGATCAGGGTGTACCGGGCATGGAGCTCGATTCCCCTTTGAAATCCGGACTTTAGGCTGCCGTCCTTGGCGATGCCCATGTCGCCGGTGGCGACCCCGGTGACGGCGCCGTGCGAATCGTGGAGGGTCTCGACCGCCGCGAAGCCGGGGAAAACCTCGACCCCGAGCGCCTCCGCCTTCTCTCCGAGCCAGCGGCACAAGTCCCCGAGGGATATGATGAAATTCCCGTGGTTCGACATGAGCGGCGGCATCAGGAAAGCGGGGATGCGAAGCGCGCCACCCGGGCCAAGCCAGTAGAAATGGTCGGCGGTGACGGGCTGGGTGACGGGCGCTCCGCTCGACTGCCAGTCCGGCACTAACTTGTTGATTCCTATGGGGTCTATGACCGCGCCCGAGAGGATATGCGCGCCCACCTCGGAGCCTTTTTCGAGGACGGCGACGGAAATGGCGGAATCGCGCTGTTTCAGCCGGATGGCGGCGGCAAGACCGGCGGGGCCGGCGCCGACGATGACCACGTCGAAGGGCATCGACTCGCGCGGTTGGCTCGGTTCGGCACGGGTCATTGGCGATCCTGGCTCGGGCTTGGCGACGGCGGACGGTTCGGGCGGACCATACGTGATTCCTCCGGATCGGCGCACCAACTCCGGGTCAGCCGGACGACATCGCCTCGGCGGCAATTTCGAACGAGCGGATGCGCGCGCCGTGGTCATAGATCTGCCCGGTGAGCATCAGTTCGTCCGCTCCGGTGCGGGCGGCGAAATCGGCGATCCCTTTCCGGACCGTCACCGGATCGCCGACCACGGTGCAGGCGAGCGCCTGGTCGAGGGTGAAGAGGATGCGCTCGTCGAGGCCTTTTCCGAAATCGTCGACCGGCGGCGGGAGCTTCCCGGGCTTGCCGGTGCGAAGGTTGACGAAGGCCTGCTCAAGCGAAGTGAAGAGACGCCGCGCCTCGGCTTCGGTCTCGGCGGCGAAGACGTTGAGCGCGAGCATGAGGTGCGGCTTCGGCCAGCGCGCCGAGGGACGGTAGGTGGCGCGGTAGACCTCGATCGCCTCCTCCATCAGACCCGGCGCGAAATGCGAGGCGAAGGCGTAAGGCAGCCCCAGCGTCGCCGCGAGCTCGGCGCCGAAGAGGCTTGAGCCGAGCATCCAGACCTCGACGTCGGCACCCTCGCCCGGAATCGCGCGCACGCGCGCCCCGTCCGCGTCGGGACGGAAGTAATGGAGGAGCTCGACCACATCCTCCGGGAATCGGTCGGCATCGCCGGCAAGGTTGCGGCGGAGCGCGCGGGCGGTCGCCATGTCGGTGCCGGGAGCGCGCCCGAGGCCGAGGTCGATCCGGCCGGGGTGGAGTGCCGCGAGCGTGCCGAAAGCCTCCGCCACCATGAGCGGCGCATGGTTGGGGAGCATGATGCCGCCGGCGCCGACGCGGATGGTCGAAGTGCCGGCCGCGACATGGGCGATCACCACCGCGGTCGCGGCACTGGCAATGCCCGGCATGTTGTGATGCTCGGCGAGCCAGAAGCGGCGGTAGCCGAGCCGCTCGGCATGGCGGGCAAGGTCGAGGGTGTTCCTGAGCGCCGCGGCGGCGTCACTGCCTTCCGGCACGGGAGCGAGGTCGAGGATCGAGAGGGGAGGCATCGCCGTTACTTAGTGGCTCGGCGACGACGCGGAAAGTGTCGGGCGTGCCGGAACGGCAAGACCTGGGCGCGCCCAGCCCTCCCTTGTGGGAGGCGCCCCTCCCTGTGCAATCGTCGACCTTTTGGACCAGGTGTCAGGGAGGTAACAGCGCATCGACAAGGCGTTCGATCGTCAGTGCCACGCCATCGCCAACCAATGC
>DASSPO010000464.1:0-24813 GCA_035699585.1 Bauldia sp.
CCGCAGTTCAGAGCGCCGAGGCGACCGCCTTGCCGACGTCCTGCGTCGATGCTGCGCCCCCCATGTCGGCGGTGAGGACCGAACGGCTCGCAAGCACGCGCTCGATCGCGGTGACGATCCCGTTCGCCGCCTCAGCGAAACCGAGATGGTCCAACATCATCGCCCCTGACCAGATCTGGCCGATGGGGTTGGCGATATTCCTGCCGGCGATGTCGGGTGCCGAGCCGTGCACCGGCTCGAACATCGAAGGAAAACGCCGTTCCGGGTTGATGTTCCCGGAAGGTGCAATGCCGATGGTGCCGGCGACCGCCGGGCCGAGGTCCGAGAGGATGTCGCCGAAGAGGTTGCTCGCCACCACCACGTCGAAGCGCTCGGGCCGAAGCACGAAATGCGCGGCGAGGATGTCGATGTGGTATTGGGCCGTGGCGATGTCCGGAAATTCCGCGGCGATGGATCTGAAGCGCTCGTCCCAGAACGGCATGGTGTGGATGATGCCGTTCGACTTGGTGGCCGAGGTGACCGACTTCCTGGGCCGCTCCGCGGCACGGGCGAAGGCATAGCGCATGATCCGGTCGACGCCGGCGCTGGTGAAAATCGACTCCTGAAGCGCGAGCTCGTTGTCGGTGCCCTTGTAGAGCCGGCCGCCGATTTCGGAATATTCGCCTTCGTTGTTTTCCCGGATGATCAGCATATCGATGTCGCCGGGGTTCTTGCCGGCGAGCGGCGACGGCACGCCGTCGAACAGGCGGACCGGGCGGACATTGGCGTATTGCTGGAAGCCCCGGCGAATAGGCATGAGGAGCGTCCACAGCGAAACCGGATCGGGCACGCTCGGCCAACCGACCGCGCCGAGGAAGATTGCGTCATGGCCGGCGATCCGGTCGAGCGCATCCTCCGGCATCATCCGGCCGTGGCGAGCGTAGTATTCACAGCTCCAGTCGTACTCGTCCCAATCTATCGAAAAGCCCCACTTCCGCCCGGCGGCATCGATCACCCGCATACCTTCGGGAACCACTTCCTTGCCGATTCCGTCGCCCGGAATGACGGCCACCCGCGGATTTGCCATGAAGAATCGTCCGGGCCCCAATGCCGGGGCCGGCCGAGACGGCGACCCCGATTTCGATAATATCGTTTCCATGCATAGCCCCCGAAGGGGCTCAAGGCAAGGTCGCACGCCACTGGTCCTCACTTCGCTGAGGCGGGCCTTGGAAAGCATGGTCCACGCCAATACCGGGCTTGTTCTCCTTGCGTCCTGCCGGGGTCCTGCTTGGCACAGAGGCACCGCGGCATCACGGCGCGGGAGGTGATGGGTTGGCAAAGACGGCGGCTTGTCCTACGATAACGTTTCAATGCAGTCGCCCTCTGCACGGCACAGGGGCGCGGATGGGGAGCGCTTTTGTCGGGTTCCAAGGGACAACGCGGGATCGTGACCGGCGCCGCGAGTGGCATCGGCAAGGCTGCGGCGCTGCGCATGGTGGGCGAGGGGGTCTCGGTGCTCGCGGTCGACCGCGACCCAAAAGGCCTCGAGGCACTTGCCGACGCCGGCTGCGAGACCATGAGGGCCGACCTCGCCGACCTTTCGGACCGCGACCGGGTGGCCGAACGGGGGATTGACGCCGATTTCCTGGTCAACGCCGCCGGGATCATCCTCCTCAAGCCGATCACCGAGGTGACCGTCGAGGAGTGGCGTCGGGTCCAAACCGTCAATGCCGAAGCGATCTTCTTCCTTTGCCAGAAGATCGGCCCGCGCATGCGACCGGGCGGAGCGATCGTCAATCTCTCATCGAGTTCCGCCAAGCTCGCCTCCACCGTCGAGGCCGCATGCTACGCCGCTTCCAAGACCACGATTCTGTCGATCACCCGCTCCTTCGCCTATGCGCTCGCGTCCCGCCCGGTCCGCGTGAATGCGATCTGCCCCGGCATCATCGATACGCCGATGCAGGAGGCGGTGCTCGACAAGGTCGCCGCAATGCGCGGCACAACGCCTGCGGAGCTCAGCGCCGCGCGCAACAAGACGGTGCCACTCGGCCGCGCCGCCTCGCCGGAGGAATGCGCGGGCCTGATTTGGTTCCTGCTCTCGGACGAATCCGCCTACATGACCGGACAGGCGATCAACTACACCGGCGGGCTGGTGATGTGGTGAGCGGCGAAGGGGAGGAAGCGACATGAAGAAGCCGATGACGGTGTGCACGAGCGGCCTCGGTCATCCCGAGGGCCCCTACGAACTCGATGACGGGCGAGTGATCTACGCCAACACCTATGCCAGCGAGATCGGAGTCTGGGATCCGAGGACCGGCCAAGCCGGGACCTACGCCCACGTGGGCGGAGGCCCCAACGCCTGCATGCTCGGTACCGACGGCTGTGTCTATTCGACTCAGACACCGAACGTCGGCGCCTGGGTGGCGCCGGAGCATCGCCCGCCGTCGATCCAGAAGACCTATCCCAACGGCAAAGTCGAAATCCTCGTCACCCACGCAGACGGGAAGGAATTCCACGGCCCCAACGACTTGACCTTCGGGCCCGACGGCAAGCTCTACTTCACCGATTCGGGCGACTGGGCGCCGGCCACCAAACCTCACCCCGGGCGCATCGTCGTCATCGAGACGGACGGGACGGCGCGGATCCTCGAGGAACTCGAGTACGTCTACCCCAACGGCATCGTCGCCGAGCCCGACGGGTCGCTGGTATGGGTCGAATCCTACACCCTTCGTGTCGTCCGCCGGACGCCGGACGGCAAGAAGAAGGTTATCCACACGCTGCCTGAGGGTCACATCCCGGACGGGCTCAAGATCGACATCGACGGCAATCTGTGGATCACGACGGTAGCCTCGGGCGGCGTCGACGTGCTCAGGAAGGATGGTACGCCAATCGACTTCCTCGAGACCGGAGGCACCATCCTCAACTGCGTCTTCGGCAAGGGCGGAATCCTCTACGTCTGCGACATGGGGCCGTTCGACGTGACCGGAGCCGCCATGACCGGGCGGCTCGTGCGTGTCGAGGTGGGCGTCGAGGGGATGCCGCTCTACCGCGGCGCGATCGGCTGAGGAGACGGACATGAAGATCGCCAAGGTCGAAGCGATTCCGGTGAGCTATCCGGAGCCAAACGACTTCAACGCGCTCCGACACCTTTGTCTCTGCAAGATCACCGCTGACGACGGCCAAGTCGGCTGGGGCGAGTCGATCACCCAGTTCCCGGAGGCGAACTTCGCCGCCAAGGCGATCATCGAGGGGATGGCGCCGAACCTCATCGGCAAGGATCCGGTGCACACCGAGGCGCTGTGGCGCCAGAACAAGCAGCAGGCCTGGTGGTACGGCTATCACGGCGGTATCGCCTCCTACGCCACCGCTGCCATCGACATCGCGCTCTGGGACCTCAAGGGCAAGGCGCTCAACCGGAGCGTCCTCGATCTCTTGGGAGGACCGGTCCACGATAGGCTGCCGGCGATCGCGTCCTGCCACGCCCACTACGAATCGATACCGGAGATGGCTGAGGAAACCGCCGAGTGGGTGTCGACCGGGCTGCAGGGCCTCAAGACCGGTTTTGGCAAGCGCGGCAACGCCCGGCTCGGTTACGACCACGACCGCGACGTCGCCTACGTCAAGGCGATGCGCGAGGTGCTCGGCGACAAGATGCTGATGATCGACAACGGCATCGCCATCAAATGGGATGTGACCGACGCCGTCCGCCGCGCCAAGGCGATGGAGGAATACAACCTCGCCTGGATCGAGGAGCCGCTCGGTGCATGGGATCCCGAGGGCTACGCGAATCTCCGCGCCAAGACCACGACCCGTATCGCTTATGGCGAGCGCGAATGGACGCTCGAGCAGTTCGAGCGCGTGCTCGCGACCGGGACGGTCGACGTGATCGGCGTCGACCCCGGCCGCGCCGAGGGCATCACCGGCTTCAAGAAGGTGACGGAGAGGGTCGAGTTCTACAAACGACAGTCGAACGCCCACGCCTGGTCCTCGGCGATTGTGACAGCCGCCAGCCTCGCGATCTCGTTCAACACGCCGTCGGCCAAGCTGTTCGAGCTCAAGCCGCTCCGCAACCCGATGCAACACGATCTCGTCACCAAGCCGTTCGAGCACGTGGACGGCTGGATGTATCCGCCGACCGGTCCCGGCCTCGGCATCGAGGTGATCGAGGAGGTAGTGGAGAAATACCGGAGCGAGAAGGTTCTGTCCCGCTGACGGGAGAGAGGGACTACTACTCGGACGAGTCTCAAAGGGAGGACACGAAATGACCGGGAAGACCAAACACATCCTACTTGGAGCCCTCGCCGCGGGTGCCGTCGGCCTCGCGCTGCCGGCCTTCGCACAATCACAGATACCGACCGAGGGGGAGAAGGTGGAAGGGGCCCCCTTCGAGGTGAAGCGCGACTGGGGCACCTTCAAGCTCGCCGACCGGATCGCGGCCAAGGTCAAGGCGGGTGAGAAGATCAACTACGTCTTCTCCTATCAGGCCTCAGGCATCCCGCTGTTCTCGCCGCAATATGCAGCGGGCTTCGAGACCGGTTGCAAGATGGGCAACGAGATCTATCCCATGGAGTGCGCGGCGATCGCCCCGGTCCAGACCGACCCGAACCAGCAGGTGGCCCAGATCGAGGCCAAGCTCGCCGCCGGCGAGATAGACTGCATCTCGATCGAGCCGTCGACCTCGGATTCGGTGACGGCGATCACCAACAAGATGATGGACCAGGGCATCCCGGTGTTCACCGTCGGCGTCACCTCGCGCGGCCACGAGTTCACCAACTTCACCCAGGTTCCGATGCTCGAGGGCCAGACCGCGGCGCAGATCGTGCTCGACTGGATGAAGGCCAACAACAAGGACCTCAAGGTTTTCGCCGTCTCCGGCGGCGACCCGACCCAGTTCTGGGCACAGGGTCGCATGCAGGGCTTCGTCGATACGATCAAGGCGGCGATCCCGGACGCCAACTTCGTTACCACCCACGAGAACGGACTCAATGTCAGCTATGACCCGGGTCAGACCTATGACGCGTACCGGACGTTTCTCTCGGCCAATCCCGAGGTCCAGTTTATCGAGAACGTCGACATCGGAGCCGAGCACGCCAACCGGGCGATCGAGAGCCTGAACAAGACCGGTCAGGTGTTCACCATCGGCTGGAACGTGTCGAAGGGCCAGCTCGATGGCATCGAGAAAGGCATCCAGGTGGCCGCCCTCGACCAGCGCTGGTCCGACCAGGCCGCCTTCGGCGGTCCGGCATGCGCCCAGTTCCTCAAAAACGGGGTGATTCTCCCCAACACGCAGACACTGCTACCGATCCTTGCCGCCGATGTTCCTGCGGCACGCGTGGAGCTCGACAAGATCCTCGGCCAGCAGTAGCCGCCATGAACGAATGCCGGGACCGGCCGCCACCCGGTCCCGGCTCACGGGCCTCTCCCGACCTATCGGAAAAAGCATGACCGCCGACTCCTCCACCGCCGACCAGGATCGCCAGGGATTATCGGCAGCAGGAAGCGCTACCTTCGACATCGCGCTCAGAATGGGCGGATTGTTCGTCGCCATCATCCTGGTGGCGATCGTAATCTTCATCCTCAAGCCGAGCTCCTTCAATATCGACGTCGGCATTTCGGTTCTCCGCGCGATGAGCTCGGTGGCGATCATGTCGCTGGGGCTGCTCCTCGTCATCGTGGTGGGCGAAATCGATCTCTCCTTCGGCGCGATGTACGGGCTCGGCGCCAACGCCCTGGCGGTGATGTGGATACTCTGGGGCATCCCGATCTATGCGGCGCTGCCCCTCGCAATCGCGGTCGGCGCCGTGGTCGGGCTTTTCAACGGACTCTTGGTCACCGGTCTCCGCATCCCGTCGTTCATCGTCACTCTCGGCAGCTACAACCTGCTCTACGGCGTGTCGCTGTGGATCACGAAGACATCGACCTTCAACCCGGTCTACCCGCCGCCGGGTGCCGAGATCCCGGAGAGCGAGCTCGACTTCTTCACCGGCCTGACGGCGAGCTTCGGCGCACACCCCATTTCGCTCGAAGTGGTATGGATGGTGGTGATTGCGGCGGTGATCGGCTGGCTGCTCCACCGCTCGCTGTTCGGCTTCCGGCTGACCGCGATCGGCGGCAACCCGGCGGCGGCGCGCCTCGCCCGACTGCCGGTGACGCGATACAAGATCCTCGCCTTCGTGCTCTGCTCGGTGCTCGCCGCGATCGCCGGGGTGCTCGATTTCTCCTTCATCCAGACGACGCAGCCCAACATCGGACTCTCATACACCTTCCCGGTCTTCGCAGCGGTGATCATCGGTGGGGCAAGCCTTGCGGGGGGCAAGGGCACGATGATCGGCACGATGGCGGGCGCGCTGCTCCTGGCCGAGCTGCAGCAGGGGTTGGCGCTGCTCTCGCCCGGTCCGCATGTCCAGCAGCTCTTCCTCGGCTTCGTCACCATCGGCGCAGTGGCGCTCGACCTTGCGCTCACCCACGTCCGGAAGAAGAGGGCGGCGTGAGCGCCGAGGCGGCGGGAGGCATCCGCATCCGCAACATAGCCAAGCGCTACGGCAGTACCGTCGCGCTCGATGGCATCGACCTCGACATCGTTCCCGGGGAAGTGCTCGGCATCGCGGGACCGAACGGGGCGGGAAAGAGCACGCTGATCCGAATCATCGCGGGCGAGGAGCGGCCAGATTCCGGCAGCCTTGCCTTCGACGGTCAGCCCTGGTTTCCTTCGGTTGACTGGCATCAGGTCGCGGTCGTCCACCAGGAGCCTCAGCTCTTCCCCAACCTCACGGTTGCCGAGAACGTGCTTGTCGGCCGCGAGGGGACGCGCACTAGGCGGCCGCGGCTGGGGATTGAAGACGCCGGCGTGATGCAGGCGCTCGGCATAGGGCTGGTCAAGGACCGGCTCCTCGAAGATTGCACACTCGCCACGCAGCAACGCACCGAGATCGCCCGCGCCGTCGCCCGCGACGCCCGGGTCTTTCTCTTCGACGAGCCCAACTCGGCGCTTACCGACGAGGAATCGAACGAGCTCTTTCGCGAGATGCACAAGCTCGCCGGCGAGGGGCGAATCGTCCTTCTCGTCACTCACCGGCTCGGCGACCTTGTCGAGCATGCGGCGCGGGTTGCCGTGATACGCGATGGCAAGGTCCGCAAAGTCATCGACAAGCCGGAGCTGACCGAGGAGGCAATCGCCGAACAGCTCGTGGTCGGCACGGGCGGCGAGCAGACAGCGACCCCGAAGCCTTCGGCCGAGACCGGTCGCGAGATCTTCCGTGTCTCAGGCTGGTCGCACGGCAGCGAATTTTCCGGGGTGGACTTTTCCGCCGCGCACGGCGAGATCGTCGCGCTGATGGGAGTGGAAGGCTCCGGGGCCCGCGAACTGCTCCGCTCTTTTGCCGGGCTCGAACACTGCACCGGCTCCATAGTCATCGACGGAATTGCGGGACCGGAAGTCTTCGGCCACACCGCCTACGTTCCGGCGACCCGCCAGCTGAGCCTCTATTCCAACCTTTCCGTCGGCGAGAACCTGATCGCCCGGCTCGGCGTGCCGCAGATCGCCGGTCCCATGCTGCGACTGAAGAAGCGGCGGATGCGGGAGGCGGCCGAGGAGTCCGTACGCCGCTTCCTGGTGAAGACACGGACACTTGCCCAGGGCATTCGCTCGCTCTCCGGTGGCAATCAGCAGAAAGTGGCGATCGCCCAGGCGCTGACGGTAGGGCCGCGGCTGGTGCTCCTCGAGGAGCCCACTCGCGGCGTCGACATCCAGAGCAAGCGCGAGATCTACCGCCTGCTCCGGGAATTTGCCGCGGCTGGGAACGCGGTGGTGATGTTCTGCACGGAGGTGCTCGAGATCTTCGAGGCAGCGGATCGGGTGATAGTCGTCTCCGACGGGCGGCTCTCGGCGCCGCTCACGGTGCGCGATTTCCCGCACATCGAGGCGCTTGCCGCGGCGATTACGCGGCTCGAACGCCACACGCGGTTGCGGCTAGTGGAAGACGTGGCGGCGTAGGACACTCGTTCTATCCGGACACCCACGATCGGGTGGATCGCGATCGCAGAGCCAAAGACAAGCAAACCTTCCTTCCGTGCCGGGTTTGCGGGTGGATGGTGTTCATTCCCTTTAGTTATCTCCGCACAATCCGCCGCTGTCCCTCCGGGCCCGGCGCGGCGAATTGGGGTCGGCACCCGGACGACACCCATCCCATTCACGATCCTAAGGCGCCGCCTCCGGCGCCTTTGGCGCGCCGACATCTCTTGTCCGGGTGCCCTGTACCGCACAGGTCGCCCCCAGCAAGGGCAGCCCAGCGTGGCTGGCTCCTCGTGCCCCCCTTCACATGCGCGACACAGTTCGCCTAGAGTATGCGTCGCCTCAGGGGGTTAGGCCTGCTCAGGGCGTGATTCGGGTGCGAATGTGAATGTCCATGTTTCGCCGGGGTCCAATCCGGCGCTGGTTCTCAATGCCGACTACCGACCGCTAAGCTACTATCCTTTGTCGCTGTGGTCGTGGCAGGACGCCATTAAGGCGGTGTTCCTGGAGCGGGTGAACATCGTCTCGGAATACGAGACGATCGTGCACAGCCCCTCCTTCGCCATGAACCTCCCCTCAGTGGTTTCGCTCAAGAGCTACGTGAAGCCGGCGCGATATCCGGCTTTCACCCGGTTCAACGTCTTCCTTCGTGACCGCTTCCAGTGCCAGTACTGCGGCGACCGGCACGACCTCACCTTCGATCACCTGGTCCCGCGCTCGAAGGGCGGGCAGACAACCTGGGACAACGTCGTCACCGCGTGCTCGCCGTGCAACCTCAAGAAGGGCGGCAAGGGCCCGCGGGAAGCGAAGATGTGGCCGGCGCAACTCCCCTACCAGCCCTCGGTGGCCGACCTTCACAATAACGGTCGGGCCTTCCCGCCGAATTACCTGCACGAGAGTTGGCTGGACTACCTCTACTGGGACAGCGAGCTGGAGCCGTAACCGCGGTTCATTGGTTTTGGACGCGGCACCCGCGCGGGGGCTTGGCGCCAACCTCGGTTCAAGGAGCGACGGCCCTAGTTTCAGGAGGCGGCGCCCTATTGCTTCAGGGGGCGAAATTGCCGTGCGCGACCAGGAGCCAGCGGTCGCCATCCTTCCGAAAGACACTGAGGCGGGGAGCGTAGGCCTCAACCAGCTTGCCGTCCCGCGTCTGATCGATATTGACGTAGTAAGCGGCCACGGCAATACCGCCTTCCGCGGTCACGTTGAGCTTCTCAATCGCCGGCATCTCGGAAATGATCGGCAGCTCCCCCTGCGGATAGCGATTGGCGTCGTAGTTGGAGCCGTCGGCGCGCATGATCTGAAACTCGGGTGCGAGCGTCGCCGCGACCCTGTCGGGCTCGCCGGTCAGAAGCGCGGCGAAGAAACCCTTGAGCGCCTCACGAACCTCGGCCTGAAGGTCCACCGGTTCGTTTCCCCCGCTCGCCGAACCCGCCGGTGTAAAATAGGCGACGACCGCGCCTATCATCAGCGCGATCACCATGGCGATCACGCTCCCCCGCACGACACTGACCATACGCGTAGGCCCTCGACTTCCCCGGAAGGCGGCGATCGAATCACATCGCCGGTTAAGGGCGCGTGTATGACATTGCGATGCGCCAGCCGAAACGGGGTGAAGCGGCACGAACTCGCGGAAATCCGAGCCGTGACATTTTTGCCGAAGCCCGCGCGCGGCGTTGACCCTGACCGGTCCGGAATGCATGGTCCGGCCGGCTACCAGACGGAGACGGGAAGGGAAGGAAACCGATGGATCGGCTCAAGGGGAAGCGTGCATTTCTCACCGCCGCAGGGGCGGGCATCGGACGGGCGACTGCGATCGCCTTCGCGCGAGAAGGCGCCGAGGTGATTGCCACCGACATCAGGCCGGAGCTCATCGCTGACCTCAAATCGCACGGGGTTGCCCACACCGACGGGCTTGACGTGCGCTCGACGCCGGCCGTCGATGCGATCGCGAAGAAATACGGTCCTATCGACATCCTCTTCAATTGCGCCGGGTTCGTTCACCACGGGACGGTGCTGACGACCTCCGACCAGGAGTGGGACTTCTCGTTCGATGTGAACGTGAAATCGATGCACCGGACGATCCGCGCCTTCCTGCCCGGGATGCTGGAGAAGCGGGCGGGAGCGATCGTCAACATCGCATCGGGGGCATCCTCGGTGCGTGGCATCCCCAACCGGTATGTGTACGGCGCGTCGAAGGCGGCAGTGATCGGCCTCACCAAGGCGGTCGCCGCCGATTACATCAAGGAAGGTATCCGGGCGAACGCCATCTGCCCCGGCACTATAGAGTCGCCGTCGCTCGACCAGCGCATCGAGACGCAGGCAAAGGCGCAGGGCAAGCCGATCGAGACGATCCGCCAAGCCTTTATCGACCGCCAGCCGATGGGACGCCTCGGCAAACCTGAGGAGATCGCGGCGCTCGCCGTTTACCTCGCCGGCGACGAATCAGCCTACACGACGGGACAGATCTTTCTGGCCGACGGCGGGTTCGCTCTGTAACCGAAGGCATGGGCCCGAATACGGTGGAGCAGTTCCCGCCTATGCTTCCACCCTGGCGAAGCCCTCATGATCCACCTTCGCGAAGCAGGTGCGGCAGCGGTTTCCGCCAGCCGATGCGAAGAGCGGCAGAGCAGTCACGGCAAGCTTGCCGCAGAGCGTTTTCAGGCGCCCCTGCTCCAGATGGCCGAGACGCGGCGGCGCAAGGTGGACGCGCTTGTCGTTGAGGACATGGACTGGGATGGTGCGCTGTCGCTTCGACAAGCCGGAAGCTCCAAATTCAGTCCTTCCCGCCGCCAGTGTCGGCGCCGCGGACATCTAGATCGAACACCCGGACGCGCTCTCCCGGCAGGAAACGCTCACGACTCGGTCTCCCTCGCCCGATCCTTGCGGATCTGAATGCCGAGCGCCCGTTCAATGAGGGGCGGAATCGGCCCAGTAGGCATCGAAGGCGTCGGCCCTGTCCCGTGTCGTCCGGCCGCGCCAGATGCGGGCGACTTCTGGAGGTTGTTGAGAGATGTGCCGGCCATCGCGTCGCTTCAGCGAAGCCGCGCCTTCGCGGCGAAGGCCTTGGGCTTGCGGCGGTAGAGCCTGCTTCCGATGGCAAAAGCCTCCTTCTCCAGCGCCCGGCGCTCGGCGGCGATCATGGCGAGCTGGCGCATCAGCGAATGATCGGCATCAGGGGCGAGCGCGAGCTTCTCGGCGAGAACTGCATGGTCATGGTCGCGGCCGAGCAGGTCGCCGAGGCGTTCGAGGCGCTTTCCCATTTTCGCGATCTTGGCCGGCACACGCTTGCGTCCCAGCCGGACAAGATGCCAGAGATCCTTTACGTCTTTCCGCCAGGTATGAAGGTCCGGGGTCGAAAGCGTCTCTTCGGCCTGCCGCATCGCCTTCCGCCCCTTGGCATAGGAGCGAAGAAGAGCGCGGGCAAAAAGCTTCTCGCCGTCGATCTCGAAGACGGCGGACGCAAGCCGAGCTTCGGCGTGGCGGAGCCGGTCGACGACGGTTTCGATGGGGGTGTCGTGGCGGTGAGCCTCCTCAGCCCTGCTCTCGAGGACAGCGACGACGCGGTCCAGCCCCGCGTCGCCATTGGAAATGCCGGCGCGGAGACCCCGCGCCGTCGCCGCGGCGACATCGGCGTCACGCGCCCCGCCGAGCATCCGGCCCGCGCCGGACAGCATCTTCCTGATCTCGTCCGCGGCCGCCCCAAGGGCGGGCTCCATCACGGTAAGCGCGGAGCGAGCCCGCTTGAGCCGCTGGCGCGCGCGGTGGATGCGCTCTTCACGTGGCCCGTTACCGGCAAGCGCTTGCCGGGCCTTCTCGATGTCGTCGCCGAGGAGGCGCCAAAGCGCCTTCCCGACCGGCTCACGTCGCCCGATCCGATGGGCCAAGGTGTTCCCCTGCGTTCGGCCCCCGCGGCCCGGTGTCCGCCTAGCCGACGGTGACGCCGGTGCCGATGGGGCAGGAAACTCCGGTACCGCCCAGGCCGCAATAGCCACCGGGATTCTTGGCGAGGTACTGCTGATGGTAGTCCTCTGCGAAGTAGAACGGTGGGGCGTCGGCAATCTCGGTGGTAATGTCCGGGTAGCCGCTGCCCTTCAGTGCCTCGCCGTACATCTTCCGGGCCGCCTCCGCCGCCTTTCGCTGGGCCTCGTCGGCAACATAAATACCGGAGCGGTATTGCGTGCCGACATCGTTGCCTTGGCGCATGCCCTGCGTCGGGTCATGGGCCTCGAAGAAAACCTTGAGGAGCTGCTCGTAGCTCACCGCCCTCGGGTCATAGACAACGAGCACGACCTCGTTGTGACCGGTGCGGCCCGAACAGACCTCCTCATAGGTCGGGTTCGGCGTGTAGCCGCCGGCATAGCCGACAGCAGTCACGTAGACGCCGGGAATCTTCCAGAAGGCCTTCTCGGCCCCCCAGAAACAGCCGAGGCCAAAGATCGCCGTCCGCATATTGTCGGGATAGGGACCCTTGAGTGGCCTTCCGTTGACGAAGTGCTTGTCGGCGGTCGGGATCGGCTCGGCACGCCCCGGAAGCGCGGTCTCGGACGTCGGCATCGATGTCTTTCGGGCGAACAGGTCGAGGATGTTCATTCTCGTCTCTCCTTTCCCCGCGCGGGGTTCAGGACGCGTAGGCCGCAGACATGCGGCGTTTCCGTCCGACATAGACCAGCCATGTTCCGAGAAGCCCGAACACCAGCCAAGTCGGGAGAAGCAGGATCCAGACGATGAGCGGATCCCAGAGCCAGTGTCCGATGTAGGATTCAACGGTACCCTGAACGAAGCTCTGCGCCGACATCAACGTCGACGGGCTGATCGAGTACCACGATTGGCCAAGCGGCGTGACCGTAAGGGTCGAGGCGGCGATGGTCTTGGTTCCGTCGACAACCAGCGCCACCAGAGCGCCGGCGATCAACCACAGGCCGATGAAGCGGGCGATGAAGGCGATCATGTCCGCCCCTCAGGGCGACTCCTATGGGGATGGGCTATATCTGGTCATCGGGCCATTTGACCGCAACCGACCCGCCCGTCAACTCGCAGTGATCTGGCGTGGCCGAGTCCTCGCCCGCCCTGGCTCGGCCGCCACGACGGACCATGGCCTGCGGGATGGCGCCCGTTATTCAGGAGCCGGGGCAGGGCGATGATTTGAACTACCACCCAGCGCGTCGCAGTACAGCGGCGACTTGGCCAAGCCGACCCGGTCGGTCCGAAAAGATTTGAATCGATGTCTTGTTAGTGAGGTAACGGCAGGTCAGTCTGTTTGCATTTTGATGAGATAATAGTCAGACACTTGGCGTCGCCAATGTTTCTTACGGCCTTGTTGCGGCATCAGTTGCTAGCGACTATCGGCATATCGGCGGTCATCATTGCACTCGCCGTATTGCTTTCGATCGTTTCATATCAGTCGATCGGGCGGAAGGATCCGGGCCTCGCCTATGAGATCCTCTCAGCCATGGGTATCTCCGCGCTTCTGGCTCCGACCTTTCTATACCCATGGATTCGGACCGCCGCCAAGCTTCGTCAGGCGACGCTGGAGATCACCAAGCTGGCGACCACCGATGCGCTCACGGGGTTGGCGAATCCCCGAGTGCTTCGCAGCTCTCTCGAAGAGGTGGCAAGCTCCATCGGTAAAGACGGATCTGCCGCCGTCCTTTTTGTCGACCTCGCAGAGTTCCACCAAGTCAATGAGACGTTGGGACATCTGAGAGGTGACGCTCTTCTCACGGCGACCGCCGAGCGCCTGCGCCAACTGACCAACGACAACGATCTCATCGTGCGCTTCGGCGGCGACGAATTTGTCATCCTCCGACGAAGGATCGGCGCGGCGGAGGCTGCTGCCTTGGCATCCGAAGTGATCGAGACACTGTCCAGGCCTTTCGTCGTCGAGGGGCATGAGGTCGTCATCGGAGCCAGCATCGGGATCGCGATAGCACCTACCCATGGCACCGCGCCCGAGGAACTACTGAGGAACGCCGATCTCGCACTTTGTACTGCCAAGGCTCGAAACAGGAGGTCCTGGCTCTTGTACGAGCCAGTTATGGCGGCCGCGGTCCAGGCGAAGCGAAACCTTGAGATGGAACTCCGCGCCGCTTATGAACGGCGGGCTTTCGAGGTGTACTACCAGCCGCTCGTGGACCTGCGGACGATGCAGGTCTCTACGTGTGAGGCGTTGCTTCGCTGGCCCAGCACGGATTCCCGCATACGGACACCCGATGAGTTCATCCCCGTAGCCGAGGATATCGGGCTCATGGCCGAGATTGGTGAATGGGTTCTCCACAGCGCGTGCCGCGAGTGCGCGACGTGGCCTGGATCGGTACGAGTGGCGGTCAATCTCTCGCCTACCCAGTTTACCAGAAGTGTGCTCGTCAAATCGGTGCAGTCGGCCCTTGCAAAGGCGGGCCTGCCACCCAACCGTCTTGAACTCGAAATCACCGAATCGCTTGCCCTCGGCGACTTTGCAACAACGCGCGCAACGCTCGAACAACTCAGGGCGTTCGGCGTTCGCATTGCCCTTGACGACTTCGGGACGGGCTATTCGAGCCTGAGCTATCTAAATTCCTTGCCGCTGGACAAGGTCAAGATCGATCGTTCCTTTGTCCTCGCGCTGAGCGGCAGTGCTCGGTCGGTCGCCCTTCTGCGCGGTATCACCGAACTCAGCAACGCGATCGGCCTGATCGTCGCGGTGGAGGGTATTGAAACGGAAGATCAACTTGACGCGATAGTGGCACTGGGCGCGGTGCACGAAGCGCAGGGATATCTGTTGGGTGCACCGATGCCGGATCGTAGGATCGCCGAGTTTCTCACGGCTGCTGGGCGCGCCGCTGCGAACGTCGGACATCGCCGCAACGTGGTGTGAGGACCTGGACGATCCTTTTGCGGATGGGCGCTGGCGGGCTCCCCTGCCGTAGGCTGCAGCAACGAGTTTAGGATCAAGGCGATCGGCATTCGTGGCTGTCACTGCCGTGCCCCATGACCCTTGCGCGGCTTGGGGCGGAGAGGAGCGGAGGTTGACCTCCGATCGGGCGCGGTCACCCAAAGATGGACGAGGGTAACGAGGGATACTGCAGCCTTCGCCCTAACGTGCCCCGGTCATCGAGTCCCCGCGGGGCCGGCGTTGGAATCGCGCACGGTAGTCGATGGCGAAATCGAATGTGAAGAATCTCGTCGGAGCGGCGGCTGCAGCTCGGGCTTGTAGGCGGTGGACGAGGTGCGTTCATCGGCGATGTCCACGAGACGGGCCGCGTTTAAACAATTTTGGGACGTGGTAGCTGGCGCCCTCTCCTCGGATCCCGAAGTCGCGCGGTATGAGGGCTATCGCGGTTATCGACAGGCGCTGTCTGCGAGATTCCCGGACTGGCTTCCTGACCCCGACCACTCTTCACGCACTTAGCTGTCACCCCCTGGGGTATCGGCACCAAGCCTCGACGGTGAAACGTCAGCGCGAGTGTGGTGCAGCCACGCGGGGCTAGGTAATGCCGGCCCTTGGCCTACACATCGTCTCTCATGATGACTCGCATCCGCATCCCTTGTCGCGGTACCAGGAACATTCGGCCAACCGGGCGGGAATCTACTGCCGTATCGAGTTCAAAGCGCGCAGCGCGAACAAAAGTCGCAAGCATCATCTTCGCCTCGAGGATGGCGAATGACGCACCGATGCAGATGCGTGGACCGGCGCCGAAGGGCAGGAATTGAAAACGCGAGGGCTTGGGTCGGCTAGGCGCGAAGCGTGAAGGGTCGAAGCGGTCCGGGTCCTCCCAGGTCGCCCGGTGCCGGTGGATGGCGTAGATCGGGATGATGCCGATCGTCCCGGCACGCACGGTCACGCCGTCGAAGCTGACGTCCTCGTTGATGTCGCGGATGATGATCGGCGCAGTCGGGAAGAGACGGAGCGACTCATTCAGAACCTGCTCGACCGTGACGAGCTTGTGGACATGGTCCGCCGTCACCCGACCGGCGCCCACGACGTTCCTGACCTCCTCACGTATGCGTGCTTCCCACTCCGGGCTCTGCGCGATGAGATACAGCGTCCAGGCAAGCGCCAAAGCGGTCGTGTCATAACCGGCCATGAGGAAAGCGACGATATTGTCGACGAGATTCTCCTCAGCCATCACCTGCCCCGATTCAGGGTCGGACGATCGCACCAGTCTTGCAAGAAGGTCGTCGCCGGTGGCGTTCGCTCGCCGCGTCCTGACCAACTCACCGACGGATCTTCTGAGCCGTCTCTCGTGGGCGCGCATACCCCGTCCACCGGGGCGCGGCATCCAGTGCGGCAAGCCGAGGAGCGAATAGGTCACCCACCAATTGACCGCGTGATAATAGTCGGCGTGACTCTTCTCGATCGCGCCGAGCACATCCGGCGCACCGCCTGCGAGCATGGTGTTCGATATCACATTGAAGGCGGCCCGCATCATGTCGGTATGGACTGAACGGACAGCGCCTCGCTCTCCCCTTCGCCACTCGTCAACCAGCGCTTCCGCCGCTGCGGTCATCGCCGGGGCATAACGAAGAAGTTCCTCGTGCCGAAAGAGTGGTGCCGCGACGCCGCGCTGCCAGCGCCACTCCTTGCCTTCAGCCGAGATCATGGCATCCCCGAAGACCGGCCTAAGTACATTGACTTGAACCCCGCCCTTTGGGAACTCCGCGGCACGGTCGAGGAGGATGGTCTTCACCACTTCTGGACCGGTCAGGAACGCCATTCTCGGTGGGCCCGGCGCGAGCATGATCGGCTTCCGGTAGGCCTCTTCCGGGATCAGTTCGAGGTTGTTGCGCAGAAGCTTGATGAAATTGAACGGGAAGCGAGGTGGTCTCGCGGCCGGCGCGACACATAGCGGATAGAGCGGGGCTGTCGCCTCCATCATTCGGCCGGTTCGGTCCCCTTCGCCACACCTGGGGCTTCCACTAGCTCCCGGAGCCTCTTCAAGGGGCGTCGCTCAGTCGAGATTCGGTCATACAGCCGCTCATAGTCCTCCCACTCGGTGCCGAAAATGCGGTCGAGAACGCGCGAGCCGAGCCCATAGTTTCCGGTGTACCGGGAATGGTGGAGCGAATGGTAGGTGGTGGTGGTAAGGACCTTCCCCATGAACCGGTTGTAGCCCTTTGGTCGGAACTCGAAATTGGCATGGCTGAAGGAGTTGATGACGAGGTAGCCGATATACCAGCCAGCGATGCCGAAGAAGTTGAGACTGGTGAAGTAGTCAATGATCGCGAGGACGCCGAGGAGGCCCAAGTCAAAGACCAGCTTCTCGGTGAAGGAGAAGGAGATGGCAGTGAGCCAGCTGTTGAGGTGGCTACGGTGATGCTCTGCGTGGATCCAGTGGAAGCGCCTCAGATGGAAGGCACGATGCGAAGTGTAGTGCCAGATTTCGGCCCAGATCGTCGTAAGGAGTGCTGTCGCGAGGAACGAGCCGACACTCGTGTTCTGGAAGAAGCCGAGGAGCAGAAAGCCGGCGAGGATCACAGCGTGAAGCGGCGCGTGCACCGAGTTCCGAAGCTCGCGCCGGATTTGCTCCTTGCTGATGGGCAAGTCGTATATTACGCGCTGAGAAATCGGCCACTCTCGCGTCACCGCGAGATACCAGAAGAGCGCCATTGCGTGACCGAGAAACGCGATCATCAGAAGCAGGATGATCGCTGCGACGCTCATCCCGGGGTCTCTGAATCCGGCGTCGCCACGCTTCGTATTGGCGAAGCCTGCGCCCTGACAAATGTTTTCAGGTATTTGAGCGCACCGGTTTCCTTCGCCAGCTGTTCACCGTGCAGCGTAAGATCGAGCACCATGGGGTAGGATGGGCCGTTTTCTCGATGGAAGAACATGTCCCCCGACTGTGTGAAGCCAAGTGCCTGATAGTAAGGCCGCAGCGAGGGTATTGTATCAATGTAGCAGGCCCGGATGCCGCTTCGAAGTCCCAAGCCGACCATCGCTGAGATCAGCTTCGTGGCGGCCATGCCGCCGCGCTTCCCCTTCCTGACGATGAATTTGGTGCAGATTGCGGTCGCCTCAGGATGGTCCACTGACTTCCCCATCCCATAGACCTCGATGAGGACGCCGAGATCGCCTTCGCGCGAGAGGTTGCTGCGGAGGGTGCCGATTGTTTCGCCCTCCTCCACAGCGATGAAGGTGTGACCGAACTGGTCGAGGTGATCCGTGATGGTTCGATCCCTGTGGTCGGCATACGGGGAGTTGCGGCCAAGCTCGTCACAATAGACTTCGTACCGGAGGCGCTTGGCGCGTCCGAGCATATCCTCGTCACGGCAAAGATAAATATCGATCGCCGCGCGATCGGCGACCCCCGGCGATGATAGAGTGAGGTTGAAGCTCGTCCGCTCCACGGCGGTACGCGCCAGATATCGGAACAGATCGGCAGCGAGCACCGGATCACTTCGCTCTATACGGGCAAGCGCTGGATCATCAAGAACCAGCGCGTCGGCTGCGGTTCGCGCCGTCACCGTAGCGACTGCGGCCGAACCGCGAAGGAAGCCAATTTCGCCAATCGGGGCCCTGGCGCCGGCGACTAGCGGCTGACCCGCTTCGCTGCCAGTACCAAGGTCTACCTCGACGACCCCACTCACCATGAGATACATGTCGCGGTAATGCTGTCCCTTCTTGCGGAGGACATCGCCCGCCGCGAAATGAACTAGTCGGCAATAGCGAGTGAAACGACCGACGTCGAAGGCCGGAATCCCCGGCTCGATCAGGCTCGCCATGAGCGGGTGATCGCTTGTCATCTAATCGTATACTTTTCCACGAACGCACTCCGTTTTCAACGGAACAGGCTGTCGGTCAGTTGCGTCGGTGGTCGGGGCGGGAGACGGTGCTTTGCTGTCGTTTGGGAGGGCGTCGCCCGCTTTGCTGACGCCGAGGACTCCGCGCGCAGTTAACCCCAGTTCTCACGCGGAAGCGATTCTGCAAACTCAGGAATAGTGAGTTTCTTGACCTGTCGCATGGTGCATGACCGCCTCCTGCGTGAGCCCGTGTCCGGGCAGCTCAGCGACGATGCGACCTTGGTGCATCACCGCGACGCGATCGCTCATTGCGAGGATCTCTGGAAGATCCGAGGAGATCATGATGATCGCCATACCCTGCTTCGCGAGGTCGCAGAGCAAGGTGTGAATTTCTGCCTTGGCGCCGACGTCGACGCCGCGGGTTGGCTCGTCGACGATGAGCAGCTTGGGGTTGGTTGCGAGCCACTTCGCAATGACCACGCGCTGCTGGTTGCCGCCGCTGAGAAAGGTGGCCTTCTGGTCGACGCTCGGTGTCTTGATGGCGAGCCGTGCGACATACTTTTCGGCGAGCTGGCGCTCGCGCCGGAAGCTAATGATGCCCAACCGCGACAGCGCCTTGAGCATCGCCATCGATATGTTTTGCCGGACCGGCAAGCCGGTCACGAGGCCTTGTTCCTTGCGATCCTCTGGCACCAGGCCGATGCCGGCGGCGATCGCTCGGCTCGGCGAGTGTCCGGGTGGAAGGATCTCGCCGCCGATGCGGATCTCCCCCGTATCGCAGGAAAGGTCACCGAAGATGGCGCGGGCGAGCTCGGTGCGTCCGGCGCCGACCAGCCCCGCAATGCCGACGATCTCGCCGCGTCGCACAGATAGGGAGATGTCGCGAAGCACGCCCCGCTTGCCGAGGCCCTTTACCGCGAGGACAACGTCGCCGATCTCAGCCGCCTCCTTGCGAAACAGGTCGCTGATGTCGCGGCCGACCATCATCGCGATCAGCTCCCGAAGGCTCGTCTCCGCGACCGGCTTGCTGCCGACCAAATGCCCGTCGCGGAAGACTGTAACGCGGTCACATAGCCGAAATATCTCGTCGATGCGGTGCGAGATGTAGATGATGCCGAGGCCCTTCGCCTTCAGCCGCTCGATCAGCTCGAACAGGAGGCCGGTTTCGCGCTCGGTCAGCGACGAGGTGGGCTCGTCGAAGATCACGATACGCGCCGTCGTCGAGGCGGCCCGCGCGATCGCGATGATCTGGCGCTGCGCGACGGAGAGCGACTGCACCCTTGCCGAGGGATCGAGTGCCACGCCAAGCCCGTCGATGATCGCTTTCGCCTCGCGGCGCATCCGGGCATGATCGATCAGGCCAAATCGTCCCTTCGGTTGCCGGCCGAGGAAGATGTTCTCGGCGACCGTGAGATAGGGCTCGAGGTGCAGTTCCTGATGCACGGGCACGATGCCGAGCGCCTGCGCCTCGGTCGGGTCGGCGATCGTCACCTCCCGGCCATCGATCCGTATCGTTCCCCGGTCGGGGCGGTAGACGCCCGACATGATCTTGACCAGCGTCGACTTGCCGGCGCCATTCTCGCCGAGGAGCGCGTGCACCTCGCCCGGCCGGAGGTCGAAGCTCACCCCGTCGAGGGCTCGCACGCCCGGAAAGTTCTTTGCAATATCGGCGAGATCAAGCAGGGGCGCCGCCATCGCTGCTCCTATTCCGCCGGTTCGGGCATTCGCTTCTTCTTCAACGCCTCCGCCTGTGCCCAGGTGCAGCGGTCGATGAACCGGCGGTATTCGACAAGCCCGAACTCAGCAATGACCGTGTCGACCGAGAGCGCGGGGTCCACGCTCTCGATCGTAAACAAGTGCTCCTCGTGGAAGGTTTCGATGCGGATCGCCTCGCCGTAGCGGGTAAGGATCGGCACCAGCTTCATCATCTGCCCATCGGTGTGGAACAGCCGCTTGTCGAGGTTGAGATTGTGGAACGCGAGGCGACCCCAGCGTGAAGTCTGGGCGACGATGCGGCCGGTCTTCTCGATCACCCGCGCGTGATACGGCCACACCGACGAAACGACGGCGTACTGGTTGGTCCAGGCACTAGCCTGCAGCGGGAAGCCGCCTTCATAGGCCGATATCCAACAGACGATCTCAGCACCTTTGCGGGCGTATTCGGCCCAGAGGTCTGGCCAGTTGAGATCGAAACAGATCGCGAGGGCGACGCGACCGAAATCGGTTTCGAAGACCGGCGCCGCCGTGCCCGGCATCACACCGTTGTCTATTTCGCCCTCGGTCGGCCGCTGCTTGCTGTACGTCCCGACCAATTCGCCGTTGCGGTCGATCAGCGCGGCGAGGTTGGAGATCGTGCCACCGACTTCGGCGTAGAACCCCGCCACAATGTACATGCCGTACCGCTTCGCCCGCTCCGCGACTGCGCGGAAAGACGGCCCGCCGAGCGGCTCGGCTATATCGGGGATCTGAACGGCCGGGAGACCTGCCGCCATAAATCCTTCCGGCAGGAGGGCGAGATCGGCACCCTGCGCGCCGGCGGCATCGAGCAGGGAGAGGCCGAGCGCCAGCGTGTCTTGAGGTTTGGGATAGCGAAGATTGAAGGGCGGGGCTGTGTCTTCGAGCGTGGCGATCGAGGTGGTGGCGATCCGGACGATGCGGGCCATGGTGTGGCCTCCTGGGGTCGGACGTGGATGTCGGAAACGGCGATCATGCGGCGGCCGTGCGCTCGCGGCGCCTGGCCATGGTACGCGACAGGGCATCGATCGCGACCACCGCGATCAGAATCGTCGCCTTCACGGCGATCTGGTAGTACGTGTTCACACCGAGCAGGTTCATGCCGTTGGTTAGCATGCCGAGCGCCAGCACTCCGAGGAAGGCGCCGACGATCGTACCTCGCCCGCCGAGCAGACTCGCCCCGCCGATCAACGCGGCGGAGATGGAGAGGAGCGGGGTGTCGACGCCGAGCTGCGTGTTGGCCGAGTTGAGCCGGGAGGCGAGGAGCACGCCGGAGACGGCGGCGAGCGTCCCGCTGATCACAAAGGCCAGGAATTCATAACGCTTCACGGCGATGCCTGCGATGTAGGCTGCTTCGCGATTGCCGCCAATTGCGTAGATGTTGCGCCCGGCGCGCGTACTGCCGAGCATGACCATCAGGCCGACGAGGATGACGAGCGACAACACCAGCGGCACTGGCACGATGCCGATGCTGCCGCCGCCCCAGTACACCAAGGCATCATCGGTGCCCGAAAGGGGCTCCTGCCCAGTATAAGTGAGGAGCAGCCCCCGGAGTACGCTCATCGTGCCGAGAGTGGCGACGAAGGGTACGATCCCCCCACGGGTCACGAGGAACCCGTTGAAGGCGCCGACCACGACGCCAAAGGCGATCGCGGCGACCACCGCGGTGAGCGTCCCGTATTCCTGAAGGCCGATGGTGAGCGCGGCAGCCATCGCCATCGTCGCCCCGACCGAGATGTCGATGCCGCCAGCAATGAGCACGATCGTCTGGCCGAAGACGAGCGGCGCGTCGAGCGACACCTGGCGCGCCACATTCTCGAGGTTCTGGAGGGTGAGGAAGTATTCGCCCGCACTGAGCGCGAAGGTGATGAAAATCGCGACCGCGATCACCGCCGCCGTCTGCTCGCCGCCGAAGGACAGGAAGCGGTTCATCGCTGCCTCACGGATGACGGAGCACGCTGTCGGCCCAGACCACCGCAAGGAAGACGATGCCCTTGGCGATCTGCTGGCCTTCGATCGGCACGCTGAGCAGGATGAGAAGGTTGTTGAGCACCCCGAGAACAAGCACACCGACCAGGGTTCGGAGCGCCCCGCCATGCCCGCCGAACAGGCTGGTGCCGCCAAGTACGGCGGCAATGATCGAATCGAACTCCATGCCCGCACCGGCGCTCGCTACCGTGCTGCCGGTGCGCGACGTCATGATCAGCCCGGCGAGAGCCGCCGTTCCTCCGCACAGCGCGAAGGCGACGAGCTTCACCCGCCGGATGGCGAGGCCGGACATACGCCCTGCCGTCTCATTCAAGCCGATCACGTAGAGCGAGCGGCCGAATGCGGTACGGCGAAGCACGAACTCGATAGCGAGCGCAAGCACGATGACCAGGATCACCGAATAGTGGACCACGCCAAACAGGCGGCCGCGGCCAAGCTCGTTGAATTCGGGGATCGTCGCGTAGAGCGTCTGTGACCGAGTCAGCATCAGCGACACGGCATATGCCAGAAGCGCGGTGCCGAGCGTGATGAGGAAAGGGTTGGCGCCTGTGTAGACGACAAGCAACCCGTTGATCATGCCGATCCCGATCCCTGCGGCCAGTCCGAACGCCATCGACGTGACGAGATCGAAACCGGCGATCTGGGAGAGGACGGTCACGATCCCCGCAAGTCCGACCACGAAGGCCACCGACATGTCGAAGTTGCAGGTGATGAGAAGGACGGTCTGACCGAGGGCAATGATGCCAAGAATCGATACCGCCCACATGATGTTGAGAAGATTGCGCGAGGTCAGGAAGACGTCAGAGAGCAGTCCGCCGGCGATGATCAGGACGATCAGCAGGATCAGTGCCGTGTGATTGCGGAGGACGCGGAGCACCGCGCCCGACGGCCCTTTACCAAGGGCGGCGAAGGGTACCTTGAACCCGGCGGCGCCGGAGCGCCGTCCGGAACCGAGGTCTCTGTCGGGCGCGATGGTCATGCCGTCTCGATCATGCGTGAAATCCGCGTCCGGCGCGAGCGACCGGACGCGGCCTCAGTGTCGGGTCTACCAGCACTGGTCGTAAAGCGCGTCGACGTTTTCCGGGGTGACCGGAGCCGTCGGCGCCAGCATCTGCGCTGGAACCTGACGGCCCTTATAGAGGTCGTAGGCGGCGCGAACGCTATAAACGCCCACCATGTAGCTGAGCTGCATGGCGGTGCCGTACATGTCGCCAGCCTTGATCGCGTCGCAGGCGTCCTTGTTGCCGTTGACGCCAAACACCTTGATTCCCTCGACGCCGTTGGCCTTGATCGCCTGGAGCGCACCGAGTGCCATCGGGTCATCCTGGCCAAACACGATGTCGATGTCCGGGTAGCGGGTGAGGAGGTCCTGCATGACCGTGAGCGCCTTGTCCTTGCTCCAGTCCGCCGGCTCCTCGGCAAGGATCTCGATTTCGGCCCCTGCATCAGCGAAAGCCTTCTTGACGCCGTCGGCGCGCTGGACGACGTCGAACTGCCCGGGCCTGCCGGTGATCATCACCATCTTACCCTTGCCGTTGGTCGCCTTCACGATCATCTCGCCAACCGCGTAGCCTTGGTCGAAAGACTGCGAGCCGACGAAGGTCTTGGTGTACGCCCGCCCTTCCTCGTTGGTATTGGCGTTCTGCATCACCACCGGGATGCCCGCCTCCGACGCTTTCTTAAGGACCTGCACAACCGCCGCCGGATCGACCGCGTTGACCGCGATCACGCTCGGCTTGCGGGCGATGCAGTCCTCGACCATCGAGGCTTGCTTCTGCGGGTCGAAGGCCGGATCGAAGTAGGTCACCTCGCCGCCATAAATTTTCGCCTCGTCATTCATGCCGTTGACGATCGCGGTGATCGATGGATGGTCGGCGTTGTTGTGGACGACGCAGATGGTAAACGGCGTATCCTGAGCCGCCGCCACGCCGGCTCCGATGATTGTAGCGAATGCGGCTGCTGTTCCGATCAGTCCCGGTCGAAGGGTCATATTTGTCTCTCCCGCTCTGTTGGGCTCCGCGTAGCGGAGCCGGGTCATCTCCGTCTTGGCCCGACTATCGAACTGGCGGCCGGGCCGAGCCGCCTTTGCCGGCCTCGGTCAGAAAAGACCGAGGCCGCCATTCACTTCGATCGTCTCGCCGGCGAGGAACGAGGCCTGCGATGACGACAGATAGAGCACCGCCCCCGCAACGTCGGCAGGCGTCCCCTCGCGACGAAGCGGCGTCTGCTCTACCGTCGCTTTGCGCGCGGCGTCGGTGGTGTGGGTGTCGTGGAACCGCGTCGCGATGAGGCCGGGTGCCACCCCGTTGACCCGGATGCCGACCGGACCGACCTCCCGCGCGAGTCCCTTGGTGAAGGTGTAGAGGCCGCCCTTGGCC